>NZ_JAVKGM010000002.1:0-255271 GCF_031432225.1 Halalkaliarchaeum sp. AArc-GB | reverse complement strand
ACAAACATTAAGAAGGGTTCAGACAATCTCATTGAAGCTTTCACCCGATTAAGAGAGGGAGTGCACTATCTCTCTCGTTCACTGAGTATTTGGTTTGACAGACATCCAGTACTCAAGTGGATTATTTTAGCACCAGCAAGCGCAATAATCGGTGGCCTTGGAATCCGGCTATTGACTGGGGTTTACGTCTACTTTTTCGGGGCTACAGTACCGATCAGTAGAGACGTGAAGGTAGAGGTCTTCCCCGCTCCTATTGGCTTCACGCTTTGGGTATTGTTGTTTGCCTTCGTTCTATTCGTGCTACTGGCTTACTTTAGATTTGTCACTCTTCGCCAACGACTTGATGAACTTGAAAAACAAACTCAGGAGTAATATTTGTCAGACAGACTCGTCTCCCATACTCGCCTTCCCGTTCTGACAGTTACTGAAAGATTGTGTGAGGTGTATAAGATACATCGTGCGAATGCAGCATTAGCTTCGATGTGAACCCGATAACAGATCCCTTCAGGAGGTTAATCACCTTTCACGCAGCCTAATACTCGGACTCAGTTAAATCTGCCAAGGGTTGATTACGGGTGACCATGTTCTCCTCTAATAACTGAATGACTGGGGTAGATTGCGAATCCGAGTTAGAGCAGTACGAGTCATTGTTCGGTGACCTGTGGGAATCGGCAGTGATTCGTTCTTCAACTGTGAAACTGGAAGACGGCGTAACGGTCCCAAACGCTGAAATCATCCTTTCAGAGGAAGAATTGGAGCAGCAGGAGGTGATCCCATATTCCGAAGGTGCGTTCAAAATCGTAGAACAGACGGTAAACGATCCGTTTGACCTCCTATGGGATCTTGTTGAGGGAGAGTCGGTGGTAGGCGAGGGCGTGAACATCGAGATGTTAAAGCATCGACCAGAACAGAGGTTTGGAGGTGATCGTGAGGGCCGAGTATTCGAAGACCGGCCCAGCACGGAGGTTCACGTGGTCTTCACTGTTGAGCTCTCCTCCGACCAAGAAGACGAGTACAACACAGTCGTCAACGAGCTTGAGCATCGGATCCAGCGAGCGGAGGAACCGTACTACGACATAGCCAAATGTGAGTACCACTACTTCGACCACCACTTCCGCGGTAAGGCAAAATCCGATCCTGAGATCTTGGTGTTCGCGGAAACAAGGATCGAATTCACAGTCAGCGAGGACAACGTAGTCCATGTCGTCATTCCGGAGGAAATCAAAGACCAAGCCGCTGTCAGCATTCTGCCGCAACGACCCTACGGTACCCGGAAAGGATGGCGAATCGAATTTGCCGATGAAGACCTCAAGGAAACCGACGATGGGCGGCTCAAATTCACTGAGAACCCTGATTTCGACGAGGTCGAAAGAGCGTATATTCTCCTCTTTGTCGGCGATGAAATCTTAGGATTCAAAGATCACTACACCCGGAGCGGAGAAGGTGGCCTCTCGGTCAACTCACGGTACCGGATATTCGACGAATACGACCAGCGTGACACGCTCCCCGACTATCTTCAGGGTGACAATCCTGACGTCTTCGAAATAGCGGTCCTGAATACGTTAAGTACCGCGGGGTATCTCGTCCAGTGGTTCGGCGAATCTGACTTCAAAATTCCGAACTGGTCCCGTGAATCTGAAGGACTGCCTTACGACGAGGTGGACCTAGTAGCCCATAGACCGAATGGCTCCCAAATCCTGTTCGTGGAATGCACCAACAAACGGATCTCCGAGAAGGAATCAATCTTGGACCGGACTGAAGAGATTGCCGCGGTGATCCGCGAGGAAGATCCGGAATTCTCTGATATCGACATAATGGAAAGTTCTCTCCGGAAGATCGTTCCGGTAATCGCCACGCCACAGATGCCCGAGGAACTCAGCGACCAGGTGGTGGCTGAACTAACAGAGAAAGGCATTCTGGTTCTTGACGGCGAGAAACTGACCGAGATCTACAATCTGAGCGCTGAGCACAACGACCCGGTGAAGATAGATATCGACCGAGAGATGTGGAATCTCGATGCCTTCTAGAATAATAATAATGATCTTTTCAACATACCACAAGAGTGAGTATTTATGACACGCTCAATATAGAGTCAAGCGGGTTGATGAACTGTCCTTTCCAACTATGCTTCCCCATCGATTGGTGGACGAAGATCTCGTCCTCGGAAATCTATGATCTCTCCGCTTTCCAGTTCCACCCGAAATAGCATCCCATCCTGCTGTTCACCGGTTATTTCTCCTGCGTCGTCTTCCAGTGTCTCGACGATCGTTCCGTGGACTCCGTGATAGCGGTCGTGATCTGCGTCCGTTGTATCGGGAATATCAATCCGGATTCTATCGCCTTCGTCGAACTGCTTCATGCGGGATACTGGTGCAGAGGAACGCCTACGAATTAGTCTTGTCCCACCTTGACCATTCGCAGTCACACAACTTGCAGGTATAGCATTTCTTGATGCCGGTTCCTTCTTGCTTTTTGAACATCCATACGTTATTCGAACGGCTACACCGTGGACACGTCTCATCGATTTTGCGGGCTATTGGCATGGGCATCTTTTCGGTGAGTTCACAGGCCGCGTTATCTATAGAATTTGTAACACTCCCGGGACCGCCCGTGTCTGTACCCCGTTTGGTTTTTCTCCAGGAGAGAGACCTATGTCATGCTGCAAAAAACAGGGTACTGCGGGACGACTACGTCTTGAAACTCAGAGACTACATATAAACAGCGCAGTATCTCAGTCTCTCTCGTACCTACATGCAGGTACCGCTCGGGAGGGAGTCAACTGGCCTTAGAAGATCGTGAGAGCCGAGAAAACCCGCATTCTGAGATCAAACCGTCAAATACGCCTGTTCGCTCGTCAAGTACGATTGTCTGGAACCAGATAGGCGGGCATCGAGTACCCGTCGCTACTGCGCGAGTGAGCGTCGTGAGCTCATCATCGAAGCTGACAAAGGTCATCTCCCTACTCTCACAGAGGAGGTTTTCTCGGCTTTCATAGTGAGCGTGCAGGCTCGCGTGGGCGTACGCGAGGTCTGTATCAGACTCTCCCCGAAGACGCCTCTCGACCCTCAGATGGTTGATTTCATCGTTTATATACTATTGATTCCTTTCATCGTGGTTACCTCGCCTCAGTCTGGTGATTCTCGCACCATAACATATCGAGGTTCTCGTGAGATACTATTTAGTAATACTACAACCGAGACTACTATTCAGAGAACATCTATTAATGGGGGTTATGTGAATAATCAAGAGGGTACCAACTAAAGGGGAGATTAGGGGCCCACTTGGAGGAACATAGACGACAGTCTCCGAATTATCTGGTACACAGAGTAGAGGTCACTGCTGGACATTTACTTCTTTCAGAAGCCGACTTTTGATGGGTTTCAGTGACTCTTGTGGTTAAGTACAGTTCACCCAAGAGGGAAGCATGGTGCCACACAATAGACCCCTTCGTTATCCTCAGAACCTGAGTTTTCATATGTTCTTGCCAAATTCATGTATTCCGACGCAATGTACGGATTTCCGCCTTAGACACTGTCGGGTCAGTTGAAATCCCGTTCATTAAGTTGCTAAGTGTAGCTTCAACTCTAAATCTATAGGTTCTCTTTGAGTTCAACTGGATAGAGCTGGCGGAGCTTGATTCGAGCATCGTCAGTGGCAAATTGCCAGTCGATGGATCGATTGTCTGTATTGCGGCGCTTTTGCCACGCAGCGACCTCCGCACGGAGGGTCGCTGCGTGGTAGATACGTCGATCAAGACACTGTCGTTTGAGGACGCCAATTTCGATTTCGGCCATGTTCAGCCAACTCCCACGCTTGGGCGTGTAATGGAACTCAAACCGATCAAGATACGCCTGCGCTTGGTCTGGCGGGAAGAACTGGTAGAAGGCAGCAGGCTTGTGGGTATTGAGTTGATCCATCACAACCCGGATGCAGTCCGCATCCGGGTAGTGAATATCTGCGAGTTCGACCATTCGGTCGATCCATTCTGTTGTTCGCCTCTTCTCGGTAATTTCGACGTTCACCCAGCCAGTTAGCGGTTCTGTCGAGAGGTGGAGTCGCTGTTTCCCGTTGCGTTTGTAGCGGTGATCGGAACGAGCGACCGCTCCCGGTCGGGCCGGGAGCGGGTCGCGGTCGTGTCCTCGTAGAGCCTTGCTAGATTCGTCAAAACAGATGACTGGACGGGTTTCGTCGTACGGTTCGTGGTAGAGATTGAGAACATCTTCCATGTAGTAGACGAAGTCAGCGTCCTGTTCTGGAGGTATCTCCCAGTAGCTGGAGAGATGAGGTTTCAGGGCGTTTTTTTAACCGCTGTCGGACGGCCTCGTGAGAGATCGACTCGAAGTCGATCTCGTCAAGGGTAACGAGTTCATCGGCAAGGAGGTGTAGTGTCCACCGAGAGTGTCCTTCTGGCGGTTCGCTACACGCGAGTTTGATGAGATGAGCTTCGGCGTTGCCGTCGATCTTGCGTTCATACTCCCGGTCGGGCTTGCGGCGATGAATCGCCGCGAGCCCCCGTTCGGTGTAGTCCTTGCGGACGTTGTGGACGGTTTGTGGATGACAACCGACGTGCTCACTGATCGTCGCATCAGTGAGCCCGTCGTCAGCTTTCAGAAGGATGCGTGCGCGTGTGTTATCCTGCGCTCTCCGTTCACCGGTGGAAATGAACCATTCCAACGTCTTGCGATCTTCCTCATTGAGATCGACGAGATATTTCTTTCCTCCCATTCCAGTAGATGCGCGCCCAGAGGAGATAACGTTATACTGTCACGGTTGAAGCTACACTAAGGCTGTTCTCAAGGTTGTACAAGATACAGGATGCGTATTTAACATAAGTATTCAGTTTTTATATTGACGAACTTTGTTGACTACTACATGACCGTAGCCCGAGACTTTTTTGACCTCCGGATGGCTGGCCTATATCTCCCCGGCCTTGTTCTACTCATGATCAATCCGCGTGTCCCGTGGCTCTCAGACTGGTACCCTGAGTTTCCTTGGCTTCCACTGATTGCATTCTTCAGTTTACTTTCAGCGGTGTACTTCCACGGGCTATCACGAAACGTGTTCGGACCGGGTGGCCCAGAAGCAAACCCCCTGAAACGGGGTGAAGTTATTAGGGGAATTCAAGTGGCAGTTACTGGGAAGGGACCTCACACAAATCATCCTGAATCGTTCGTTGGAATGATGATGAATTTTCGTAAGAATCCGGAACTACTTGGAAAGAAAGGGACAGTCTTCGTGTTTCTATGGGTGGTCTCGTTTCTTATATGGACGGCCGCGATCCCTTTTTCTATCTACGTGGGTGCTACCCAGTTTGAGTCGTTGTCGGTGACTGCACAACTCCTTCTCTTTGCAGAAATCGTCTGGGTGCTTCAGTGGTATGTGTGGCGGTACTACTCCCCATCGTATCTTCTGGACCGCGATGATTTCAAAAACAGTTAGAACAAGAATAGTCGATTCGGTAGTATTCTCCTTTTGATGGATTGTCGAAGTTTGCCTCTATTGACTCGATACCCTCCAGAACATCACATTTTCCACAATCTGAAACTCTGAGATGGTGTTCGAGATCAACACGGTTTTGGAGGAATCTCTACATGATCATATTCGGGGTACTCTTGGACAATACTACGAAGTTGTTTCCACGTCTCTTCTGGGCTGAAGTTCGATCCAAACTGATTTTTGAACCACTCCCACGTTGGATTCCACCCATATGCTAAGTGCTTGCTTGCAACACTGACAAGCTCGGGATGGGATAACCGCTCAATGCCTTCTTGTTCGGCTGTTCGTTGATACCTTTCGGCGGCTGATTTTGGATTCTCTCGAGCAGGGTAGATACTCAGATTTTCTGGTGTTGTTGCGTTTGGACCTGAATTCGTCTTCTTTTTTTGAGCCAACTTCTCGGTCAACGGCTTTGATTTGGATTTTCCTGCCGATCCTATATCGTACCCCTCATTTTCTAAGTAATCAAATGCGTCTTGCCGACTTGCGCCTTCGCCTGTCAGTGCATGACCGACGACAGTCGCCTGCCACCGCTCAACGCGAAAGATTCGAGATCGGTTGCTTTTTCCGCCGATGATGACTACGTTCTCACCCACCTCGAAGTTCCACTTCTCGTAGTCGCGCTTGGAGAGTTGGAGCGGTGCGTGTTTGTGATCCTTCGTAAACTCTCTGCCCGCACAACCCCTCGCTCCATAAAAATACGCCGGAATCAGGGCATGGATCGGTCGGATTTTGTTCCCAGTTCTAACCTTCCTCCGGGCGAATGGCGTCCCCTTGACTTTCACGACTGCAATACTCCGAGAGCCCCCGGTTGCGAGCGCATACGGTGAGAACTCTTTGGCATTGTACTGATGCCATCTGATTGCCTCAATGGGACCATCTGGAGATTCCTTCTGTTCGATAAGGGGTGTTTCAATTTCCCGTTTATCACAGGAGACTTCCAACACTGTCTTGTCCGTATCAAGAGTTCGGAACAGGGCGTGAGGCCTATAGTCGGTTAGCTGCATTGACTTCGCTGTCAGAGAAGGCTTGAGGAAAACACCCCGTAGGACTGCCTCATACGTCTCTGGGATTTCTGCGGCAGATACAGATGCTTCTCGAATGATCCGGCTGTGTTCCCACTCGGGTTCAATTTTGACTTTCTGAAGCCCGGTCTTCGCATGTTCTACGCCGGGTAGTCGGAACAGTCGTTTTCGATCGTAGAGCGCACAGTCCAACTTTGCGTCTGTTTCTTCACAGAACGTCTTGGCTCGTTCTTTGAGCCGTTTTCGTTGGTTCTCTTCCGATACGAACCGGGGGACATGGACATGAATAGAGCGATTCC
Source organism: Halalkaliarchaeum sp. AArc-GB (assembly GCF_031432225.1). Classification (NCBI taxonomy): domain Archaea; kingdom Methanobacteriati; phylum Methanobacteriota; class Halobacteria; order Halobacteriales; family Haloferacaceae; genus Halalkaliarchaeum; species Halalkaliarchaeum sp. AArc-GB. The sequence goes on along the minus strand of NZ_JAVKGM010000002.1, from coordinate 248,451 downwards.
CTGAGAAGTATAACTCACATGTGGGGAACGGTACCTTGAGGTAGCCTTCCACGAATTCGTGGAACCATTCGATGAGGGTATCTGCCCCTTCCTCAGGGTACACGTCGCTCTCGACGTGGATTGGATAGAGAACTCGGTCGTTAACCTCGCACTCGTCTTGGAGTTTTGTTGCTACCGAGGTGTAATGCTTAACATCGTAGCCATTTTTTCGCTGCTGTTGGCGCTGATACTGTTCGCGTGTCAGTACATATACAGGACTGGCAGTCGTGGCGTCATCTGGGATCGGATCAAAGATACAACGGAGTTTTGGTGTGCGATTGGGGCCATTGTCCTTGAGGAAGCCATACTGAACGCAAGGAATTTCTTTCCATTGATCGGGAATGTCCGTGATCGCCGTATCGGTCGAAACTGTATCTGCCGTGGAATTATCTATTGTTGACATAAGGTCGGGTGATTAAGCTCTGAGCGGATGGCCTGTACAGGCCGCCTCATTCATGACGGAGATGTAACTCACTCCGTATGAACGAAGATAGACTCACGTCTGGGTTTATATACTCTGTCCGTCGATTATTTGCATGAACGGTTCACAGTCTGGTGATTCTGGCATCATAACATAGACTTCTCTCTCTTAGTGTAGAGTACGTCAGTTCGTGAATTAACAGACCGATAGCACGTACCTGCTACTGAATTATTAGTAGAATCGCTTCACAATATCTGCCTGACTGTTACTATTGCGTGTGGAGCCAATAGACACGGAGCCAACTGGCAGTTGCCCCGTGACGCCGATGATGGTTAGTTGAGGATTGTCAACGACTACAGAAAGCGAATTAATCGACTGGTATTGATCGTCTCCGTCAAGAACAGAAAGATTACTCACGGAGAATTCAGGATGGGCAAGTAGCTTCGCAAATGCTACTCGCTTGTATGAGGTGATCGTGTAGTGCGTGTCTGTTCCTTCCATATGAATCGCCGTCTCCTTTTCGAATGGTTCTCGATATGGATCTTCAGACAGTTGGCTCGGTTCGAGACGTGTTTCGAGGTTTTTCGTGCTTATAGACATGTATGTCTCTGAGGGGTTTCTAACTATTCTTAACAACACCACAACTGGTTCAACTGTGGTGAAGTTATGGCTGACCGGTCGGTGGAGATACTACATTAAGGGATATGATACCCTCCACTCCTGGATAACTGATTTCTCGCAGAACCCGTCGCACTTCTCCCCCCTTTTACAAATGATACCCAGACACATAAAAGTATCTATTTAACACGCAGATTTCATCATGTCTCGCCGTGCATGCGTGTGATTTAGGGTGTAACCATCACAATTATGAATTTGTGATTAAATATGGCTTGTTTTGGTGGTATCAAAATGAGTGCGGACAAACTCGGCAGAGTTTGAGTTGATCTCCATTATGTGCGATTCATGGCCGTGGGAAAACATATCCTCTCGCTCTCGGAAATCCCAGGTGAACGGTCGAAGATGAATCTTTAACCGGTCAAGATCCATTGCATCGTTCACAGTTTCTTCCTGATATGTCTTCACTCGGCCAGTATCTTTGCTCCCCGCAGAGTTGGTTACAACAGGAACGCGCCCCGTGTCCGGTGCCACTCGTATCGCACGGGTGAGCAGTCGGCGGGCGTTCTTGCTGGTAACACGCTTGCACCCATCCGGAATTGGACGAGGACGCCGGGTGAGATTGATATACTCCTTGGGAGTAATCTGTGCAAGTTCTTCGATTGTTACCGGAACACAAAATCGGGTTTCACCGAATCGCTCGGTTGCACCGTCATGTATCGTGTTCGGAAGACGAGTTAGCCGGGCGAAGTCCCGCCCGGAAACAACGTCAATGTAGTCGTCCAGATTGGTCAACCCGGTTTCGTCTTTGAGTGTTTCCAGAAAGTCATTGGTGTATTCTGCAACGCCGTTCCGGAACTGGTTGGCCGTCCCGATCTCTCGGTCCAGGGCTTCGAAATCCACGTACAGGTGGACGCCCTTGTGACCGGACAGCGAAGCCCGCCAGTATTGCTCGCGGTCGGCTTCTAACAGCGCCGTTGCAATCATCCGGGTTCGGACGAGAAGGGCGCTCATCTCTCGCGCCCACTCCGAATCCGGGGCGTCTTTTGAACCCTCGAAATCCAGGTCGATCATTAGCGTGTCGATCCGGGGGATGTTCTTGTTGTTTTAAATTTGGTGTCCATCAGGGAACGAGTAGATGGATATATAACCTGACTTTCACCATGGACTCGGTGATGTTCTGGATTATATGAGCGTTGGAGTACTGCCGTTTTATGTCTCTAACCGCGCCAGTTGATCGATGTTCCCGAAGTCAGGCGGGGGTAGTTTGAACACCATACTTCCATTCTTGCTGGTTATACAGCGTCAAAATAGAGATCCGGAACAGGTTCATTAGACAATAACTGTAGGGCATATCTTTGAATATCATAGTACACACGAGTTAGTTGATGTGTATCTTCGTCGGTCATCCAGCACACCTACCTACCGGATGTTTCAGCAAACAAAATAGCTAACTACGGAAATCACTATTCTCTGAGGTGCTGGAGAACCTGGAGGAACCTGAACGCAGGCTCGTCATAACTCTTCTTAGTACGAGCGGCTTCCTTCTCCAGCTCTCTAATCTTAACCGTGTAGTCTTCATTGATTAGAACCTCAATATCCTCGCCGTGTTTGTCCCGAAACCGTTCTTGCATCTCTTCAAATCCTTCAGGAAGCGTCCCTTTGGGAACGACCGGCGACCAGAACTGAAGACGATAATTATCAGCGTCATCGAAGACATCTTTGAGCAGATCGAGGTCTTCCTCGAATTTCTCCCAAAGTCGATTGAGTGTGTATTGATAGCCTTCATTCCCATACTTATTCCACCATCCTTCGTCGGGGGTACCGGAGTAGAGTGTGCCATGAAGATGGGTCACGACCTCACAGGCATAGACAGTTTGCTCGCCAGATTGCGATTCAACTCCGAGAACGTCAATTTCCATTTGGCGGCCTGCATCCTTCGATCGCTGGTTGTAGGAAACCAATTCGCAATCCTGGATAATACGAAGGTAGGAACCGACAATCAGTTCGCCAATCTGAGTTTGTATCATGGACTCGAACACGGACTCATTTGTGTTAAATGGTCGTCAATGCGATTTTTAAACCCGTTGAATACGCACGTTTTATCTAACAAATGCTTGGCCAGATAGGTATGTGAAATCACTCCCTTGAAACCAATTATATGAACGCTCCTCTTTTGACGTATTTCACGCGCTTGATTCAACAAGGGTGTATTCTGGATTAGGTGAGTAAGGCTGTACAGTGCCCCGAGTCAGATAACACTCTGTCAACAAGTAGCAAGCATTAAGCAGGTGGGCTTCTTCGGTAAAAACGCCACAAGGCTCCGGGACGAAGTAGGGAACCTATTGGAATGAACTGGCCAAGGAGGTCGGTTTATTATAAGGGCCCCTCTGCAGTCTGGGGATTCACGCGAACGAAGTGAGCGTATGGGTTGGGGCGGATTCGAACCGCCGGCCTGCTCCGTGTGAAGGAGCCGTCATAACCTGGCTAGACCACCAACCCGCGAACCAATCTACCCGACGTCCGAACTTAAGCATTGCTTTGTCTTTCGTCTCCGCCGATGCGCGACACCTCTCCACCATCTCCCGGCACAAAACACTCGTATCCCGACCCCGAACACCGACTATGCGCCGCCGTGCCCTCCTGTCCAGTGTCGCTGCCGTGTCGACCGCAGGCCTCGCCGGCTGTCTCTCCGTCGGTGGCGGCTGCTCCCAGGGTCGAACCGTCATCTTCTCTCCAGTCGATGCCGAGGACGTTGCCGACCGCGAGGCCGCCCCCGCGACGGCGGACCGCCCCGAACTGTTCGAGACGCTCCTCGATCGAGTGCTCGACGGCGACGACGTCGAAATCGAGACGATACACCGCGATCCGCTGGGGTGGGTGACCTACTACCGAACCGGCGACGACTACTACGAGTTCTCCTCGACGGTCGTCTCCGAGGGGGACGTGACGGGCCCACAGTATCGCCTCCGCAGAGACGAGGACGTTCCCGCGGAGCCGGAGCCGGCTGACACGCTGTCGTACGCGGAGCTCCCGTTCCAGGATCGGCTCCGCGTCGGCGAGGCTGTCGACTACCAGCCGGAACTGTTCGCGTCCCGGGAGCGCGACCGCGACTTCGAATCCCGACCGTTCGTCGTCGCGTATTTCGACCCCGACGACCAGGAGGATTCACACCTGGCGGCGGGAATCGAGGAATCGTATCTCGGGGCCGGCGGGGGACACTTCGCGATCGACGACCTCGGCGAGGGAACGTCGTCTGCACGCCGGCTCGCCTACGCCGCCGACCACGTCGCTGGCGACACGGCGGCGTTCGCCGACCTGATCTTTGCCGAACGGGGGACGACGATCGATTCACCGCCCGAGGAGGTCGAACAGCTCCTCCTGACTGCTCGCGAAGAGGACGGCCGACTGGAGGTGTGTGACGACGACCCGGGCGAGGAGGGTGAGGCGGATCCGAATCAGGGGGCTGCAAACGCCCTCCAGGACTACCTCTCCGAGCTGGAATCCGAGGTCCCCGGCGACCTCGAGTACGGTCGATACGAGGGAGAGTGGCACCGAATCGGGATCTCCGGATGGGACGTCTGACCAATCCGGTGGATTGTGACTGACTGGGCCGCATTTTACAGGTCGCGAGAGGTATCCAGGGACAGTCAGAGACCGGACAACGGGAATCGACGAAACGTATTTGACACGTTTCTGTGAACTAACACGTATGTGCGGGGTTCACACGGCACCGGTTCGTCAGCGGATGGGGGACGCGTGGCCGGCCGTCTCCGAAACGCCGAGGTGACTGCTGTGAACGTATCCAGTGACGTCCTTCTCCCAGTGTCGCAGTCGCCAACGTTGCCGGCGGTGATCGACGCCGCAGTCGAGCGGGCTGGCGACCAGGCTGTCGAATCGGACGCTCCGGTCACGCTGCATCTGATCCGTGTGTTGCCCCACGTTCGCGACGACGTCGAGGTGGCCACCGACCGCCAACTGAACCGGGCCGAAGAGCGCGCACGGGAAACGGCTCCCTCGTCGGTTTCCGTCACGACCGCGCTCGTCGCGCCGGATCGGTATCTCGCCGATCCCACCGACCACGCCGAGGAGATCCACCGGTACGTCGACGAGCACGGGATCGGACTCGTCGTCCTGGATCCGAACTACGCGATCGACGCGACCGATCCCGACCTCCACTCGATCGGTGCCGCGCTCGAAGACGAGGGCGTTCCGTACGACCGACCCGCGGTCACTGCCGAACGGCGGCTCCCCTCGCGGGCGGAGGTCGTCCGGTTCGGCGGCGTGTTCCTCCTCTCGTTCGGGTTCTATCTCGCCGTCGCGGGCGAGCGGTATCTCTACGCGACGGTGACGGGTGCGCTGACGGCACTCGTCGTCGCCGGACTCCTCAGGAACGTGGTTTTCGAAACCACGCCCAGGGCAGCGCGGGGTCCCCACGTCGTGGTTCGGGGCATCGCGTACGTTCCGTACCTCCTGTGGGAGATTCTCAAGGCAAACGTCGTGATCGCGTACGTGGTGTTGCATCCGTCGCTCCCTCTCGAAACCTATCTGGATCGGATCGACACGCCGCTTTCGGGTGGGCTTCCGGTGACGGGGTTCGCGAACAGCCTCACCCTTACCCCGGGAACGCTCACGGTGGACGCCGACGGTAACGATCTGCTGGTGCATTCAATGACCGCCGGCACTCGTCGCGATCTCCTCGAGGGAGGCCGGGAGCGGGCGATCCAGTTCGTCTTTCGGGGCCGATCAGCTTTGGACCTCCCGGGGCCGATCGAGCGGGACGCAGTCGTCGAACTCGTCGGTTCGGTCCCGATCGATCCCGCAAAGGAGCCCGAGGACATCCCGACGCCGGAAGCCGACGCCGGCGCGCAGGCCACGGAGGGTCCCGCGGATGAGTGAACTCGCCGGAACCGTGATGCTCGGTGCAGCCGGGCTCGTCATTCTCATGGCCGTCGTGGTGTCCTACCGGGTCGCGACCGGGCCGACCACCCAGGATCGGCTCATCGGTGTGAACGTCATCGGCACCTCGACGGTGATCGTCATCGTGTTCCTCGCTGCCGGCCTCGACCGCCCGGAGTACGTCGACATCGCGCTGGTGTACGCGCTGTTGAATTTCCTTTTGAGCCTCGCGATCGCCAGGTTCACATACCACGAAGGGAGGGTCGAGTGAGCATGACGATCCAGACTGCCGTCGTGATCGGGCTCACCGCCGCCGCCGTCTTCTTCACCTTCGTGGGCGCGGTCGGACTCCTCCGTCTCCCCGACATTTACACCCGGGCACACGCCGCATCGAAGGCCGACACCCTCGGGGCTGGCTTCGCCGTCGCTGCGGTGGCGATCCACTTCGGTGTCCAGATCGTGGTGGTCAAGATGCTGCTTTTGCTCGTGTTTATCTACATCACCAATCCGACGGCAAGCCACGCCATCTCCCGGGCGGCGTATCTCCAGGACGCGGCGGTCTGGATCAGGACCGAAGACGGGTCGGGGGAACTGGTCTCGCCGCGGTCGGACGTGGATGAATCACACCTCGAGGAGCAGTTTGCGGAAGGAGAGGGGAAGGAGCCGTGATTTTGGTCGAATTCGTTCTGGTGGCGTTCGTGGTCCTGATGGCAGTTCTCGTGGCGCTCCTCGAGGACATCGTGGGAGCGATTGCCACCTTCGCGGTGTTCAGTCTGGGGCTCGGACTGGTCTGGATCCTGCTTGCGGCGCCCGACGTCGCCCTGGCGGAGGCGGCGGTCGGGGGTGGTATCCTGTCTGTGCTGTACGTTCTCGCGGTGATTCTGACGAGCCGAGGGGTGCCCGACGCCGACCCCGAGGAAGAAGGACTGTTCCGGTCGATAAACCTCCGCGCACTCGCCGTGGTCGTTGCGCTGGCGGTTCCGCTGTTGTTCGCCATCACTGGGCTCCCGGACGTTGGCGACCCAACAGCACCGGCGGTAAGCGAGACGTATCCCGACGGATCGTTGACTCCGTACGGCTTCTACGTGGGACACACGCTCGAGGAGACAGGACTGTCGAACGCAGTCGCGGCGGTGCTCGTCGTTTTTCGGGGGCTCGACACCCTCGGTGAGGCCGTGGTCGTCTTCACCGCCGCTGTCGGCGTCCTGATCGTCCTCGAACGGGAGGTGCTGACGTGACAGATCCCGCAATCGGATCCGACTCCGATCCCGAACCCGGCCGGAACGCTGCCTCACCCACCGATTCGAGGGGCCCGAGTCATCCGCCGTACGTACGCAGTCCGATAATCACGACGGCGGCCCGGACGACAGCCCCGTTCGTGATGACGTACGGCTGGTATCTCGTTCTCTACGGCGCTCACGTTCCAGGCGGCGGGTTCCAGGGCGGTGTCGTTATCGGGGCGACGGTCGTGCTCCTCGGACTCGCGTTCGGACTCCAGCCGACTCGCGAGTGGCTCGACGACCGCGTCGTGACCGGCGGTGCCTTCGTGGGGTTCGGGCTGTTCGGCGCCCTCGGTGCGGGATCGATCGCCGCGGGCGGGGCGACCCTGGAGGTCTTCGTCTTCCCGATTCCGGTGACCATCGTTGTCGAAATCGTCGAGGTCGCGATCGGGCTCATCGTGGGCGGGATGGTCTCGGGTCTGTTTCTCGTCATCGGAGCCGGAGTTCGGGAGCCCGTTCGGGAGAGCGGTGATCGTGCGTGATCGACCCTGTCGTTCCAGATGTCCACCACTACTACCTGATGTTTCTCGCGGTCTTCATAATCGGTCTGTACACGCTGATCGACGACCCACACCTCGTGAAGAAGGTCATCGGGCTCGGTCTGATGCAGATCTCGGTGTTCATGCTGTTCGTCTCGATCGGCTACATCGAGGGTGCCAATCCGCCGCTGGTCGACGAACCGGGTCCGCACGCCAATCCCCTCCCTCACGTCATCGTGTTGACCGCGATCGTGATCGCGGTGTCGCTCAGTGCGCTCGCGCTGGCGATCGTGATCCGCCTGTACGCAGAGTTCGGCACGACCGACGTGAGAGAGATCGAGGAGGCGCTCGCCGATGAATGAGATCCTCCCTCTTTCGGCCGCCGTCGAGGTCACCTCCTGGCGTCCGTTCGCTGCCGTCCTCGTGACCGGAATCGCGGCGTTGTTCATCATGGGACTCGGTCGGTGGCCGAACGTCAGGGACGGGGTAACCGTCGTCGTTGCCCTCCTCAAGTTCGGCCTCGTCGCGAGTCTGGCCCCGGCTGTTCTCGCCGGACGACGCCCGACGACGGACCTCGGGACGCTCGTCCCCGGCGTCGAGTTCGCCTTCCAGGCCGAGCCGCTCGGGATGGTGTTCGCGCTCGTCGCCAGTGGACTATACGTCGTCACCGCCGTCTACAGTATCGGCTACATGCGGGGCCTGTCTGCGGACGAACAGACGCGCTTTTTCGCCGGACTCGCGGCGAGCCTGAGTGCGACGCTGGGTGTTGCGTTCGCCACGAACCTGCTCGTGTTGATCGTCTTTTATGAACTGTTGACGGTCGCCACCTATCCACTGGTCGCACACGACGAATCGAAAAGCGCCAGGGAGGCCGGTTACAAGTATCTCGTCTACGCGTTCAGCGGCGGTGTCGTCGCGCTCGCCGGGACGCTGGTCGTGTTCTGGGCGGCCGGGACGGTGACGTTCGATCCCGGTGGAATCGCCGGCCTCGCCGCGACGGATCCCTCGATCGCCCGGACGGCGTTCGCGCTGCTGGTCGTGGGGTTCGGAGTCAAGGCGGCGGTGATGCCGCTGCACTCCTGGCTTCCCAGCGCGATGGTGGCGCCGACGCCGATCTCGGGGCTGCTGCACGCCGTCGCCGTCGTGAAGTCCGGGGTCTTCGGCATCGCCCGGACTGTCCTCGAGGTGTTCGGTCCCGCTACAGCCGAGGCACTCGGGTTGGCCGTCCTGCTTGCGGTCGCAGCCGGTGCGACCATCCTCCTCGCCAGCCTGCTCGCACTCCGGCAGGACAACATCAAACGGCTGCTCGCGTACTCGACGATCGCACAGCTGTCGTACATCGTCCTCGGCATCGCCTTGCTTACGCCGGCTGCGATCACCGGTGCGCTACTGCATCTGCCGGCACACGCGTTCGCCAAGCTGACGCTGTTTTTCTGTGCCGGCGCGTTACACGTCGAACTTCACCTCGACGACGTGAGCGATGCGGTCGGAGCCGGAGCACGGATGCCGGTGACGATGGGAGCGTTCGCGCTTGCGAGCGCCAGTATGGCGGGCATCCCGCTTTTCGCCGGCTTCACGAGCAAGTGGCACCTCCTCCAGGGCGGGTTCGAGGCCGGCGAGATCGTCGTCGGGCTGTTCGTCGTCTCGGGGGTTCTCAACGTTGCATACTTCTGGCCGGTCGTCTCCGCCGCCTTCTTCGAGACGCAGGAGACCGCCGATCCGAAGCCGCTCATCGACGGGCCGTTCGGGGGCGGCGAGAGGGGCACTGACGCAGAGCAGTTCCAGCGGGTGGAGTCGTGGACTGACGAAACGTCGCTTCTCATGCTCGGGCCGATTCTCGCAACACTGGCGCTCGTCGTCGTCTTCGGGATCGTCCCGTGGGCGACCGGGCTGTACGACCTCGTCGGCCTCGCCGTCGAGTGGTCCACTGGGGGTGATGTTCCGTGACTGCTCCGACAGCCCTCTTCGCGGGGACGATTCCGACCGACGTACTGGCGTATCCACCTGCCGCAATGGTCCTCGTCGCTGCCGTGCTCGTCCTCGTACTTCCCCGACGACCGGCCCACTGGACGGCTTCGCTCGTCCTGCTCGGGGTTCTCGGCTGGATCGCACTGCTCCCGGACGGAACCGGGACGACGGTCCGGTTCCTCGAGTACGACCTGGTCGTCGTTGCGGTCGACGACGTCTCGCGGCTGGTCGGGCTGTCGTTTGCAGGCTTTGGCGCCCTCGCGGTCCTGTACGCCGACGCCGCGGGGTTCGACCGGTGGCATCTCTCGGCGGCGCTGGGCTACGTCGGCGCAGCGCTGTGGGCCGTTTTCGCGGGGGACTGGCTCGGGCTGTTGATCGGCTGGGAGATCATGGCGCTTTCGAGCACGCTCCTGGTGTGGCTTCACGGGGGGGACGCGGTCCGGGCGGGCTACCGGTACGCGCTCTGGCACGGCCTGGGGGGCGGCCTCTTTGCAGCCGGGGTCGCCGCACACGCCGTGGCTGGCGGTACGTTCACGGCGGCTGCACTCCAGTTCGACGGGACGGGGATCGCGCCGGGACTCCCGACGCTGCTGGTGGGGACTGCGATCGCGATTAACGCGGGGGTGATCGGGTTGCACGCGTGGCTACCCGACACCTACCCGCGACCGCACGTCGCCACCTCGGTGTTTCTCTGCGTCTACACGACGAAAACCGCTGTCTACGCCGCCTATCGAGCGTTCCCGGACGGACAGCTCCTCCTCGCGTACCTCGGAGGCGTGATGACGGTTTATGGGGCGGGATACGCGCTGGCACAGAAAGACATGCGCCGGCTGCTGTCGTATCACATTCAGGCGCAGGTGGGATACATGCTTGCGGGCATCGGAATCGGGTCGGCGCTCGGTGTCGCTGGCGGGTTCGCCCACCTGTTCAACAACGTCCTTTACAAGGGTCTGCTGTTCATGGTCGCGGGGATCCTGGTTCTCCGGACCGGGAGGAACCGCCTCGACGAGTTCGGAGCTGTCGGTACCACTGCTCCGGTTCTTCTCGTCGTGTTTCTGATCGCCGCACTGTCGATTTCGGCCGTACCGGGGTTCAACGGGTTCGTGAGCAAGGGGATGATAATCGACGCGAGCGTGGCGGCGGACCGTCCGGCGCTGCGGTGGCTGTTGATCGCCGGCGGGGTTGGGACGGTGATGTCGTTTGCCAAGTTCGGCTACTACGCGTTCCTCCAAGGAACCGGCGAGAGACTCGGGAACACGACCGGGAGGGGGCTCGGGGAGACGTCACTCCAACACGCGGCTGTCGGCGTCGCGATCGCGGTCGCCTGTGTCTTCTTCGGGCTCAATTACGGGGCGCTGTTCTCCCTGTTGCCGGCGACTGACGCCTGGGCTACGGATCCGTACTCGACGTCCCACCTTCTGGACGGGTTCGCGATCGTCGCAGCCGGTCTCGTCGGATTCGTGGTGGCCAAAGGTGTCCTCGATCGACTCCACGGTGGCGTTGACGTCGGCGTTCTCCAGGATCGAATGGCGTTTTACGGGACACGATGGTTCGTCGGAGCCATCAGCGCGACGTATCGCACAGTCGACGACCGGGCAAGCGCCACTGGCTGGGAGGTGGCGCGTGCCGTCCGCGATCCCGTCGAGACGATCGCCGGGCTGCTCCCCTCGAAATACGAGGACCGTTACCGTCGACGCGCCCGGCGTACGCCGGGTGAAACGGGGACGAAGTTCAGCTTCCGTTCGTGCCTGTACCTGACTGCACTGGTCATCGCGTTCGCACTCGGGGTGGCGCTCACATGAGCGAACTCGCCTGGCTGGCCAGCGTCATCGTCCTCGTCCCGCTTTTATCCGCCGTCATCCCGGTGGTCGCTAGCCTCCGATATGATCGCGTCGGCTGGTGGGTCGCCGCGGCCTCACTCGGTATCACGTTCGCCCTCACAGTGGTCCTCGCTGTGGAGATTTTAGCCACCGGCACGATCCGCTACGAAATGGGTGGAATTCCCGCACCCTTCGGCGTCGAACTGTACGCCGATGCCTTCTCGGGGACAGTGCTTCTCCTGGACATTCTCATGGCGCTGGGCGTGCTCGCGTACACCCGGACCGCCGGCCCGCGGGGGAACGCCTTTTATAGCGGCTATCTGCTGCTCACCGGCGGGATGATGGGAATCATCCTCACTGGCGACCTGTTCAACCTGTACATCTTCCTCGAGATGATGGGGATCGCGGCGTACGCGCTGGTCGCCTCCGCGGAGTCCCGATGGTCGACGTACGCCGCGTTCAAGTACCTGATCCTCGGGACTATCGGCGCGATGTTGTATCTCCTCGGGGTCGCGTTTGCCTTCGCGGCGACGGGAACGTTGAACATGGCGGATCTGTCGATCCGGCTGGCCGAAGTCGGCTACTCTGATCCGGTCGTCGTGGCGAGCTTCGCGTTGATGACGATCGGTCTCGCGATCAAAATTGCGCTGTTCCCCCTCCACACCTGGTTGGCCGACGCCCACGCGGCCGCCCCCAGCGCGATCAGTGCACTGATCTCGGGACTGTTACCGGCGGTCGCCGTCTACGCGTTCGTCCGGGTTATTTACACGGTCTTTACAACCGAGTTCCTCGCGGCCAATCCGATTATCGCTGAGGGATTGATATATGGAACGATCCTCAGTCTCCTGATCGGAAACGTCTTCGCGATCCTCCAGCGGCAGATTAAACTCATGCTGGCGTACTCGACAATCTCCCAGTTCGGACTTATCGTGGTTGGACTGATGATCGCAAACGAGACAGCGCTGTTCGGATCGATCCTGCAGATGTTCGGTCACGGGATCATCAAGGGCGGGCTGTTCATCCTGGCGGGGATGTTCGCGCTCCGGTTCGACGCGTACACGCTCGAAGAGTACGCCGGGCTGGCTAAGCGAGCGCCGATCCTGGGAGGGACGTTCGTTGCGCTTTCGATTACGATGATCGGGCTTCCCCCCTCCGTCGGATTCATGGGGAAGTGGTACATTGCGCTGGGGGCCATCGAGGAGGGGCTGTGGTTGATCGCGGTTCTCGTCGTCGTGAGCACGGTGATGACGCTGGCGTACACGGTGCCGTTCATCAACCGGCTGTACTTCAAACCGTTCGACGACGACCGACCGGACCGACCGAACGTCACGACCGGCATGGTGATCGCGGTCGTCCTCGCAGCGGCAGTCGGGCTCACGCTCGGGCTGGCGTCGGCGTGGATCGAGGCCGCCTTGCGCGAGGTCATCGCGACCCTGGTACAATGAACATCCCCGTAGACTTGAGACGATGATACTCACCGGACTGACGCTCCCGATTGCAGTTGCGCTTCCGTACGCGGGAGCCGTCCTCGCGCTTTACATGGGGCGTTCCGTCCGTCGCACAGGGTGGCCGATTGCCGCTGTGACGCTGAGTTCCACGCTGGCTGTCGTGGCCCTCATTACTGTACAGGTCGCCGCCTCCGGCGTCATCTACTGGGAGTACGTTTACGTCCCGGACGTTCGGACGGTTCCCTTCCAGGCCGACGGGCTGTCGGCGACGTTGCTCTTCGTCGGTGCGTCGATGACCGCCGGAGCACTCGCGTACACCCGGTCTGCAGGTCCTCGGGGGAATCGATTTTACGCCGGCTATCTCGTTCTCGCCGGGAGCATCAACGGGCTGGCGGTTACTGGAAATCTGTTTTATGTGATCGTGTTTCTCGAACTCACGTCGCTTTCGATCATCACGCTGGTCGCTGCAAGCGACAAGGAGGGGGCGACGTTTGCGGCGATCAAGTACCTGTTCCTGGCTGCATCCGGCGGCGTCGTCGCTCTCATGGGGGTCGGCGTCGTCTATACCCGGACCGGTACGCTGCTGCTTTCCGAGCTTCCCGATGCGATCGCGGCAGTCGGGTACGCCGATCCCGGATTCCGGATCGCGTTCGCCCTGATCGTCGTCGGCCTCTCGATGAAAGTCGGGCTGTTCCCCCTCCACGGCTGGCTGGCGGACGCCCACGCGGCGGCGCCGGACGCGGTCAGCGCCCTTATTTCCGGGGCGGTCCCTGCCCTCGCCGTCTTCACGTTCGTCCGGATCGTCGTCTCCGCGTTCACGCCGGATTTCCTGGCGGTCGTACCCACGCTCGAGGCGGTGTTCCTTTACGGCATGGTTGCCATCATGCTCGTCGGAAACGTGCTGGCTCTGTATCAGCGCCACGTAAAGCTCATGCTGGCGTACTCGACGATTGCTCAGTTCGGTCTCGTGGCGATCGGTGTGGCGCTGGCAAACGACACGGCCACGTTCGGGGCGATTGTCCAGATGGCGGGCCACGGGTTCGCGAAAGGGGGGCTGTTCATCCTGTCGGGGATGCTCTCTCTTCGGTTCGGAGCCCGGACGATCGAGGAGTACGCCGGCCTGGCCGATCGTGCACCACTTCTGGGTGGGACGTTCGTCGTGCTGGCTATCTCGATGATCGGCCTGCCACCGACCGTCGGATTCGTCGGCAAGTGGTATATCGCACTGGGTGCGATCCAGGAGGGCGCCGTACTCGTCGCCGCCCTGGTCGTCGTGAGCACCCTGTTGACGCTCGGATATACTGTGCCGTTCATCAACGCACTTTACTTCAAACCGTTCGATGAGGAACGATCCGACCGCCGCGACCGCCCCGCCGTTACGCGGGGCATGACCGCCGTCGTCGTCCTTGCTGCCGTGGTCGGCATCCTGCTCGGATTGACGTCGAACTGGATGCTCGAGGTGATGGTCGTCACATGATCGGGCTCGAACTCGTTCCGGCGATCCCGGTCGCAATCGCCGCCCTGCTTGCACTCGTCCTCCCGGACCGGATCAGCTACACGTTTGCCGGCGTCGTCCTGGCGGGGATCTCGATCTGGACCCTCCTCGTCCCCGCCGGTACGGGCCCTGCGGTCGGATTTCTGGGGTTCGACGTGATCCTCGTCGAAGTCGATGAGATCACGCGGCTCGTCGGGGTCGTCTTCGCCGGGTTCGGAACCGCTGCAGTCGGATACGGTGCGATCACGGACGCCGACCGGCGGCATCTCGCCGTCGCTCTCGGTTACGCCGCGGCCGCGTTCCTCGCTGTTTTCGCGGGGGACTGGCTCGGGCTGTTGATCGGCTGGGAGATCATGGCGCTTTTGAGCACGCTTCTGGTGTGGCTTCACGGGAGGGACGCGATCCGTGCGGGCTACCGGTACGCGCTCTGGCACGGGCTCGGCGGCGGGCTCTTTGCCGCCGGGATCGCTGCTCACGCGATTGCAGGAGGCGGGACAACGGCTACCGCGCTCCAGTTCGACGGGACGGGGATCACTCCGGGGCTGCCGACGCTGCTGGTCGGGACGGCGGTCGCGATAAACGCGGGCGTGATCGGGTTGCACGCGTGGCTTCCGGACACCTATCCCCGACCGCACGTGATGGCTTCGGTGTTTCTCTGTGTGTACACGACGAAGACCGCCGTCTACGCCGCCTACCGGGTGTTTCCGGAGGGGAACTTCGTTCTCGCATATGTCGGGGGCGTGATGACGATCTACGGGGCAGGATACGCACTGGCACAGAAAGACATGCGCCGACTGCTGTCGTATCACATTCAGGCGCAGGTGGGGTACATGCTCGCGGGGATCGGAATTGGATCTGCGCTCGGGATCGCCGGCGGATTTGCCCACCTGTTCAACAACGTCCTTTACAAGGGACTGCTGTTTATGATCGCCGGTGCGATCGTGGTCCGGACCGGACGGAACCGCCTCGACGAGTTCGGGGCGCTTGGGACCGCCAGTCCCGTACTCCTTGTCGTGTTTCTGATCGCCGCACTCTCGATTTCGGCGGTGCCGGGGTTCAACGGATTCGTAAGCAAGGGGATGGTGATCGACGCGAGCGTGGCGGCGAACCGGCCCGTGCTGCGGTGGCTGTTGATCGCCGGCGGGGTGGGGACGGTGATGTCGTTCGCCAAATTCGGCTATTACGCGTTCTTCGAAGGGGAGCCCGTATCGGTGCCGAAGACGGTCCGCGGGGAGTGGATCGTTTACGGCGGGATCGCAGCGGCGTGTGTCGTTTTCGGGCTCGCTTACGAACTTCTCTTCGGGCTCCTTCCGGCGAGGGACGCCTGGGGGACAGATCCGTATTCGACGTCACACCTCCTCGAGGGTGTCGCCATCGTCGCGACCGGCCTCGTCGGGTTCGTCCTCTCGAAGAAAATCCTCGATCGACTCCATGGCGGCGTCGACGTCGATCGAGTCGTAGATCCGCTGGCCTTTCGGGGGACGCGAGCGGTCTCACGTGCGATTGCGAGCGTCGCCGCAGGGGCCAACAGAACGACGGCCGACGCCGGCTGGTGGATTCTCGGGACGGTCCGCGATCGTGGAGGGCGGACGATCGGCGACGAGACCGCCGACACGGTGATTTACGCTGCGATCGACGTCGTTCGGGCTCCCCGGAATCGGATCGTTTCTGCCCTTTCACCGCGTCTCCTCGAGCGATATCACCGTCACCAGCAACGAACCCCATTCAGCGAAACGGGATTCAAACTGAGCGTGGAGACCAGTGTCCTCGTTCTCGCTTTCGTCCTCGCGCTGGTCATCGCACTTGCGCTGTACTTTTGAATGTCTCCCTAGTCGACTGCCGGGGATCCGTGCCAAGGTGCAACCCGGTCGTCAACGAGCCGGGCATACGCTGAAGCCGATCGAACCTAATGTGAACACATGACGCACGAACTCCGGTTCTTCGAGCGGATTCGACAGCACGTCGCCTCGCTGTTGCACGCCCCGATTTCGATTCTGGGGCTGTACGCAGAGCGGACGACGCCCCACGACCAGTACGCGCTCACGATTCGACAGCCTTACGAACTGTTCGAGGCTGAACTCCATCGACTGGGGTTTATCAGGAACCTCGTCTCCTCGCTCAAGCGACGGGAGTACGCCGCCCCCGCGGAGGTGACCGTCGCCAGCTGGGTGTGCTATCCCCGGGGAGCATTGCGGAGCCACTATCAGCTCCATCTCGGGCTTTATGTCGGCCCGGACGAGGAGTCGACCGACGTGTATGCCCACTGGGAGCCCTCCTGGATCCGGCATCCGATCCGACACTACCGTGCCCGGGAGGTCGACGCCGAAACGGGGGTACAGAAGATCAGGGACCTGCTGTCCGAGGCGGGGGTGGAGTACGTCGTGAAACCCGTCGAGGACCGTTATCCCCCCGCAGAGACGGCGTAGCACACGTTGGTCCCGACTGAGTAGCACACGTTGGTTTTGGGTGATGTGATCTCTCGGAGGCGAGACGGGCGGGTATTTATCCCGGGCGATGGAACGGGCGGACGATGCCACTGTTCGGCGAGCTGGCGATCGTTTTCGTAGCGGGGCTCGTCACCGGCCTCGCGACGGGACTCGGCGTGATTCCGTTCTTTTTCGTCCGGGAGATCTCCGGACAGTGGCTGGTCGTGTTGTGGGGGCTCGCTGCTGGCGTGTTGCTGTCGGCGGCGTCGTTCGGACTGCTCGTCGAGGGGGCTGCAGACGGGGAGTTCACACACGTCGCGGCTGGCTGTCTCGCCGGCGTCGGGTTCGTCTACGTCGTCGATCGGTTGCTCGAAGATTACGACCTGTTTACCGGTCCCGACGCCTCACCCGACCGACGGACCATGATCCTGGTGGTCGGTGTGCTCACGCTTCACAGTCTCCCCGAAGGGATCGCGGTCGGCGTTGCGTTCGCCGACCTTGATCCAACCGTCGCCTTCGTCGCCGGCGAGTTCGCGGTCTCGACGCTCGCGGTTTCGATGCTGATCGCGATCTCGATCATCAACGTGCCGGAGGGACTGGCGATCGCGATTCCGCTCGTCTCCTCCGGTATGGGGCGGTGGCGGGTCGTCGGCTGGGCGGTGTTTTCGGGGCTCCCACAGCCGATCGGGGCGGTCGGCGCGTACCTGTTGACTGCGAGTCTTCAGCAACTGCTTCCCGTGAGTTTCGGCTTTGCCGCCGGGGCGCTACTGTATCTCGTCGTCGCCGAGTTCCTCCCGGCGGGAGTCACCGCGGGCGAGGGGCTACCCGGTGGCGGCCGAGCCGAACTCGCCGTCGGAACCGTCGTCGGGTTTTTGGGGATGTTGGGACTGTTGACGCTCCTGTGACGGATCTCGTCTGTCGTTATCGAAAGACGGAGATGGCGATCCGAAAACTGCAGATTCGTCAGTCGTCAGCCGATCACAGCAGGTCGATCGCCTCGATCGTCTCAGGGAGTGTTTCGATCAGCCCCTGCACGCTGAGAACTAGCGTGATGCCGATGACGACCAGGATGATCGTCCGAACGTGCCACAGCCAGGCGCCGGGCAGCCACGCTACCGAGACGCCCTTGCTCACCTCGTCGAGCGCTTCGTCGTAGAACCAGCCGACGAACAGCACGAGCAGGAACACCGTAAGCGGGAGGAACAGCTCCGCAGTCACCTGGTCGTACAGCTCCAGGACGGCCAAATCCAGCGCCGTCGGGATTCCCAGAAGGAAGATCCCGCCGGCGACGATTCCCGTGGCGACGGGTCGGTCGAGCCCGAACCGGTCGATGAGGAACGAGACGGTCACTTCGGTGAGGCTGATCGCCGACGACAGCGCCGCCACGAGCACCGTACCGAAGAACAGCACGCCGATGATCCGGCTGCCGGGCAATCCAGCTATGGCGCCCCCGACGCCGATGAACAGCTCGCCCGCCCCGCCGGCGCCGGGCTCGACGCCGATAGTGAACAGCACGGGGAAGATCATCAGGCCGGCCATGATCGCGATCGCGGTGTCCAGGCCGACGATCCAGGCGCCGTCACCCACGAGGCTCCGGTCGTCGTCGATGTAGGAGGCGTAGGTGATCATGATCCCCATCCCCAACGAGAGGGTGAAGAACGCCTGTCCCGCCGCCGCCGGCAGGATCGACGTCCAGTTGGCCGCGACCGCTCCCGGCTCCGGCGAGAGGTAGTAGGCGTACCCCTGTACGGCGCCGTCGAGCGTGAACCCGTAGACGATCAGCACGATCATCAGGGCAACCAACGCCGGAACAAGCGCCTTCACCGCCATCTCGATCCCGCGCTGGATCCCGAGGCCCACGATGATCGCAGTGATGCCCATGAACAGGAGATGGAACAGCAGCGCGTCGGTTCCTGCGGCGATATCGACGAAGTACTCGGCCGGTTCGGCGAAGTACGCCCCCGTTGCACTCGCCAGCGTGTATCGGGTCACCCACCCGGCGACCATCGAGTAGAAGGACATGATGATGAACCCACCCATCACGCCCAGTACGCCGGCGGCTGTCCACGCCCGATAGCCCAGTCGATCGAACGCGTCGATCGGGTTCCGTTCGGACCGGCGACCGATCACGAACTCGACGAGGATCGCCGGCAGGCCGATGAGAAGGATAAATGCGAGATACACCACGAGGAAGGCGGCACCGCCCTCCTGTCCGACCTGGAACGGGAACCGCCAGATGTTTCCGAGCCCCACGGCGCTGCCGACCGCCGCGAGGATGAACCCGATACGAGTCGCCCATTGTTCTCTGTCAGAGGATGACATCCCAAGGTGTCTGTGCATCACTGTTCATTAAAAAACCACTGCATGACGACGGCGTTTCGGTGACGATTCAAAGGAAAAGTGGTGAAAAACCGCAAAATAGTGGGAATTTAAGTAAAACGTCGGGACCGTCCCGGCCGGCAGATATCGACGCTACCATCGAAGTCATTATATGTATGTCTCCCTGTCAATAGTGTGAGTATGTCACACAAGACAAGCAGACGGACCGTGTTAAAAGGCATTGGAGCCGCTGGATTGACAGCCGGACTGGCGGGTTGTGCCGGCGCTGGCGACGACCACGACGCAAGAGTGGGCGTGCTCCAGCCGGCCACCGGCGACCTGGGTGATCTGGGCGCACCGATTCAGGACGCCGGCGTGCTTCCGGGGCTCCAACTCGAAGACGAGGACGTGCCCTACGAAATCGAAATCCGTCGGGAGGACACAGAGACCGAACCCGAAGTCGGGATCGAACGCGCACAGGCGCTTGTCGACGCTGGCTTTCCGTCAGTTACTGGTGCCGCCTCATCGGGTGTCACGATTGCCGTCGCGCAAGACGTGTTTTTCCCGGAGGAAGTCGTCGGGATTTCCCCGGCGAGCACGTCCCCCGACATCACGGACATGCCCGGGGACTATCTGCTCCGGACCTGTCCGACGGACGCGCTGCAGGGGGTCGCAGCGGCGACCCTCGCGTACGAGGATCGTGGACTCGAAACGGCGTCGACGTTCTTCCTGAACAACGACTACGGGCAGGGTCTAAACGACGCGTTCGTCGAGAACTACCAGGAACTGGGCGGGGCAGTGTACGAACAGGAGGCGTTTGAAGCCGAACAACCGTCCTACGACTCCGCACTCGAAGTGGTTCTGGGTGACAACCCGGACCTCCTGTACGTCGTCGGATACCCCGACAGCGGGGAACAGATCTTCCGTGACTTCTACGAGAACTTCGACCCCGACGACACGCTGGTCATGGTCGCCGACGGGATGCAGAGCAATTCGCTCCCCGGAGACGTCGACAACCCGATGTCGAACGTGATCGGGACGGCCCCGGCGGCGGTCGGACCGGGCCGTGAAACGTTCGACCAGCTGTACAACACGGAGTTCGGCAGAAGTCCAGGCGTGTTCACCTCGCAGGCGTACGACGCGACCGCGGTTCACCTCCTCGCACAGTTCCGCGCTGACGAACTTTCGGGGCCGGCCGTCAGCGAACAGATCCGGGAGGTCGCAAATCCCGGGGGCGAAGTGATCACTCCCTCCACGCTCGCGGACGGCCTCGAGATGGCCGCCGACGGCGAGGAGATACAGTACCACGGGGCCTCCAGCGAGATCGTGTTCGACGACAACGGCGACCTCGACGCCGCGACGTTCGACATCTTCGAGTTCGACATCGACGGGTACACCGTCACCCAGCAATTCGAACTGTAACCGAGAAACGAACGTTCGATATTTCCGAGGTCGGAAATCAGCCGCCGAGGAAGTCCTGGCGAACCTGTTCGTCGGCGAGCAGCGCGTCCCCCTCGTCCACGTAGCGGTTCTGCCCCTGGACGAGCACGTAGCCGCGGTCACACCGCCGAAGGGCCTCCTTGGCGTTCTGCTCGACCATCAGGACGGCGGTCCCGTCGGCGTTGATCGCGTCGATCCGGTCGAACATGTCGTCGACGAGATCCGGGGCCAGCCCCGCGCTGGGTTCGTCCAGCATCAGCAGGTCCGGATCCAGCATCAGCGCCCGACCCATCGCGAGCATCTGCTGCTGGCCGCCGCTCATTGTGCCGGCCTTCTGGGCCTTCCGCTCCTCGAGGATCGGAAACCGGTCGAACACCCGCTGCAACCGGTCTCCCGGAACCTCGTCCAGGATGTACGCCCCCATCTCCAGATTTTCCAGCACCGAAAGCGAGGGGAACACGTTGTCGCTCTGGGGAACGTAACCGATGCCTGTCCGGATTATCTGTTCGGGTCGGAGGTCGGTTATCTCCTCGCCGCCGAAGACGACAGAGCCCCCCATCAGGGTCGTGAGCCCGAAGATCGACTTCATCACCGTCGACTTCCCGGCGCCGTTCGGACCGACGATTGTCACGTACTCCCCGTCTTCGACGACGAGGTCGACACCCTCGAGGATCTGGAGGTCCCCGTAGCCGGCGTCGAGGTCCGAGACCGAAAGCAGTGCCATCAGACTTCACCCCCCAGGTACGCCTCGATGACTTCCTCGTTCGACTTGATCGCCGCGGGCGGTCCCTCCGCGAGAACCTGTCCCTGGTGCATGACGACGACGTGTTCGCAATGGTCCATGATTACGTCCATGTCGTGTTCTACGAGCAGGAAGCTGTACCCCTCCTCCTGGAGGTCGTGAATCCGGTCCAGGAGCTTCCGCTCCAGCGACGGGTTGACCCCCGCCATCGGTTCGTCAAGCAGCAGCATCTCCGGATCCGTCGACAGGGCCCGCGCGAGTTCCAGTAGCTTCCGCTGGCCCCCGGAGAGGTTGCCGGCGTACTCTTCGGCGAGGTGGTCGATCTCGAAGAACTCCAGCGTCTCCCACGCGTGGTCCCGAAGCTCCGCTTCCTGTTTGACGACGTTCCCCCGGGCGATCGGGGCGACCGACCGCCATATCGACTCCCCGAGCTGGCCCTTCGGGCCGAGCATCACGTTCTCGAGGACGGTCATCTCGGGGAGCTCCCGGGCGATCTGGAACGTCCGGACGAGTCCCCGATTGGCGATCCGTTCGGGGGTTTCGCCGGTGATGTCGGTTCCGTCGAAGACGACCGATCCACCGTCGGGACGGTGGACGCCGGTGATGCAGTTGAACGTCGTCGATTTCCCTGCCCCGTTCGGGCCGATCAGGCCCGTGATCGACCCGCGTTCGACCGCGAAGCTCGCGCCGTCGACCGCCACGATCCCGCCGAACCGTTTCTCGAGCTCCTCGACTTTGAGGACCGGGCTGTCGACCCTCGTTTCGTCGGCGTTGTCCTCCAGTCGCGTCGCGGATTCGGTGTCACTCATCTGTACCACCTCCCTCGGGTCGGGAGAGATCCGTCGCTGCGGCGATCTCCTTGCGGTCGCCCAGCAGTCCCTCCGGGCGATAGATCATCAAACCCACCAGCACGACGCCGATAAGCACCCACCGGATCTCATCGAGGCTGCCAACGAAGTAGCCGACGAGCGGCATCGGATCCAGCGCGGCGAGTTCGACGAACGCGTCGTAGATCGTCGGTGGCGATCGAACGTCGAGGTTGGACCGAAGGATCGTCCGAACGAACCTGGGGCCCTCCCAGAGGAACGCCGCGAACACGAACCCGCCGACGACGCTTCCGGTGTTCGACCCCGCCCCGCCGACGATCAGGGCGACGAAGATGTAGAACGTGACGACCGGCATGAAAGACTCGGGCGTTACGAGCGACCGGCTACCGATCCAGAGGATACCGGCCAGTCCCATCAGCGCACACCCGAGCGTGAACACCTTGATCTTCGCCCGCTGGGTGTCTTTCCCGAGCGACCTGGCGACGATCTCGTCCTCCCGGATCGCCTTGAGGATCCGTCCGAACGGCGACCTGGCGATCCGTTGTAACAGGAGGTAAAACAAAAGGACGAACGCGATGATCACCAGCGCGTACAGCAGGCGATTGACGATTGACTCCGACACGCCGACCAACGCCCCGACGAGGTACAGCCCCTCCCCGATCACTCCGATCCCAGGCAGATTGAGCAGCCACGGAACGACGGTGTCGACGGGCGTGTATCTGACGCCGCTACCGCCGCCCGTCCCGTATATTCGGTCCCCGTATTCGATTCGGCGGAGGGTTCCCGACGTGATCGTCAGCCGGACGATCTCGGAGAAGCCGAGTGTGATGATCGCGAAGTAGTCGGCTCGCACTCGCAACGCCGGCAGGGCGATGACGGCACCGACGAGTCCGGCTGCCAGGGTTCCGCCGATAACGCCGATCGGGATCGGAAGCCCGAACCCGGCGGGGGTCCCGTCCGGAGACGCCGTCAGAATCGCCATCGTGTAGACGCCGACCGCCATGAACCCCGCGATGCCGATGTTGAAAAGCCCTGTGTAGCCCCAGTGGAGGTTGAGCGCGAGCGTGAGCAGGGCGAACACCGCCGCGAAGAACGTCACCGTCTGGAGGAAGCCAGCGGTTTCGTTGATCGAAACGCCAGTGAATATCCCCAGCAAGCCGAACGCGACGTACGTGGCGAAAACGAGACCCACGACGAGCAGCAAGTCGGATTTCCACCGACCGGCGCTGGCCGTGAGCGTTTCGGGGGCGTCTTCTCCGTCGGTTCCGTCTCTGCCGGTCCCGTTGCCGTCAACTTCTTCGCTCATGCTGTTTCTACCCCCCCGAATAGCCCGTCGGGTTTGAAGATCAACACGAGGATCATCAACGCGAAGGCCGCCACTTCGTTCAGGTCACTGGGGATCCAGACCAGCGAGAGGTTGATCGTGATGCCGATGACGAGCGACCCCGCCAGCGCCCCGTAGATCGAGCCAATCCCGCCCAGGATCACCGCCGCGAAGATCAAAAGTAGCAGGAACCACCCGAGGTTGATGGTGATCTGTGAGCGATCGAGGACGATGAGGTAGCCGGCGACGCCTGCGAGCCCCGAGCCGATGATCCACGTCGCCGTGATCACACGTTCGGTGGAGATGCCGGTCACCAGCGCGAGATCCCTGTTGTCCGACATCGCCCGCATCGACTTGCCGAGTTTGGTGTATTGCAAGAGGAGATGGACCGCGATGATCAACACGACAGCCGAGACGACCAGTGTCAATTCGTGGAGATTGACCCGGTCGATCGGCAGGGACGCGGGCTCCCAGAACGGCGCAGCCGCGACGACCCCCCGGGAGTCCTGGGTGTAAACGATCGCAACGATATACCGCAGTGCCAGTGCGACACCGACGCTGGCTATGAGAAGGGTGATCCCGCCGGCATCGCGGAGCTGTTTGTAGACGAGGCGATCGATCGCCAGCGCGATGAGGATCGTGAACACCGCCGCCGCGATCAATCCCAGCACGATCGCAAACGGGGAACCGACGATGCTCATCCCGAGAGCGCCGGCCCGGGCACCGCCGTCGGCGTCGAGCAACAACCTGCTTCCGAGCCCCGCAGCGCCGACGCCGCCGATCAGATAGGCGACCGTCCAGCCTCCGAACGCGCCGACAGTGACCAGATCTCCGTGCGAGAAGTTTGCAAACCGGAGAATGCTGTACGTCATCGACAGCCCGATCGCCGCCAGGCCGATGTAAAGCGAGTCGACGATACCGTTCCACAGGAGCGACGAGAGTCGTGACGTCGGAAGGTCACCGACGAAAACGAGCCGGACGAGATCCAGCATCAGAACCACGATCCCCAAAAGGAGTAAGAACCCGAACAGATCCTGTGCGGTCGGGTCCTCGACCCGCTCCTTCCACCTTGATATGTTCATCCGTGTCAAGGTACTTCCCCCATACGACATATACTTCACGCTACGTGCCGGTTTTTCCCGCCGCGGGTTTGGGAGGCGCGATCGATATCCCGTCCGGGGCTACCCCGGACCGACGACGCTGAAGTCCGCGGCGATTGCGCCCCCGGGGATTCCCCAGTAAACGAACCTGTAGGGACCGGTTCCGAGCGGCGGACAGACCGAAAGCGATGGCGACGCCTCGGTCTCGCCGAGATCGACGGGTCCGGATTCCTCGAGAGGAAGATCCCAGACGAATCCCTCGCCGGGACCGTGGACGGTCCCCGACTCGCCGCGTTCTCCGTCGAGCCATTCGTCGACGGATTCGTCGGTCGTCCCCCGGACGTCCTGCCAGCCGGCCTCGGTGGCCCGCTGGAGGCTGAACGCCGTTCTCGGGCCGGTCTCCCGGGGTTCGTCCGTCCGGTTTCGGAGGGCGACTCGGACCGTGCTCCCGTAGGCGATCGTCCGCCCGTCCAGCGCCAGTTCGAACAGTGGCTCGCCGTCCCCAACGAACGTCGTGTACGACACCTCGTCCTCCTCGAACGGCGGTTCGAGGCGGCGAAAGCCTTCGTCCTCGCAGACCAGATCCGCCGGCGTTCCCTCGGGCCCTTCAGGCTCCCTCCCGGCGCCTCCGAGACAGCCTGCCGATCCGACTGCAGTTGCTGCACCGAGGGCCGAAAGCAGTCCCCGTCGGGTAACTCGCATGGGACGGTCGAAGGACCGCAGCTAAAAGAGCCTGTCCGCCGTCGCCGATCCTGGCGGTCGAAATCGAAGGCTAGAATCCGTCCTCGAAGACGAACGTCCCGTCCCGCTGGATCGTTTCCCCGTCGACTTCGATGGTCGAGTCTTCGCTCATGTCGACGATCATGTCGACGTGTTCGGCCGACTCGTTGCGTTCGTTTCCGTCCCCGACCGTGTCGGGGTAGGCCGATCCGACGGCCATGTGGACGGTGTCGCCCATCTTCTCGTCGAACAGCATGTTGTAGGTAAACCGATCGATCGCCCGGTTCATCCCGATGCCGAGCTCGCCGACGTATCGGGAGCCCTCGTCGGTGTCGAGGATACTCTCGAGCAGGTCCTCGTTGCGACCGGCGCTGTGGCTCACGACGCTCCCGTCCTCGAACCGCAGCCGGACGTCCTCGATCTCCCTGCCGTATCGATACAGCGGCATGTCGAAGTGAACGGTTCCCTCGAGGCTCTCCCGGACCGGGGCGGTGAACACCTCTCCGCCCGGCAGGTTCGCCTCCCCGTAGTCGTTGAGCGCGGTGTTTCCCGCGATCGACATCGTGAGGTCGGTTTCCTCGCCCGACTGAATCCGCACCTGTTCGCCCTCGTCGAGGATCTCCTCGAGGTTCGCCTGTCGCTCCCGCTGGGCGTCCCAGTCCAGCGAGACGGCGTCCCACACGAAGTTCTCGTAGGCCTCGGTACTCATGCCGGCCAGCTGGGCGTGACCGGAGGTCGGGTACTGTGTGAGACACCAGGTCTTCGAGAGGCGCTCTGTTTTGACCGGCTCCATCGCCCGGTTGTAGTCGGCCGTCGTCTCCGGGTCGACGTCGCTTTTTTCGGTGACGTTCTTCCCGCCGCGGGCGATGACGAAGACGTCGGTCTCCTCGTACAGTGCGAGCCGATGCTCGGGGAGTTCGAAGTCGTCGCTCGATCGCTGAAACGCGCGGTCTGCGCGCTCGGAGTGGCTGAGATACACAGGGTTCGCTCCGCGATCGCCACACAGTTCGTGCAACGCGACGGCGAGGTCCTCGGCCTCCGGCGGCATCTGAATGACGATGTCGTCGCCGGCCTCGATGCCGGTCGAGTGATCGACGATGATCTCGGCGTGTTCGCGAACGCGCGGGTCCATACGCCTTCGGTTCGGGGGCGAGGACATACGCCTTGCGAAACGGGTCACTGCGGGTCGGCAGTTGTCGGAGTGCCCGCACCGACGCCGTTTTGAGGGGTAACTGTGAAATACCAGGCGTGAGCGAGGGGGACGACTGGCGAACGGCACTCTCTGAGGCGGGTGAACTCACCCCGGAGATAGCCGACGCCATCGTCTCGGCACACGGCGACCGCGGCCAGCGGGCGATATCCGCCGTCGGGGAGGGGCGAGTGAAGCAGTACCGGGATTTCACCGTCGTCGTCGGTCTCTCCGAGGAGTACATCGTCGAAAACGGGGACTGCCACTGCAAGGACAGCGAGTACAACCTCGACTCGACGGACCCGGAACAGCGGTGCTGGCACGCGCTGGCGGTCGACGTCGCGGAGGCGCTCGACGCCGTCGACTACCACGATATGTGGTACTCGGAAGTACGGGAGTTCCTGTAGTTGAGCGAGGCTCGGTGCGGCGAACCTCCCCGAGATCACTCCGAAGAGAGTCCGGAGATCACTCCCGGAAGTACTCCGGATCCTCGAACGGCTCTTCTTCGCCTTCCACCGCCAGGACGTCGAGTGCAGTCACCGTCGCTTCGACGCCCAGCAACCCTGCAAGGCTCGGTTCCGTCCGCCCTTCGTCTCCGGAGATCAGCTCCTTTATGTACAGACCACCCTCACCGTCGATCTCGACGGTCGCCCGTCGCGGTCCATCCAGCGTGGCCTCGATGTCGTACACCGTTCGCTCCCGGGTCTTGCTCGCGCGCCGGTGGTCCACGCGGTTGGGAGTGTACTGCTCGACGGTCACACCCTCGAGCGACT
This sequence comes from Halalkaliarchaeum sp. AArc-GB, assembly GCF_031432225.1. Classification (NCBI taxonomy): domain Archaea; kingdom Methanobacteriati; phylum Methanobacteriota; class Halobacteria; order Halobacteriales; family Haloferacaceae; genus Halalkaliarchaeum; species Halalkaliarchaeum sp. AArc-GB. The sequence continues at coordinate 221,127 of NZ_JAVKGM010000002.1, read as the reverse complement.
CGACTGCCTCCGAGAGCATCTCCTCGTCGACGTCCTCGTCGAACGTCACCGTCGCGCGGTAGCGCTTCGAGGCTGGCAGCCGTTTGACGCGCTCGACCATCTCGTAGGTCGCCAGCCGGAGCCCCTCGACTTCGATAGCTCCGTCGGCGAACGCGTTGACGTCCTCCTCCAGCCGCTCGACGTCGACGCGCCGTCGCGTCGGCTCCGAGACCTCGATCACGAACGGTCGCCCCGTCCCGAGCATCTTCGCGTCGACGTCCTCGCGCCCTGCGCCGTGAAAGGTCGCGTCTGTGCCGTCCATCACGTCCCTGACGATCGGGGCGGTGAGCTCCTCGACGCTTCTGTCGTACAGGTAGCCGGTCCCGCCGCAGTGGTCACACTCCAGTTTCCCCTGGCGCCCCGATCCGTGACACTCCCTGCAGGGCCACTCTGTCTGCGGGATGTCCCGCTCTATTTTCCGGTATCGCCCGTAGACGAACGCGCTGTTTATCTGACGCTCGACTCGGTCGTCGGCGACGTCGATGGTGAACTGGACGTCCGGCCGCTCGAAGGACACTTCCGTGTCGGTCAGTCGGCCGACCCGCTTTCCGACTTCCCTGTTTACCTCCGACTTGAGCGGTTCGCCGGCGTCGTCCTCGAGGCCGGCATCCTCCCTGAGAAGCTGTTCGTTCTCCGCGAGCAGCGGCGGGACGCGGGTTCCGACCTGATACGTCTCGAACTCGACGTCTTCGATCGTCTCGACGCAGCGACGTGCCCACTCGTCGAACCGTCCGCACAGCCCTTCACACACCCAGCAATCGTCGGGTTCGACGTCGTCTGGCTCCTCGTCGGAACGCAGCGCGAGCGCGACCCGGAGCGATCGGCCTCGCTGTTCGTTCGTGAGGCCGTAGCTTCGGTCCGCAAACGGGCGTCCGAGACACGCGTCGCACACGGGTCCTCCCGCCGTGATCCGGGCAGCGACGTCGAGTAAGTCGTCCATACTGTGAAAAACAGTCGTGGCGGTAAACCGTCTTGTGGTTCCGTTTTCGCCCCGGAGCCGTCGTTCGTCCAGTGGACGGTCGACGCCGATCGGGTACCGTCTCCTCTCAGACGACGGCCCGGTGTGCGACGGCGCCGACCGCCATCGCGCCGAGGTAGCCGACGACCGCGGGGAACGCGGCGGCGACGACCGCGACGGCCAGCGCCGCAAAGAAGCCGGCCACGAGCGCGGGGTTCTGTGACGCGTTCGCGGGGCGTGCACTGTGCTGTTCGTAGGGCGATTGGTTGGGGTCTAACATTGTCGTCTCCTGTCTTGTCGCAGTGCGTTTCGCACCCGGGAGACCCTGGAGGGCGTGTCGAGGTGCGATCGATTCGGCGTCAGCGGGGACCGTCTCGTTCCTCGGAGCCGTCAGCGGGGACCGTCTCGTTCCTCGGAGTCGTCAGCGGGGGCCATCCTCGGGGGAAGCCGGCGAGACGCCGACGAGTTCCGCGAGTTCACCGCGCAGGGCATCCGGCGAAGCCGAGGTTCGGAACTGTGCGGTCGCGTCCACGCTGAGATCGTTGAGACGCGGCCGGAGTTCGTGTACCTCGAATCCGACGAGCCGGTCGACCGCCGACGGCCTGGCGAGTTTTGTCTCGACCCCCTCCCGGAGGTCGCCACCGCAGTCGCGAGGAACCTCCACGCGAACGCGAACTTCGATCCGGGCCTGATCGTCGGCCTCGTGGCTGTCGGGGACTGTCCGCCTGTCGTGTCGTGCTGCTGCCATTGGATTCGGGGCTGGGTGGTGTGACGTTTGAAGGCCGAAACGGAGTCGGGGGCGACGGCGACACCTCGCCGGTCGGCACGCGGAGAAAGTGCAGCCGTCGCCGGAAACGTGCGTTACGCGGCGACGGCCGGGAGTCCGACCACGTCACCGCGAGCGAGACGCACGGACCACTTGGGGATAGTGGTCGACGGGTTCGCGGTTGGGTACGTGGTCATGGGTTGATCGACCCGGGGATCCGGGACAGACAGACCGTAGGATGGAGGGATATTAATTTTTGTTTGTGTATGGTACACACTGTCGGATCGTCGAACGACCGGTTTTTCTTCCGTTTTCACGACGTGACTGTAGCCACGTCGTTTATACGGGTTCGGGACCAGAGAACGTGTAATGAGTTCGGACCCGACGGTAACCCGGCTGTTCGGCGGCCCGGGGAGCGGAAAGACGACTGCACTTCTCGATCGGGTCGAGGAGCTGCTGGAGGAAGAGGACGACGTCACCTTTCGGGACGTCCTCGTCGTCTCGTACACCCGGGCGGCGGCAGCCGAGGTCCGGGAACGCCTCGCCGAGCGTCTCGACGTTTCCCCTCGATCGCTGCAGGGGAACGTCTGTACGATGCACGCGAAGGCGTACGAGCTGTTGAACCTCTCGCGTGGGGACGTCGTGGGCGAAGACGACAAAAAGGAGTTCTGTGAGGACTACGGCATCGACTTCGAGGACGAGCACAGCGGCGCCGGACGTCGGACTGCCCGGTCGACGACGATCGGCAACAAGATCATCGCCACCTCCCAGTGGCTCCAGCGAACCCAGCGTGACGTCGCCGACTGGTACGACGTCCCGTTCCAGTGGGACCTAGAGGAGGTCCGTCTCCCGCCGGAGATCGATCCGAACGCTCAGGAGGGCAACAAGTACACCCCGACGTGGCCGTCCTCGGACGACCGCATCGACGTTCCCCAGACGATCCGCGCGTGGCGGGCTTACAAGGGCGAACACGGGCTCGTCGGCTTCGCCGACATGCTCGAACGCGTCGCACAGCGATCACTGTTACCCAACGTGGACTACCTGGTGATCGACGAGTTCCAGGACATCACGACCCTCCAGTACGAGGTGTATCGGGAGTGGCGCCCCCACATGCGGAAGGTGCTGATCGCCGGCGACGACGACCAGGTCGTGTACGCCTGGCAGGGTGCCGACCCCGACCTCCTCCTCGATACCCCGGTCGACGAGGACGTCGTGTTGCCGAACTCCTATCGGCTTCCCTCGCGGATCCTCGACGCCGTCAACGCCGAAGTCAGACACATCGACAAGCGGCAGGAGAAAGACCTCAAACCCCGCAAGGAGGGCGGGCTCGTCGAGGCCCAACAGAACCCCTCGATGCTCGAGGTCGCCCGGAACGTCCGGTACACCGTCGAAAACGACGACGAGGAGACGATCATGGTGCTGTTTCGGGCCCGATATCAACTGTTCCAGTTCATCGACGAGTTCATCGACACCGGGATCCCCTTCAGCGCGCTCACCGACCAGCGGATGTGGACGGATCGACTCACCGACTACGTGCGGGCCATCGAAGCGATCGACGCCGACGAGCCGGTCACCGGCCTGCAGGCGCGCCGACTCGCCGACATGCTGCAGGCGTCAGCGTTCGGCACGAACGACCGCGAGGAGTTTTACGACTTGCTCGAGGAGATCGAAGAGGCGGCCGACGTCGACGACATCGCCAAGATCGACGTCGATCCCGACCGGATCCGCGATCGAGTCCCGTTCATGCCCGGCCCCGCAAGCGCCGGCGACATGCTCCGGAAAGTAACGAGCTTCCAGCGCAACTCCGTGAAGGCGTACTTCGCGGGCGACTACCACGGGATGGATCCCAATCGGGTGCGGGTCGGAACGATCCACTCCGCGAAGGGTCGCGAGGCGGATCACGTGTTCGTCGGCACCGATCTCACGGAGAAGGTGGTCGAACAGATGGCGGCTTCGGTGGACGATCCCGGAGACGTTCCGGGGATCGACGGAGAGTTCACCAAGACGACGAGCCCGGTGCCGATCGTGACCGACAACGAGCGCCGGGTGTTCTACGTCGGGATGTCCCGAGCCCGCGAGCGTCTCGTCCTGCTGGAGAACGTCATCAAGGGCGCGCCGACGCTCCCGATCAGCGTCCTCCTGTGTGGGGAGTCACGCGCCGAACCGATCGACGAACTGCTTGAGGAACTCGGAATCGCGCCGTCGGTAGAAGCAGAGACGGCGACCTAGTCCTGCGGTTCTGTCCCCTCGTCGCCGCCGTCGGTGACGCTTTCGTCGCTGTCGTCCACGCTCCGGAAGCGCCGCGGGAGCAATCCGGAGACGAGTGCTTTCACGATCCGCCCCGGATCGAAGAAGAACTGGGGCAACACGACCATCGCGACGGCGACGGCGACGAGCCCCGCCCCGAACAGCGTCTCCCCGCCCAGGATCCGGAGCACGCCGACGTTGGCAAGCGGGATGGCGAACACGAGCGTCGTCGCCAGCCCGATCATGTCGAACAGTCCGAAACGCATCACAGAGGCTACGCCTCTCGACGATAAAAGTTCCTCGTCCTCCGGATCGGTCACCCGAACAGGCGCGAACAACGGTCGGCCTCGCGGTCGTAACAGTCTGGACACTCATCGGGGAGGTCGACGAACCGGTCGAGCGCGCGGGCCACGTCGTCGCTCATCGCGTGTTCGAGCCGGCACGCCTCCTCGTGGAACCCCGTGGTCTTGCCCAGTTGTTCGACGAGGAACCGTTCGATCCGACAGTGTTTCCGCAGGACGCGTTCGGCTTCGCGCGTCCCGGTTTCGGTGAGCCGCGTCCCCCGGTGTTTCTCGTGGGTTGCGAGCCCCTGTTCGGCAAGCCGATCGACCATCTCGGTTACGCTCGGTGGGGACACTCCCAGCGAGTCGGCCAGCAGTCCAGTTTTGGCCGGCTCACCGTCCCGGGAGAGCAGATATATCTCCTTCAGGTACATCTCGACGCTTTCGCTGTACTGTTTTTCGGGTTCGTGGCTCATGACTCGTTTTCGACTCCCGTGGGTCGTCGTCCGGTGCGGCCGCGGACACGTCGAAGTTGTATCCTCCCGGTCAAGAGGTTTCCCGTTGTGACACTCGCGATTGCGGTGGGTTGTCGGGTGGTCCGGCTCTCAAAAACGGTAACTACACCGAACAGTATTTGAAGGGGTGGTAATAGCTGTGACATATGGTGCGTGATCTGGGGCGGACTCTCGTCGTGGGGTTTCTCGGTGTCGTGCTGTTGCTCTCGCTTCTGGGGGCCAACCTCGTCGTCGGGGTCGACAGGACTGCCCTCGAGGGCGACTTCGTGAAAGAGAGCCTCGAGGAGGAGGACGGGTACGCGGTTCTGCTCGAGGAGATGCAAGCGGGGATCACAAAACAGCAGGAACCGGCCGACGGTACTGCCGAGGGCGAGCCGGATCCCGAGGAACTGCTCGGCGAAGTGCTCACCGAGGAGTATGTCCAGGAACAGACTGACGCGAACGTCGACCGTCTGTACGCGTATCTGCACGGCGAGCGCGAGGAACTGTATCTCGCATTCGAGACGGCACCACTGAAGGACGACCTCGCGGCGAAAATCGCGGAGTCACTCGTGGACGTCGAGGAGATCGCCGAGACGGATCCGCGGTTCGCTGCGCTGCGGGAAAGCGAAACGGAGTTCGAAGCCACGAGAGCGGAGTTCGAGGAGGAACAGAAACAGCGCATTCAGGAGGAAACCACGCCGTACCTCACCGACGAGGAGCTCGAGGAGGCGTACGACGAATCGCGCGAGGAGATCCGCGAGGAGGCGATCGCCGAACTCGAAGCCGATCTCGCACAGGAAGAGTACCCGCCGGCGGTCGAACGCGCTGCACTCGAACTGGGGACGGTGTACGTCGACGGGTTGATCGAGGCGGACCTCACCTACGGGGAGTTCATCGAACGCGTCGAGAACGCCGAGGCGACTCTCCTCGAGGCGGCGGAAACGGCGGCGCACAACCAACTCGACGAGGAACTTCCCGACACCGTCGAATTGACCGAAGGGCTGACCGACGAGGACAGACAGGAGCTGGAGACGGTCCGTGACGGCGTGTCGCTTCTGAGTCTCCTCGCCATCGTGCTGCCGGTGATTGCCTTCGTCGTCTCGGCGCTCGTCGGCTGGGTCGCCGTCACCCGATCGACGAGCCTTCTCGTCGTCGGATCGGCGTCCGCACTCGCCGGAGCCGTCCCCCTCGCGGGCCTGACCGTGTTGCAGGACGTCGTCGTCGAGGAGCTGGAATCCGCCGCAGGCCACGGGGAAATCCAGCCAGAATTCGTGGAACTGTCGCTCGGTCTGCTCGATCGAACCCTGGCGGTGTTCTTCGCTCAATCGTGGGTGCTCGTCGGCCTCGGGCTGGTGCTGGTGGTCGGCGGTATCGCGATTCGCACCGGGATCGTTCCCGTCTCGGATCGGCCGACATCGGGCTCCGACGTCGCAACTGTGGACAGAGACGATGAATCGGTGGAAACCGACGACGGAACGGAGGACGACGAGTCCGGGCAGATGGACGAGAATCGGGAGGGAACTGAAGGGGAGTCGGATCCCGGCGGTGACGACAACTCCGACGACGACCCGACCGTCGGGTGACGTTCCAAAACGTTGATACAGGTGGACGGTACGTCTATCGTAATGGTGCTGTCGACTTCGTCGATTGATCCGCTCTTTCTCGGATACGTTCTGCTTTTCGCTGTTGCCGCGGCCGGGTCCTTCGCGAGTCTGGCGAAGGTCGACGCAGTCGACGACGAAGACACCCAGTGGGGACTGTACACGCTGCTGCTCGCGAGCGGTGCCTGGGCGACGACACACGTCGGCTATCTGCTCGCACCCGCCCCGTCGTTCCAGTATGGCTTCTACGTCGCCGGCCTGGTCGTCGGATTTGCCGCGGTCGGCCCGTGGTTGTATTTCTGTTCGGCGTACACCGGGCGATCGTTACACCGGGACGCCACCATCCGACGGCTCGCGCTCGGAGTGTATCTCGCCGTCGTCGCAGTCAAACTCACCAATCCGTTGCACGGTCAGTACTTTACGACCGAACTCGCGACGGTGCCGTTCTCCCACCTCGCGGTGCTTCACCAGCCGCTCCACTGGCTCGTCATGGGGCTGGCGTACTCGCTTGCGGTGGTCGGGTTCTTCATGCTGTACGAGCTGTTCTTTCAGGTCGGCGGCGACACCAAACCGCTCGCAGTTCTCGTGGCGCTCACCGGACTTCCGGTCGTGTTCGACGTTCTCGGGGCCGTTTCGCCGGTCGTCCTCCAGTTCACCTACTCGCCGATCGGTGTCGCCGCCTTCGCGATCGGGGTGCTTTTTGTCTTCCTCGATCGGTTCCAGCGGGTGCAACTGGCCGGCGCCAGAGACGACCCGGTCGTCGTCCTCGACGACGACGGAGAGCTGTGGGACTACAACCGTCCGGCCCTGCAGCTGTTCCCCGCGCTCGGCGGCGCTATCGGGAAGCGACTCGAGGCGGTCGTTCCACATTTTGCCGACCACGTCGCTGCAGGGGAGGAGCTCATCGAGATCGACCGCGAGGGAGACGTCCGCTACTACCAGCTCTCAACGAACCCGTTCACGACCGGCCACACCCGACTGGGCCGGGCGATTACGCTCACCGACGTCACCCACCGGGAGCGATATCGACAGGAGCTCGAGCGACAAAACGAGCGTCTCGAGGAGTTCGCGGGAATGATCTCACACGACCTCCGGAACCCGCTCAACGTCGCGACCGGCCGGATCGAACTGGCCCGCGAGGAACACGACAGCGAGCATCTCGAGGCTGCACGTGACGCACTCGAGAGGATGGAAGCGCTGATCGAGGACGTCCTCGCGGTGGCGAGACAGGGACAGCCGATCGACGACCCCGAACCCGTCGAACTGTCGACGGTCGTCCGGAACTCCTGGGGCATGGTCGAAAGCGAGGGCGCGGAGATACGGATTACAACCGACCACCGGGTACAGGCGGATCCGGATCGGCTGCAACAGCTGCTCGAGAACCTCTTTCGCAACGCGGTGGAGCACGGCGGTAAGGAAGTGACGGTGACGGTCGGTACCTCGCCGGACGGTTTTTACGTCGAAGACGACGGTCCGGGAATTCCGGAGGAAGAACGCGGGCGCGTCTTCGAGTCCGGAGTCACCACCAATCAGGAAGGGACGGGGTTCGGCCTCGCGATCGTGAACGGGATCGCCAATGCCCACGGCTGGACGGTCGAGATCGTCGACGGCGACTCCGGCGGTGCCCGATTCGAGTTCGGGAACGTGACCGTCCTCGGCGACTGAAAACGGTGGCTGTTGCGCTCGAGCGCTACGCTTCCTCGATCGGCGTCACCATCACCGAACACGGGGCTTCCCGAACCACGCGTTCGGTGACGCTGCCGATCAGGACGCGCCCGAGACCTTCCCGACCGTGGGTCCCCATCGTGATCACGTCGACGTCGTTCTCCTCGGCGTATTCGACGATGTACTTCTCGGCGTGGCCCTCCTCGATCACTGTCGTCACGTCCACGCCGTCGGGCGCGTTCTCCGCGATCTCCGCGAGCAACTCCTCCGCTCGCCGCCGGTGTGCTTCCCTGATCGGTTCACTGTCGAGATTCGCGAACGTCGGCAGCGCTTCCACCTCGATGACGTACAACGCGTGCAGTTCGGCGTCGAACTTCTCGGCGAGTTCGTACGCCCGCTCGATCGCGTTCTCGGCCGCCTCGCTCCCGTCCGTCGGTAGTAGTATCCGTTCGATCATGGTGGACTCCCGACGCCGCCGATCGGCGTCAATCGAAAGTTATCTCTGGATTACAAAAACTGTGCCGGAATCCGACTGTATGTTTAGTTGTCTGCTTTTTCCCTCGCTAGTTAAGATGATAAATTGGTCTCTGCTTGTGGTTTGGGCACCAATTTTGCTAATTCGAACTGGACGGAACTAGACGGGGCCGCTCACTCCCCGAATCTGTCCGAGGTGACCGGTGCGTGTCGGTTCGTCGGGAACCATGTCCACGAGCTTCCGCTGTTCGTTTGTAGTGTTTTCCCGCCGATCCCGTGCGAGCGTATATTACCTCCGGTGACGAACGGTCTCTATGGAAGATGTCAACTACGTGTACACTGCGGGGATGGACGAGGAGGACGTCGACTACCATCTGCAGTCCGGGGAACACGGCGTCCTCGGGTTGGCAGACGGCGACGACGCGTATGCGATCCCCCTGAGTTACCACTACGACGGCGATCGGTTTCTCCTTCGGGTGGGGGAATCCGGCTCGGCGGAGTTCGAGGAGGGCGAGAAGATGCGATTCCTCGAGACGACCGACACCGCGACGTTCGTGTGTTACGATGCCACCTCCGAGGAATCCTGGAGTATTCTCGTTCGAGGCACCCTCCACGAGTGGCAGACGGAACTGGACGACGCGACACTCAACGAGTGGTTCCAGCCGTTCCGGCTGTTCGACGAGGCGATCGAGGACATGCAGTTTACCGTCTACGAACTCCGGATGGTGGAAGTTGTCGGCAGAATGACCATCGAATAATTCGAGACTTCGAACGAACTCAACCTGGACCGTGCACGGACGTCTCACACGCGAGCGCATCGGGCTGCTCTTCGGACCGCTCGCGTTCCTCTCGATTTACTTTTTGAACCCGTTCGGGATGCCTCCCGAGGCAGCTGCAGTGCTCGCGGGGACGCTGTGGATCGCCATCTGGTGGGTGTCCGAAGCGGTCCCGATCGCCGTGGCGGCGTTGCTCCCTGTCGTGTTGTTTCCGGTGACCGACGTGGTTTCGATCGCGGAGGCAACGGCGCCGTATGCGGATCCGATCGTCTTTCTCCTTCTGGGCGGGTTTCTCCTGGCGCTGTCGATCGAACGGTGGGAGTTACACGAGCGTCTCGCATTGCAGGTTATACGTACGGTGGGATTCAGCTCCCGCCGGCTGGTTCTCGGGTTCATGGTTGCGACCGGCGGGCTCTCGATGTGGATCTCCAACACCGCGACCGCGATGATGATGGTCCCGATCGGCGGCGCCGTCATCCTCAAGTTCGCCGCGCTGTCGGATTCACCGGCGGAACGCGGGATGGAACTCCCACAGGAACCGGTCGAGCAGATCGTCTTCGACGCCGATCGGGATCCGGACACGCTCCCGAAGACGAACTTCGGGCTGGCGCTGATGCTCGGGATCGCCTACGGCGCCTCCATCGGCGGTGCGACGACCCTGATCGGGAGCCCGCCGAACGCGATCTTCGCCGGCGTCGCCGAAAGCTCCCTGGGGATCACCGTCGGGTTCCTCGACTGGATGCTGTTCACCGCGCCGGTGTCTGCCACCTTCATGTTGCTCGCGTGGCTGTTTCTGGTGTACACCCTCCCTCCGGAAACCGAGACGATCGAGGGCGGCGGCGAGGTAATCGAGCGGAGCCTGGATGAACTGGGGCGGATGAGCCGCGGCGAGCGGCGGACGCTTCTGGTGTTCGGGCTGGTCGTGGTCGGCTGGATCTCCCGTCCGTTCCTGATCGAGCCGATCGCCCCTGCGGTTTCGGACACCGTCATCGCGATCGTCGGCGGAATCTTGCTTTTCGTCGTTCCGGCCGATCGCACCGACGGGACGTTCCTGCTCGACTGGTCGTCGACCCGGCGGCTCCCGTGGGGAGTGCTCGTGCTCATCGGGGCGGGGTTTTCGATCGCGAACGCGTTCCAGGCGAGTGGCCTGGATCGATGGATCGCCGACCTGATCGGCGCCCTTCCCGAGATGAGTTTCCTGCTGGTTCTCGTGGCCGTCGCGGCCGTCGTCGTGTTCCTGACGGAGGTGAACTCGAACACGGCAACTGCGTCGGTGTTCGTCCCGCTGATGATCGGGATCAGCTACGCGCTGGGCGTTCCCTCGATCTCGCTTATGGCCATCACCGCACTCGTGGCGTCGTACGCGTTCATGCTCCCGGTCGCGACGCCGCCGAACGCGATCGTGTTCGGGAGCGGCTACATGACGGTCCCGGAGATGGCCCGGGTGGGGTTCTGGCTCAACCTCTTCGGGATCGTCCTGGCGACGGCGGCGACGTACCTGTGGCTCCCGTTCGTGCTGGGGTGACGGCAGAAGGCGAACGAAAGAGGTTCTCTCTCCGGGTCGTATCGCGACTGTATTGGGTGGCGGGGGGATTCTCGGTCAATCTATTCGAGTCGTGATTAGGGATCATCGTCCGTAGTCGTCGGTGTGTCGTGACGAATGGAGGCCTTGAGGTACTGTTCGACAACAGGGAACAAATCAAATCATCTTGATTGCGGGTTTGTGCAGTGGGATATGCGCACCTTGTGAGATATGCGACGCAGACGAACTCGAGGACTAATTCATTCGTGCCATAATTTTAACACACGATTGGGCTAAACTAGAGCTAATGAAGCGCCGAACATTACTGGCGACGGGCGCGACTGCTGCGGTTGGAGCTGTTGCTGGCTGTAGTGCTGTATCAGATAATTCTGTTGATGAACCGACGCCGGAAGGTACTGGTGAGGCAGGTGATAAGGGGCTTGAAGTCGCGCAGATAACTGTCCCATCGTTGGTCGGCTATACTGAGGTCATTGATATCGAAATTCGGGTGGAAAACACTGGCGACGCGGAGTTCACTGAAACAGTCGTTTTTGAAATATCGGGGCAACAGGAGGATAGCAGCGAAATTAGTGTTCCAGCTGGTGAATACCAAACCGTTCTGAGGACCGTCGACTTCACCCAATACGACGCAGGTCAACACACAGTGCGTGTGGCGACGGGGTCGGATACCGACGAAGTGCAGTTAATGGTCGGACAACCGGAACCGGCATCGTTTGTCGTCGACGAACTGAGCGTTCCGTCTGACGTGGACCACAACGAGACGTTTTCGATTGAGGCGTCGGTTAGGAATGAAGGAGATCAATCGGGTGAAAACCGTGTCGCTGTCGCTATCGATAACGAAGTATATGCTGACGAGTCAATCGCAGTTGAACCACGCTCGAGCGAAGTTGTTTCATTCGAAATCGAAGAGGTGAGGCTCTTCACTGGCGAATATAACCTCGAAGTTCGGACTGACGGCGACAGTAGAGGGATCAGTCTCAGTGTTTCGCACCCGAACCCGTACAACAAAGAAACGCTCGTCGTCGGACTCGCGCAGGAAGTGCCTGCGCAAGAAGAGATACACGATATCGTCGAGGTATCGCTGGAGTACTGGGAAGAAAACGCAGAAACATATGCCGGTTATCTGATCGAATACGATTATCGGCCTAATGCCGACGATGTAGACGTACTGATAACTGTCGTCGAGGATATCGTGACCTGTGGAACCCACACTGGTGAGATAATGGGGTGTGCTCCGCTGATTCAAACCAGAGCACCAGAGACAGCGAATATACGAATTGTCGCAGGTTATCGGCGCGAGTGGACGCAAGAGACGCTAAAACACGAACTCGGGCATACTCTCGGCCTCGATCACGACGATGAACCGGCGCATATAATGAGTAACGAGGCCGAGGATCGGATCCCCGATTACACTGACCGAATCGCAGCGGTTGACGCCTATAACGATGGAATATCGGCGTGGAACGATGGAATATCGGCATGGAATGAAGCAGTGGCGCATCTTGAAGATCGCGAGGATGCCGAAGCAGAAGAGTGGGCAGAAGAATCTTTCATCAGTTTCGGTGAGGCGGTCGCGAAGTTCGAGGACACCCGAAATGTATGCGAAGAACTTGAGGAAGGGGAATCAGCCGAGATTGGAGAGGAAGCTCGCACGAGGGCAGAATATATAATGGAAGGAGCGAGATCGCTACGCGATGCTGCACAGGCGTATCAACGGGGGGCATACCGGACGGGAGACAACCACGTTGATACAGCGATGGACTACGCTAATGAGTCCGACGAATACGAGATAGCTCCGACCTCAGATCTTCGTGCAGAACTTGGCTTCGCTGTCCTGGAGTAGGCTTTCATGTTTGTATAGAAGACTGGAATTTTGTGTCGGATCTCACCTTTGAAATCCCCGAATCTGCCAAAAACACGGCAAGCGGACGACTGATGGGGAACACTTTTGATTTCGAGTTCCGGAAAGAGCGGATACGACTTGGAACGGCAAGATGCTCCGCCAGGCCTCCCTCCCGAACGATGTCGATCGCAGACTAAAATCATCTCACCCGATATAAGTAGGTTATACCTATAAGCTACAGAGCAATGCGGTTGCGTGCCTTCTATTCTTTTATATGGGACAGGGAAACCATGCCAAAGATCAAGACAGAGCTACTGTATCAACATTCTACCATTACGCTGAATCACTGAAATAGATCCCAATGTCCGGAAACCCGAACCACCCCAGTGTCGACCAATCGGATCGTACCGTTCCCAGAAACCTTCGACAAACAGGCGACGCAGACGTCGACCTCCTGATCTCTACCCGGATTCGGAAGTCACCGTTTTGGCACCTCTCCGTCGAGGAGGGATGCTGGCAGGCGACCGTCTACAACGATATGTACCACCCTCGGGCGTACATCGACCCCGAAGAGGGGGGACTGGAAGCCGAGTACGAACTGCTGGTCAACCACGTAGCGCTGTTCGACGTCGCCGTCGAGCGTCAGATCCGCGTTAAGGGGACTGATGCCGAGGCGTTCGTCAACTACGTCATCACCCGAGACGCGACTGAAATCGAGACAATGCGTGGCAAGTACGCCATCTGCTGCAACCAGGACGGCGGGATCCTCAACGACTTCGTCCTGTTGCGACCCGACGACGACGAGTTCTGGTTCTCCATCGCCGACTCCGATCTGATGCAGTGGTTGCAAGGGGTCGCAGTCGGAACCGACTTCGAGGTCGACATCGACGAGATCGACGTCTCGCCGATGCAGATTCAGGGCCCGAAATCACTCGACGTGATGAAGTCGCTCATCGGTGACGACGCCGAAGGCGTTCCCTACTACGGACTGTTTGAAGCGACGATCAACGACGTTCCGGTGATGGTGAGCCAGACGGGCTTTTCCGGAGAAGAAGGGTTCGAAATCTACGTCCGCGAGGCGACGGAAAACGCCGAAGCGGTGTGGAATCCAGTACTCGAGACGGTCAAAGACCACGGCGGTGGCGTGACAGCAGTCTCCCATCACCGACGTGTCGCTGCCGGTATCCTGTCGTTGGGTCAGGACATGGACTCCGAGACGTCGCCGTTCCAGGTCAACCTCGGCTATCAGGTTCCCGACGACAAGGACGCAGACTACGTCGGCAAAGCCGAACTGGAACGCCAGAAGGAAGCGATCGAAAACGGGGAGTTCCCGTTCGCTCACAAACTGGTCGGGCTGAAAATAGCGGGCGAACCGATCCGGGAGTGGGCTCCGGACTTCTGGCTCATCTCGGACCCGGAGACGGGTGAGGAATGTGGCTACCTGACGTCGGCGTGGTGGAATCCGGAACTCGAGACGAACATCGGCCTCGGATACGTGCCGGCGGAGAAACTGCAGGAGGCGACGGACGTCCCCCTCGACGACTCGATATATGACGTCGACGCCGACGTCGAGTTCGGAGTGCACCTCCCGGACGAGTACGCCGAGGTGCCCGATGAACCCGTCTATGCGACGCTGGCGAAGGTTCCGTTCAAAGAGTCAGCCAATCCCAGTGCCCGCGAACAGGCCAAGATTCACGACAGGAACGACGTAGACGAGTAGAAGTCGGTTCTCCGAAGACGAGCTGTGACGGGGTCTGCGGATTCCTACTCCAAGACACGACTCGCATTCAGAAACTGTGATCGCAAATACTCATATGTTGAAAACTTCTACCCCACAGCAATGGCCGACAGTAAAGCGGTCGTCCGGGTCGAACATCCTGACATCGTGCTCACAGAGACCGTTACGCATGACCCAACTTCGAAAGTCAAGTCGGTGTCGGAGGCAGGAACTGACCCGACGTCGGGAAAATTCTTCTATCACATAACGTCGTCCGATTTCCGCCAGTTCGAAGAGGGATTACGGAATGACCGCACGATTGGTGAATTCGAACGGGTCATCGAAACCGGAGACGGGGAGGCGATCTATAGCTTCGTGTATACAGATGAGGCGAAGATCGTCTCGCCAGTAATTTCGGCTGCGAATGGGGTCATCCTCGACATGGAAAACGACGGGAGCGCCTGGATCCTCACAGTGTGGATGCCCGAGCGAACGGGTCTGGCTTCTCTCTGGGAGTATGCACAACAGAACGACATTACCATCGAGTTACTGCGCGTGAACGAATACGCTAGTTTGGGGAATACGAACGCCGGCTTGACCGATAGCCAACGGGAAGCGCTCCTCGTCGCGGTCGAATCGGGATACTTCGAAGAGCCACGGAACACAACTCTTAGCGAGGTCGCTGGCGATCTGGATATCTCTCAACCTGCAGCCAGTGGGCTCCTTCGACGTGGCATCAAGCGACTCATCATATCGTCACTGATGGACGATAGCGAAGAGCCAGAGTGACCGACGGGTAGCCGCGGCGGGACTTTCGCTTCAGGTGGAGCGGAACTCGATTGAGGCTGTGGCGACGATGACTTCTGTCCTCCGCTTCACGATTTTATAAACATCGGCGGAGGCCGACACGCCAACACACCCCCGGCTAACGAGGATCGCAGTACGCCGTGGACGTGTGGAATACGCTGTTCCGGTTCAAACCGCGAGACCGATCTCTCTCGGGGGTAGAATGCCGAAATTGGGTGGCTGGGGAGTTCCCGGCCCCAATCTCTCCCGGCCGAAAAGGGCCAGGATGGTAGGTGGGCCAACGCGGATTTGAACCGCGGACCTCCCGGTTATCAGCCGAGCGCTCAACCTGACTGAGCTATTGGCCCAGGTGAGCGCAATAGGTCGTTGCGCGGGTAACTGTTTAAGATTTTCCTTTCGATATCGCGTTTACGTCCGTCGATTTCCGGTGCTGAAACCGTCGTTCGGCGAGGTGATTGCCCCCGAGAGAACGGCCTCCTATCCGCGCGGGACGTCGCGAGCGTCCTCGTCTCCGTCGTCCTCGGAGGTGGTGTCGCCCTTCTCCGCCGTGGCGTCGTGGTTCCCGGCGCTGTCGTCGTCCCGGTCGACCTCGAAATCGACGTCGACGACGTCGTTGCCGTCGCCTTTCTCCGTCCCGGTCCTGGTGTCGTCCCCGCCGAACTCCTGATCTTCGTCGAACCGCTCGCGGCCGAATCCGACGCCGGCGCCCGGCCCACCTGGGCCGTCGGCGCCGTCGAATCGTCCCCTCCCGAACTGACTCCCCTCGAACTCGTCGGGGTCCGGGAAGCCGTGGGTCCAGACGCCCCCGGTGACGAAGCCGTCCATCTCCCGGTCGAGGTACGGCACCACGACGTACCGTTTGAGAACCTCCCGGATCGGATACCGCGTGATCGGGATCGAGATGAGGATCCCGATCGCGTCCGTGACCAGCCCCGGCGTGAGCAGGAACGCGCCGGCGGCGATCAACAGCGCACCGTCCATGAGCTCGTCGGTCGGCGGCTCCCCGCGGGCGGCCTTGCGCTGAAGCCGACGCAGGGTGTGTCTCCCCTCCGCGCGCACGAGCAGCATCCCGACGAGCGCCGTGAGCACCACCAGCGCGATCGTCGCGGCCGCGCCGATGTACCCCGCGACCACGACCAAAAGCAGGGCGTCGGCCAGCGGGATCAAAAGCAGCAGGCCGAGGACGTACCGGAGTCGCATACCCGCCCTTCGAGCCCCGACGGTAAAAACTGCGGCGGAGTCCGTCCGATCCGTTTTCGATCCTCCCTCACAGCCCGATGCCGAACCCGAACCGCAACAGCCACAGCGCGCCCATCCCGGCGGCGATCGTCAAAAACAGGTTCTCCGTGCGCCAGGCGACCCCGCCCGCGACCAGCCCCGCCGCGAGACGTTCGTCCATCAGTGAGGCAGCGAGCCCGACGTCGGGATCGATCGTCACAAGCGCCGGCGCGACCAGCGCGGCCAGCACCGCCGGCGGAACGAACCTGAGTGCCCGCCGAACGCGAGGGGGCACCTCGTCGACGCGGCCGAACAGGTAGATGAACGAAAACCGCAGCGCGAACGTCGCCACGCCGATGACGAGGATCGCGAGCCACACCGTCCAGTAGCCGTATTCGGTCACACGTTCTCACCTGCCTCGACCGCGAGGGCGACAACGATTCCAGTGACGGCGGCGATCAGAAGTCCCAGGTTGTACGGGACGCCGGCGGCTCCGACCGCGACGACGGCCGCCACGACGCCGGCTGCGGTCGTGGGACGGTCCTTCATCGCCGGCACCAGAAGCGCCAGGAACACGAGCGGCACCGCAAACGAGAGCCCCAGCTCCGGCGGAACGCCCGTACCGAGCAACACGCCCGCGACCGTGCCCACCTGCCAGACCAGCCAGATCGATCCAGCCACGCCCAGATAGTACGACAGCCGGTCGGTGTCTCCCTCGCGAGAGAACCGCGCTACCGACAGCGCGTACGCCTGGTCGGTGAGCACGTACGACAGCGGCGCCTGGATCCGACGCCGGAACGACCGGAAGTGTGGCGCGATCGACGCGGAGTACATTACCAGCCGGAGGTTGATGATCACGGCCGTCGCAACGACGACCGAAAGCGGGGCCGTCTCGCCGAGCAGCTCCAGCGCGGCGAGCTGTGCAGCGCCCGCGAAGACGATCACGGACGTCGCCACCGCCTGCACCGGGGTCAGTCCGGCCTCGACGGCGGCGATGCCGGCGACCAGCGCGAATGGGACGATACCCAGAAACAGCGGCGACGCGTCCCTGACTCCGGCTCGAAGGTCCTCCCCGTCCACACGGCAACGTGACGACCGGCAGGCAAACGCCTGTCGATTTCTCCGACGGAGTCCGGGAGTGGGCGCCGTTCACTCTCGACCGATGACGACCGCCTCGCGGATCTCGAGGGCGGCGTCGAACTCCTCGCGACGTTTGGATTCGGCGCCGACGCGCCAGAGCTGTCGTTCGTGTGCCCGTCGGAGCGCGTCCGCCTCTCTGTCGGTAACACCCAGCTCCCTGCCGAGTTCCTCCCAGTGTCCTGTCGGCACCAGGAAGACCGACCGGTCGGAGCCCTCCCGGACACACTCGTACTGTCGTCGATACGTCCCGATCCGCCCGGACAGCAACTCCTGTCCGTCGACGAGCAGCTCCGGCAGCCGGTTGGGCGCGACGCTCGCGGTGGCGGCGGCGTACAGCAACACCGGGCCGTCGAACGGCAGGTGCTGTTCGAACGGCTCTTCTTCCGACATCAGCCACCCGCCCGCATCGCCTTCCGTTTGAAGTCTTCGATCAGTCGGTCCAGGATCGCCGGTTCACCCTCGAACGTCACGGTTACCTCGGTGAGCGTTAGCGAGCGACCGATCTCGACGGTGTCCGTCGCGAGGGCCGCCCGCCAGCCGTTCCCTTCGATCTCGGTTGCCGATTCCGGCTCGGCGGCGTCGACGAACTCCCCGCCCAGGTTGCGGAGATATCTGGCGGCGAGCCGGCGAGATATCCCGCGGAAGGACCGTTCACGACGGTCCCACCCGTCGGGATCGATGCTGTCGACCACGGCTCACCCGCCGGCGACCGGGGGAAAGATCGACAGCGTGTCGCCATCCACCAGTTCCGTCTCCAGT
Organism: Halalkaliarchaeum sp. AArc-GB; assembly: GCF_031432225.1. NCBI lineage: Archaea > Methanobacteriati > Methanobacteriota > Halobacteria > Halobacteriales > Haloferacaceae > Halalkaliarchaeum > Halalkaliarchaeum sp. AArc-GB. The sequence goes on along the minus strand of NZ_JAVKGM010000002.1, from coordinate 202,796 downwards.
CCGTCCATGTGCAACACCTCGCGTCCGTTCTTGAGCACGTTTATGTGTGAGGCCAGCTCCCCCTGGTCGAGCAGCCGCCCCTCGAGATCCGCGTACTCGGATTCGAGCGCCTCGAGGACGTCGCCGACGACGGCGTCGTCGGGGAACTCCCGCGTCGTCGTCTTCGTTCCGACGGTCTCGCGGAACGTCGCGAAGAATCGCAGCTCTAGTTCCATACGGGTAGGCTACGGTCCGCGAGGTTAAAATGTACGTCGGCACCGGCGGTCCTGGATACTCGGCCCGCTCGATCAGGGAAGGTATCGAACCGCGATCACGCCCGGCTCCGATCGGATTTCGACCCGAGAGACGCCCAGCCGGGCGGCCCGCGAGAGCGTCGCCTCCCTGTCCTCGAGAACGTCGGCGACTGCCGCCTCCGTCTCTGACTCCTCGACGGTTATGACGTGAATCTCCCCGACTCCGGCGCGTGTTTCCCGGGTGAGCTCGCCGACCGGTTGTGCCGTGGCGAGTTCCCGTTCGTGTGCGGTCGGCGGCTCGTCGCTCTCCTCGAGCGTGAGGCTGCGCTGCCCTTCGAACTCGACGAGCCGCCAGACAACGCCGAGCGACGAATCCGAGGAGACGACACCGTCCACCGCTTCGTCCTTTGACAGCCCCGGATTCGACTCCAGCGTGTGTACCTGTCCGTCCGCGACGTCTTTCAGTACGGCAGACTCCTCGTCGGCGTGTGTGACGAGAAACGTGCTCTCTTTCGTATCGTCGTCGGTCATCGACGGATGGTATCCGCCGGAGGGGTTTCCCCGTTTCGTCATCCCTCGACAACTGCGTGTACTCCCCTCCCGATCACCGAAAGAGCCGGTGGAACACGCCGATGAGGAGCGCCGCAACGAGGGGGAAAACCGGCGAGAGGAGCTGTGGAACCGCATACAGTGTGGCGACGACGGGAGCGGTCAGTCCCTCGGGAGGCGGCCGACACACCGTCTCGCCGTCGAGGAGGAAACACTCCGGCATCGAGGCAACTCCGCCGGCGTACACGGCCAGAAGAAACAGATAGCCGCTCGCCGCCATCGCGGCGTCGTACCGCCGGTCGTGGCCGGTGCCGCGACGGTGTCTGCGAGCCACCAGAAGCGTCGGCGCAAGCAGCGGTGCCACCAGCAGCACGCCGACCAGGAGTACGAAGCTCCGGGAAAACGAGAGCGTGCCGGCCCGCCCACCAGTCTGTCCGAGCAGGACGATCACCCCAAGGACGAACAGCGTCCCGATAAACGCGGCGACGAGCGTCCCGACGACGGCGTAGCTTTTGAACAGATACGAGTCGCTTTGTCCGAACGCGAACGGGATCGCGCCGACGACGCCGCGGTAGCCGTCTTCCATCCGGTCGAGCGTACGCCCCGTGGCCGATTAAATCCGCCGAATACGGCTGCGTCTGTTCGACTCTTCGGATCTCTCGTGTCGGTCGTTTCGTACCGCCACAACAGCCGTTCGATCGGCGTCGCTCCCCTGTTTATTTTTGTCATGTTAGTGTGTGGCATGAACTCGCGGATAACCCTCTCGGCGGCGATGCCGGGGGTCTCGTCGGGAGCCGGATCACCGTTCCGACTCTTCGACGAACTCCTCGTAAAACTCGGGAGAGAGCTGTTCGCGTTGCCAGGCACGCCGACGGTCCTCGTCGAGGGCCGCCGCCCACACCGCGAGCAGCGACGCGAAAAAGACGGCACCGGGGAGAATCAACGCGGCGGCGGAAACCAGCACTTCCACCGGGAACAATACGAACCCGAACCGGTCGAGCAGGCCGCCGATTTCGGGACCGAACACAGCCCACCGAACCGCGACCGGCAACACCGCGACGATAGGGACAGGGTAGACGACCGCGTTCAAGACCGGGCCGCCGCGCCCCCGGACGAATCCGACCGCAAACACCCCCCAGCAACCGAGGGATCCGAAGGCGCCGGCTATCAGGCTGGGTCCCCGTGGAGCTCCCGGCCCGAACGTCTCGAGTCCTTCGAAAAACAGCACTGCGCACCCGAGATATCCCGCCACGAACCCGGCCGCACCGACGATAACCAAAAGCGCGTGTCCGAGGCGAGTTTCCCCGGTAAACGCCGACAGCCCAACCGGGAGCTGTCTCTCTTCCGGTCGGGTCATTGACCGAAGTGGCGTCGGAGAACGGTTGAAACTTCCGACCTGGGCTTTTCCCAGTCGCACCGGTGTCGGTCCTGCCTGCTTCGTTCAGGAAAGCTTTCCGAGTGCTTCGAAGAAGTCCGAGGCGGGGCCGGCCAGCCTGACGGGGGGATCGCACCGTTCGATCGTCAGTTCGACGGGAACGGAAAGCTCGTGTGGGTTCCGGCCGTCGCTTACCACGACTACGCGCTCGGCGCCGGTGACGCGAACGGTCACCTCGGCGTCGCCGTCGACGACCAGCGGTGGCATCCCGCCGGATGCACACATCTCGTTGACGACGAACCCGCCGATCGATGGATGGACGAGCGGACCGCTCTCCGACAGGTTGTACGCAGTGGAGCCGGTCTGTGTCGCTACCAGCACTCCGTCGGCGTGGCCGCCGGAGTACAGCGAGCCGTCGACCCGCAGGTCGTAGTCGATGCCGCCCCCGTGTCCCCGGCGACCCCCTTGAACGACGATCTCGTTGACGGCAGGCCCCGACGTCCAGCTGTTCGTTCGTGCGCTCACCCGTGGTACCTCGCGCACCTCCTGTTTCCCCCGCCGGTACGCCGTCACCTCCGCACTGATCACCTCGACTGCCTCGGAGGGGGACACCGCGTTGAGGAAGCCGACCTCACCGAGATTGACGCCGAGAACCGGTGTCCCTCCGGCTCCCCTGGCGGCAAACAGGAACGTTCCGTCGCCGCCGATCGAGACGACGAGATCGCACTCGTGAAACGTCTCGACCGGGCGACCGATCAGGTCGGCCGGTTCCCCTCCGTCGACGGCTGCGAGCCGGTCTGCCGTCGCCTCGTCGAGACGGACGGCGACGTCGAGTTCGAGAAGTCGCTCGCGGATCTCGGACGCGAGCCTGGCGGCCCGGACGTTTCCCCGCTGTGCGACGATGCCTACCTCCATGCGACGCGGTTCGACACCCCTCGACAAAAGCACCACGGGTGCGATCCGACGGGCAAAGTTCATCACGCGGGGACTCGATTGTTCGGACAGCCGACACCGGCCATGGGGTCCCGACGAGTATGACCGACAACGACGACTGGTTCGAACGGGCGCTTCGTGAACTCGAAACGGACAGCGAACCGTCCGGCCGGCACGCGCGTCGATCCGACGCGAACGAAGACGCCGACACCGACGAGTTCGGGTTCGAACGGTTCGAGGAGGGGCCGGAATCCGCCCCGGACGATTTCGGTTTCGCCGACTTCGGCGATTCCGACGGATCGGCCGGCGATCCATTCGGCGGGGCAGCACCCGGCGAGACTCCCGGTGGATTCGACGCCGATCTCGAGGAGATGGAACTGGACTCCGACGTCGAGCGAGTCCAGATCGGAATCGACGGCCTCGACAGCATGATCCTCGGTGGTATCCCGAAGCGGTCCCTCGTCTCGGTGATCGGAAGCGCCGGAACCGGAAAGACGACGTTCGCCCTGCAGTTCCTCCAGCACGGACTCGAGGCGGATGAACGAGCTGTCTACCTCACACTCGAGGAGAGCAGGGAGGCGATCCTCTCGACAGCCGAGGAGAAGGGCTGGCCGTTCCGAACGTACGTCGACGACGACAAACTGGCTGTCGTCTCGATGGATCCCATCGAGATGGCGAACAGCCTCTCCAGCATCAGATCGGACCTCTCGCGGCTGGTTGCCGACTACGAAGCCGACAGGCTGGTCCTGGACTCGGTGTCGCTTCTGGAGATGATGTACGACCACCCGGCGAAGCGACGCTCGCAGGTGTTCGAGTTCACTCGGTCGCTCAAGGAGGTCGGAGTGACGACGCTTCTCACCTCGGAGGCGAGCGAGGAGAGCGCGTACACCTCGCGGTACGGGATCGTGGAGTATCTCACCGACGCAGTGTTCGTCCTCCGGTACGTTCGGACCTCGAACTTCCAGGAGACGCGTCTGGCCGTCGAGATCCAGAAGATCAGGGACGCGAACCACTCTCGGGAGACGAAGCCCTACGAGATCACCAACGAAGGAATCAACGTCTACCAGCAGGCGAACCTTTTTTGATTCAAGTCGACGATTGACACCGGTTCTCCACCCGCGCGTCGACGATCAGTTCGCCGTCGACGACGAGATCGTAGTCCTCGCCGGCGATAAACGCTCTGCAGTCGTCCAGTGAATCGAAGCTGAACTCGATCCGTACGCGTCGCTCGCCCGGGTGTCGGGTGAATGCAATGTCTCGGGGTGGACCCCACTCGACCATCCAGGAGATGACCTGGAGTAGCCACCACTCTCGATCGTCAGGGAGGTCTTCACCCATCTCGTAGACGATCTGGCAGTTGTACTCGCCGTCGCCGGAAAAAACGCAACCGGTTCGGTCGGCAGTATCGGGACCCGTCGATCCCGCTCCAAAAGCGATGAACGTCATTTAGCAGATTGTACACCCCAGCTCTACGAATCCGTACTGCTGTATATTATCTGTTTATTTAGGGAATTGTTTATCATGATGAATCCTGCTGTTGATCCGTATCGAGAACTGCCGTCGACTCCGCGGTCGTGAACTAGCTAAACCTGTGGGCTCCCTCGACAGTCACGTCGTCGAACCGGCCGCCGTACGCGACGTGGGTCGGGTGTGTCGGTTCGGTCCCCGAGAGGAACACGCGGTCGAACTTCTCGTAGCTGTTCTCCCAGAACAGGTGTGCGTACTCTTTGAGCCCCTGGAGACGGTGTCCGACGCCGCTGTGCCGCAACACTCGTCGGGGTGTCCCGTCGCGGAGTGCCTCGACGAGGTTAGTTTCCGAGTGGATCTCGGCGTCGAACTGCGTCCACACTTCGCCGACAGTTCTTCGGAGGTGAGCGTACGACGATCCGAACACCGGGAGCCCAGTTTCCCCCGCGATCTCGCGGGCCTTGCCGTTCTGATAGGGAAACAGTTTCGCGTTGTAGGTCTCGATGCCGTCGAGGCGACGGAGGTTCGAGTGGATCTCTGGCCCGGTGAGGCTCACCGTCGCGAACGCGGGATGGGGAACGAGCACGACTGCGTTCTGGCGCTCGAACTCCTGCATCGCGCCCTCGAACGTGATGAAGTCGGGAACTGGCTTGGAGAGCCCGACTGCAAGGAGATGGCGGCGCGAGTGCCAGTCGCCCGTGAACACCTCTCGGGCCGGGACGACCAGCAGTTCCTCGTCGCTGAAGCGTTCGGCCCGCCGTCTGATCTCCGGCAGCCGGGTGAAGTGTGGCGCGTACACGAGGACGTCTATTCCGCGATCCTTCGCACGCCTCGCGACCGACTCGTCGAGCACCTTCACGTGCATGTCGACCCGCGTCTCGGCGCCGCCGGCCGACGTGTTCGCCGCCATACACGGGGATTCGGATCCGCGAGTAAATCGGTTTCCTCTTCGGATTCCGAGGGAGCAGCCAACCGGATGGGGCCCCTCCAGACGGGAAAACGGTTAACCACTGCGGGGGCGTCGTGTCGGTATGGTCCGCTGGAACTGCGGTATCGACGGCTGTGACGCCGGGTTCGACACCGTCGAGGACGCGATCGTTCATCAAACGACTGAACACCAACGACACGAGTGTAACGTCTGTGGGACGATCGTCCCGGAGGGGTACTTTGCGATCCGGCACGCGTTCGAGGAGCACACCCGTGCCGAATACGTCAGGGCATACGACGCCGACTCCACTGCGGTTCGACTGCGGGAACAGGTGAAAGAACAGATCGAATCGGAAGCCGACCTCCAGCAGGTGGTCGAGCGCCTCGATGACGTCCGTGGCGGGGAAACGCCGCCGTCCGAGGGATCGGCCGACGGTTCGGCCGACGGTTCGATCGAGTCGTCGTGACCGGGACGCCCGCCGCTACCGTTCGTCGGAGTCGAGCACCCGGATCTGATCGCCGCGAACGGTGACCGGGATCGGAACGGTCGCCTCGTACAGTTCGACTGTGACCTGGTCTTTGCCCTCGTCGATCCGCTGTACCCGCGCCTTCTCGCCTTTGAACGGCCCCGCGATGAGTTCGACGATGTCTCCCTCGGCGATCCCTTCGACGTCCGGCGTCGGCGAGAGGAAATGCTCGACCTCGGCCATCGACGACTCCCCGGGGATGATGCTGCGCGCGTGGGGGATCTCGTCCATGATCCGCTCGATGACCGCGATGTTGTCCGACTCCACCATCACGTAACTCGTCAACGAGTCCGGAGCCAGCACCGCGTGGATCTCGTCTTCTTCCCTGTTTGCGATCATGTCGGCGACGGTCATCTCCTGGCTGGCCGTCGTCTTGACGGCGAACAGGGGCATCAGACACCCACCCCTGGGAGGAGGCTCATGATCGCGAAGATGAGGAATCCGATGAAGCCGACCAGAAGGATCCCCGCTCCTGCGATCTTCGACACCTGGATGAACTCCCCCCAGGTCGGGGTGCTGGCGAGTTTTAACACCCGAATGTAGCTGTTGAGGTCGTACGGGACGTCCATATCAAGCGCGGCTACGGTTTCGGAGGTTTTCTATCTGTTGATGGGAAGGCGGTCCGGGTCAATCGCGGATCGGCGGTCGTCGCCGATCACGGACGACCGGAGATCACTCGACGTAGTCGATGTCTTCGGTTCCCTGGATGGATTCGGCCGGGGGCTGACCGTCGGTTCCGCCGTAGATCTGCGGTGACTGGACGCCGGTGACGACGATCATCGTCCGCATCTGTCCGTCGAGTTCCTCGTCGATCGACGTGCCCCAGATGATGCGTGCGTCGGGGTCGATCCGGTCGTAGATCTCCTCGACGACGCCCTCCGCCTCCTCGATGCTCATGTCGGAGCCGCCGGTGACGTTCACCAGCGCGGAGTTCGCACCGGAGATGTCGACGTCCAGAAGCGGCGAGCGAAGCGCGGACTTCACCGAGTCCTGTGCCTTCGACTCCGAGTCCGACTCCCCGAGGCCGATCATCGCCACGCCACCCTTCTCCATCACTGTGCGGACGTCCGCGAAGTCGAGGTTGACGAGGCCGGGCATCGTGATCAGTTCGGTGATCCCTTTGACGGACCGCATCAGCACCTCGTCGGACACTTTGAACGCCTGACGGACCGGGAGTTTGCCGACCGCATCGAGCAGCCGGTCGTTCGGCACGACGATCACCGTGTCGGAGACGTCACGGAGTCGTTCGAGCCCCGCCTCGGCGTTCGTCCGGCGGACCTCCCCTTCGGCGGTGAAGGGCGTGGTGACGATCGAGATGGTGAGCGCGCCGGTCTCCCGGGCGGCCTTGGCGACGACGGGGGCAGACCCCGTTCCGGTGCCGCCGCCGAGTCCGGCGGTGACGAACACCATGTCCGACCCTTCGATTGCGTCGTAGATCTCTTCTTGGGATTCCAGGGCCGCCTCCTCGCCGACCTGCGGGAGCGATCCCGCCCCGCGACCCTGCGTCTTCTGTTGTCCCATCAGGATCTTGGTGTCGGAATCGACGTTCACCAGGTGCTGGACGTCGGTGTTGGCGGCGACCAGCTTCGCCCCGTGGATCCCCTCCTCGGACATCCGGTTTACGGTGTTGCCGCCGGCGCCGCCACAGCCTACGACGGTGATGTTTGTCTGGAGGTCCTGCAAGACGTCGCGGAGCTCGTCGTCGGACATCGTCCCGGTCGGCGTGGCGTCGCGGTTCGCCTCGCCGCCGAACTCCCCTTCGGGCGGATCCTCCCCCGGTTCCTCGGCCTCGTCAATCGCATCCTCGACGATGGAGTCCATACTCTTGCCCACGGGTTGTGTACCGAGCCTATTTACCTTTCCCATTCGTCAGACGCCCGTCTGACACCGGATATCGGCTGAATACGGGGGATCAGACGAGTTCTCCGTCGAGCCCGAGGTGGACGAGACAGCCGAGAAAGAAGCCGGCGACGACGACGACCGCCGCGATCTGGTAGGCCGGCTCGAACTCTCGGACCAGAAGCCAGATCCCGGCGGCGAAAAGCACCGTCAAAACGAAGTTGATCGGAACGCTGTGGGTCCAGTCCCTGTGTTGTCTGGTCACGACCCCGATGAGCGGATCCACGAGCGCAGCGCTCCCCAGCGCGAGCATCGCGATCCCGCCGCTCGCCACCATCTCCGTGGGTACGACGCCCTCCGAGAGCAGTTCCTCGACCGGAACCGCCGCGGCGAATTCGACCAGTCGTTCCCAGTGTAACAGGCCCAGTGAGACGACGCCGAACACAGCGAAGCCTCGGAAGATTCGGGTCGCCTTCCGTCGGGGGATCGAATTGTGGTGGTCGACGTCCGGATAGATCGAGCCGACGAACGTCGTCGCCGCCGCGCCGACTGCGGCGACGACGGCCAGGATCGGGAGCTCGAACGTTCCGTAGATTCCCACACCCACCGACAGAGCGACCACGACCGCCGCGCGACGACCCCATCGTGCGTGGGTCCGATAGTTCGGCATACTTCTCAGTATCACATCCCACAGTATACATCTCTCGACTCGGCTGTAGTTTTCCTGGCACGCGGTACAGATTCACCGACCGATCGCGCCGACGATGCGACGCTTGACCGCCGGCCGCTCGACCAGCTGCCAGCCTCCAGCGGCCCCGATCGTTCCGGCGGTCGCGAGCAGCGCCCGGGTTTCGCCGCCGCTTGCGGCCGTCGCGAAAAGCGCCACGCCGATCGCGACGGCGAACGCCCGCCGCGGGCGGAGCTGGGTTACGTACGCGATCCCGACGAGATACCCCACGCCGAACCCGACCGAGGCGATCACGTCGACGAGGTAGTGAACCCCGAGCGCTAGCCTGGAGGCACCGACAAGCAGTATCGCCGAGGCTGCCACTCCGAACCTGAGGTGGCGTCGCCCGAGAGTCGTCCACAGCGCCAGCGCTCCCCAGAAGACGGTCGCCGCCATCGTGTGTCCGCTGGGGAACCCGTGCTCGCTCGGGGTAATCGCGTGTAGTTCGGCCGGCGGACGAGGGAGCGCGAACGTCGCTTTCAACAGGACGATCAGCGCAAGTCCACCGAAGACGGTCGCGACGATGAACGCGGTGCGATCGGAGCAGAGCGCTTCCTCGCCGGCACGACCGTCGCTTTGACGCAGGCTCTCGGCGACGTCGACCAGATACAGGACGCCGAGGACCGGAACGATAACCGCGAGATCTCCGAGCACAGAAACCGCGGCGAACAGGGTGGTTGTCCACTCGGGGAGGAACTCCCGCAGGGCGACGGTTACACCGAGTCCACGGCTCATGGCGGTACGACGCCGTTCGAGCGACTAAACCGTCCCGGTTCGGAATCGGCGGAGTCGGTCGAGCGGATCGAGTCGGTCGAGCGGATCGAGTCGGTCGAGTCGGTCGACCCGACTGCGTTTCGGCTTCCCGTGTCGAACGTCTCGCGTCCTCAAGCGGAGACCAGCCGTTCCGCGATCCGATGAGCACCCTCCGCGGCCGCGAGATCCGGGCGGTCGGCGGTCACGACTGAAACCTCGCGGTCGAGTTCCGCCGACAGACGGCGCTTCCACTCCTCGGCGATCCCCGGAATACAGGCCATGCCGCCGGTGAGCGCGATCGGTTTCCCGAGTGCGATCTGGTACGGTTTCATGTAGCCGGAGGCGAGCTCCGGGAGGAACTCGTTTGCGACGACGTCGACCGCCTCGTCGACGTACCGGTCCAGCGGCTCCATTACCCCCCGCTCGACGGTGAACTCGTGGCTCCCGCCCCCGGGCTGCTGGACGACATCGGTGAACGGTTCGAACGACTCGAAGTCGGCGTGTTCCTCCTTGTATTCGCGGGCCGTCGTCCGGTCGACGTTGACTCGTCCCTGGGTCTCCTCCTCGATCGCGTTCGCGATCCAGCGGTCGGCCTCGTTGCCGGTGACCGCGCCGGTCGTGAACGGAGCGAGCTGTTCGCCGCGCCGGTAGGCACACGCCTCGAGGTTCGTCGACCCCATGTTGATCGCGACGAACACCTCCTCGATCGCCTCGAGGCCGTCGCCGTATGCGGGAATTGCTCCGCAAAGCGATTCGGGATACGAGCGGACGAGGTCGCCACCGATCGGGGCGTCCTCGATGACGTCCCGCAGATTGGAAAGCCCCTCCTCGTTGTCGATCGTCGGTACCGCATACACGACGGCGCTGTCCTCGGGCACTCCTTCGGCGCCGACCAGTTCATCGAAGTACCGCCTCGCCGTAGCCACGCGGTCGCCGTCTTCGGGGAGTCCAGAGCGGAGCATGAACTCCACCCGATCGGGGTATTCCTGGGCGGCGCGTTCGCCGTACAACACGCGTTCCTCCCCGGTCAGCGGATCGTCGTAGGTCGCCAGACACGTCAGCGTCCGGGAGCGGTGCAGGTCGCCGGTCCCGTTTCGGAACTCCACGACCGTCCGGGTGCTCCCGAGCTTCACGCCGACCGGCGTCGGACGATTCGTCTCCGCGAACTCTCCGCCGTTTCGTTGTTCTCCAGTCGCTTCTGACTCCTCTGCCGGTTCGTCGCTCGATTCTCCGTCCGTTTCGTCGGATGCGTCGTCACTCATGATCGTAGTCGTCCTTGGGTCCGTCTGTCGGCCTCGTGGCGTGGTCCTCCTTCGAGTCGGCCAATGACTCCGCCGTTGCCGCCCCACGCCCCGGGGCTGTCCCTCGATCCTCCGTTCGGGTGGCTTCGACCGCGGCGATCCGCCGCAGACAACACAGCGAGATCCGATGGTCCGCCGGCTCGTACGGTCGCCGATGTCGCGGCGACCGGAGTCCCGGGAGGCGTCTCTCCAGCGCCGACCGGGCCTCGGGGGCGATCCAGCCGATCCGTTCGTAGTATGAAAGCGCCTCGCTGGCGCCCTCCTGGCCCCCGATTTCGACCAGATACGAGAGCCAGTCGCCGACCAGACGCTCGGCAGAGACGCCTGTCGGTACAGTCTGCAGATACGGCCGCCCGGACGCTGTCGACCGCCCACGGGAGCCGAGCACCAGTTCGACGAACTGGGCGGTGTAGGCCCGCGCCTCGCTTTGATTTCGCGCCGGCGACGTCGACGATTCTCTGTCCGGAGCCTGTTCGACTCCGGCCGCTGGTGCTTCGTCCGGATGCGTTCCCGCGAGGGTACGCAGCTCCCGTACGTCGTAGTTCCGGGGGTCGTTCATCTGTCGGTTGGACGGTCATGTGTCGGAATGGGCCGGTGGACTCCGACCGCGGTCGATGCCGCTGTCTCTCTGTGCACAGGGGGCGGGTTTCAAGATTGTCCACCAGTTATCAGTCCCGAGAACCGACCGACGGGACGGCCGAGGCGATCGTCGCCGGCGACCGCCCCAACACTGTGACTCCTCCCCATCCCTTCGGTCCGTTTAAGTTCCACAACCGAGACGGATACGGTAATGAGCGAACCGACAACCGAGCAGGAACTCGGCATCACCAAAAGCAAGGAACACGAGACCGGCGAGTGGTACGCCGAAGTCGTCCGGAAAGCGAAGCTCGCGAGCTACGGCCCCGAGGGAATGAGCGGCTTCATCATCACCCGGCCCCGCGGCTACGCGCTGTGGGAGGCGATCCGGGACGACCTCGATGAGCAGTTCAAGTCGACGGGTGTCCGCAACGCGTACTTCCCCGTTTTCATCCCCGAGTCGTATCTCCAGCGGGAGAAGGACATCATCGAGGGGTTCGACCCCGAGGTGGCGTGGGTCACCCACGGCGGCCACGAGGAGCTCGAAGAGCGACTTGCCGTCCGGCCCACGAGCGAGTCGATCATCACGCCGTACATGAGCCAGTGGATCCGCAGCCACCGCGATCTCCCGCTGCGCGTGAACCAGTGGTGCGGCGTGGTGCGCTGGGAGGCCACCGAGACGAAGCCGTTCTTCCGGACCAAGGAGTTCCTCTGGCAGGAGGGCCACACAGCCCACCGGTCCCGCGAGGACGCTCTCGAGGAGACGTTCCTCCGGCTCGACCAGTACGAGTCGACCTACGAGGACCTGCTGGCGATGCCCGTCCTCAAGGGCGAAAAGCCCGAACACGACAAGTTCCCCGGAGCGGACACGACCACGACGATCGAAGCGCTGATGCCCGACGGCAAGTCCGTCCAGGGGTCGACGAGTCACTACCTCGGGACGTCGTTCGCGGAGGCGTTCGACATCACCTACGCCGACGAAGACGAAGAGCAGAACCTCGCACACACCACTTCCTGGGGGATCTCCTGGCGGGCGATCGGCGCGCTGATCATGACCCACTCGGACGATCAGGGGCTCGTGCTTCCCCCGACAGTCGCGCCCGAACAGGTCGTCGTCGTCCCGATCTGGCAGTCCGACACCAAAGACGACGTGCTCGCGTACGCCGAGGACCTGACCGAGGAGCTCGAGGAAGCTGGCGTGCGAGTAAAACTCGACGACCGCGAGGGACGCAACCCCGGCTTCAAGTTCAACGAGTGGGAGCTGAAGGGCGTCCCCCTCCGGATCGAGATCGGCCCCAACGAGGTCGACGACGACGAGCTCACGCTGGTGCACCGCTCCGACGGCGAGTCAGTCGTCGAGGACCGTGAGGGCGCAGACGAGACGGTGCAGGGCCACCTCGACGAGGTGTACGCGAAGCTGTACGCCAGCGCCGAAGAGGTCCTCGAGAACGGCGTCCGAGAGGCCGACTCCCGCGACGAGATCCTCGGAACCATCGGCCAGCACGGCGGCTACGTGAAGGCGCCCTGGTGCGGCGAGGAGGACTGTGAAACCGAGGTCAAAGACCAGATCGCCGCCGAGATCGTCATGGTCCCCTTCGAGGAAGAGGACGACCTCGCGGACGGCGACCACGACGAGACGTGTGCGGTCTGTGGCGACGACGCCGAACGGACCGCGTACTTCGCGAAGTCCTACTGAACGACCTTTTTTGACGGGGGCCTCGCTCACTGTGTTCGCTCACGGGTGGCTTCGCTCCCCGTTCGCGTCTTCGAGGCGCTCTCTTCGCTCGCGCCTCGCTCTGCGCGCTCACGGGTGGCTTCGCTCCCCGTTCGCGTCTTCGAGGCGCTCTCTTCGCTCGCGCCTCGCTCTGCTCGACCCCCGTCAAAAAAGCTCTCGCGCAAATCCAACGGATTTGCTGGATGCCACGGAGCTTCGCTCCGTGAGCAGACCAAAAAAGCCGATAGCTCGGGCCTCGGCCCTCGCTATCGGTGAGGTACTTCTTCCCCTTATATGGGTTGTCGGGCCTGTCCACGTTCGTTTAAATAGGTTGTCGGGCCTGTCCACGTTCGTTTAAATAACCCCTTTCGATGGCTGGCTCCTCCACGACGGCAGGAGGGCGTCGCGACGAACGGCGACGGCTGCTTCTCGCCGAAGTCAGTGGGCGACGGCGAGGATGGCGACGCCGAGGGTGATGCTCGCGTTCCGGACCTCGTGTTCGCCCCCGCTTCGAGTGGGCGAACACGTCGTACTCCAGCAGAAAAAAGAAATTGAAGTGTTCAAACAGCGGCACTGTCTCGGTAGCCGCGACGTTCAAGAAGTCGCCCACTGAAGCTATGTCTTGCAGGGTTGCGCTGGTGTTGGACACACTTCCCGCACCCTGCCGCTTCCTCCGTGGCGCTTTCTATGACACTCTCGTAGTGGTCAAACCCCACCGCCGCGATGATGGAGGTCACCTTCTCGAGGTGATGACCCGGAGACGAATACGACGACCGAAGTGACGATCAGCAGTATTCCGATCGACATGAGAGCGATCGACCACATCTCGACTGGCCCGAAGACGAGCGAGGAGGCGACCACGGCGAGTCCGATCAGCGAACCTATGACTCCAGAAATCTGATTGCTCGTGAGTGTATTCTCCATAGATTGACGGGCGTCTCTACTGACTTATAGGCACTGGCGATGTCGACTGCTGTTTCGCGGTCTGACGAAACGTGGTGAACTACCTTCTGTTACCCGGTATCGTCCCCGTTCTGGCCGCCGGGTGGGTCCGACACCGCACAACTGAAGAGATTTTCAGTAACGCCGCTTACAGAAATATCATTCAGATTATAGTTAAGTCGGTGGATCCCCTGTCTCTATTCACGATGCAACACTCGTCTCACACCCTGCAATGCGAGAGATCGACCGAATCGTCGAACAGAAACACCTGGTCGTTCGGCGGGTTGATCGGCTACCTGGCGGCGCTTTTGGCGCTGCCGCTGATGGTCGCCGAACCCGCGTTCGCCGGCGGGACCCTCTTCGGCGCAGTCATGCTGACGTTCCTGGAGCGAACAGGCGGTGGGTGACCGCCGCGCCGGAGTCGGCGACGTCTCCCGCCGGAACGATTTATGTCGGTGGAGTCATACGAGGGTTCCATGACCGGTCCGGAGTTCGTCGAAACCAGCGACACCGAGGCGGCGTTCACGGCACTCGCGGACGAGACCCGGATCGAAATCATCCGCACGTTGTGGGCGGCCGACGGCCACGAGGCGCGATTTTCCGAACTCCGCGAGGCGGTCGGCGTCCGGGATTCCGGGCGGTTCAACTACCACCTCGAGGAACTTCTGGACCAGTTCGTCGCCAAAACCGACGACGGGTACGAACTCGCCGAAGCCGGCATCTGGGCCAACGGGGCGATCGAACGGGGGGCGTACACGATGGAAGGCACCCTCGAACCCGTGACGCTCGAGGAGCCGTGTCGAACCTGTGGGGAACCGCGAACGCTGTACTACGAGGGCGAGACGGTCCGGATCGAATGTGAGTCCTGTCCCGTCAAAAGCGAATTCACCGTCCCGCCGAGCGTCTTCGTCGACGTCGATCGAGAGCAGGTTCCCGACACTGCCGGGCGGTATCTCCGATCGATGTTCCAGCACCTCGGCAACGGCTTCTGCTGGTACTGCGACGGCCGGATTCGACGGCGAGTCGGGCCGGCAGCCGATCCCGACGAGGAAATCCCGGAGGACGCGTCCGTCGAACTGTTCGAACAGCTACTCGAGTTCCCGCTGGTCGAATACGACTGTCGCCGATGTGGGGCGACGTCCTCCACGGGGATCGGCCACGCCCTGCTCGATCATCCGGCGGTCGTGGGGTTGTTCAACGAACACGACGTCGGCGTCGACGGGCGTTCTGTCTGGCGGTTCGCGGCGCTCGACACCGACCGCGCGCGGATCCTCGAGCGCGATCCGTTCCGTGCGGCGGTGACCTACGAAGCCGAGACAGAATCGCTTACCCTGACCGTCGACGGGAACTGTGACGTCCTCGAGATCGACGATTCCGACGCGTGAGTGCGGGGCGTCGACGTCGACTCCCGGACTGTGACGCCCCATTCGGGATGCTCTCGCTGTCGACTCCCGGACTGTGACGCCCCCGTCGGCGTGCTCCTGCTGCCGACAGTCTTATATTGATGAGCAGACTTGTACATTACAAGACGAACTCATACATTGGTGCAATAATATGGCTATCGAAACGTACCTCGAACGGGTAACGGATGGGGACGATCTGAGCCTGGCGGAGGCGCGGGAGGCCGCCTCGTTGGTGTTCGAGGAGGCGACGGAGGCACAGATTGGGGCGTTGCTGGCGGCGCTCCGGGCGAAAGGCGAGACCGACGCGGAGATCGCCGGCTTCGCCCAGGGGATGCGGGAGGCGTCCCGGACGATCGAGCCCGACCGTGCGCCGCTTGTGGACACCTGCGGCACCGGCGGGGACGACTACGACACCATCAACGTCTCCACGACCAGCGCGATCGTCGCCGCCGGCGCGGGGGCGGCAGTCGCCAAACACGGCAACTACTCGGTCTCCTCCTCCTCGGGCAGCGCCGACGTCCTCGAGGTGGCGGGCGTCGAGATCGACGCCGAACCGCCGGCAGTCGAGCGAATGATCGAGTCCGACGGGATCGGCTTCATGCTCGCGCCGGTGTTTCATCCGGCGATGAAGGCGGTGATCGGTCCCCGGAAGGAACTGTCGATGCGGACCGTGTTTAACGTCCTCGGCCCGCTGACGAACCCTGCGGGCGCGGAGGCGCAGGTGTTGGGCGTGTACGACTCGGACCTCGTTTCACGGATCGCCGGAGCGCTCACCAGGATGCCCGTCGAGCGCGCGCTGGTGGTCCACGGCGACGGCATCGACGAGATCGGCCTCCACGGTCCGACGACCGTCGCCGAGGTCGACGGCGACCAGGTAACCGAGTACACACTGACGCCCGAGGATCTCGGGCTGGATTCTGCGCCCATCGGCGCAGTCGCCGGGGGAACCCCCCAGGAGAACGCCGCCGAACTCGAGGCGATCGCGACCGGCGATCGCCAGGGGGCAAAGCGGGACATCGTGCTCGCCAACGCCGGCGCCGCCGTCTACGTCTCCGGGCTGGCAGACGATCTGCGAGACGGTGTCGAGCTGGCGGCACAGGCCATCGACACCGGGGCCGCCGCTGAGACGCTCGAAATCATGCGAGGCTCCTGATGGCCCGCGTGAAGATCTGCGGCATCACCCGCAGCGAGGATCTCCGCGCCGCGG
Organism: Halalkaliarchaeum sp. AArc-GB; assembly: GCF_031432225.1. Taxonomy (NCBI): domain Archaea; kingdom Methanobacteriati; phylum Methanobacteriota; class Halobacteria; order Halobacteriales; family Haloferacaceae; genus Halalkaliarchaeum; species Halalkaliarchaeum sp. AArc-GB. The sequence goes on along the minus strand of NZ_JAVKGM010000002.1, from coordinate 186,323 downwards.
TGGAGGCCGGTGCGGACGCCGTCGGCGTGATCGCCGACGTCACGGTCGACACGCCGCGGGAGGTCGATCTCGCGGAGGCGGCGGAACTCGTCGCCGAGGCGCCGCCGTTCGTCACCACCACGCTCGTTACGATGCCCGAGTCACCGTCGGACGCGGTCGACGCCGTCCGGACGGTCCAGCCAGACGTAATCCAGCTCCACGGGGAGTTCGATGCCGACGAACTTGGCTACCTGCGGAGCGAAACCGGAAGGAAGCTCGTCGTCGCGGTCGACTCGGGGGAGGCCGACCGTGCCCGGGAACTCGACTCCGCAGTGGACGCGCTGCTGGTCGACTCCACCACCGACGAGGGCGCCGGCGGAACGGGGCAGACACACGACTGGGAGGCGACCCGGGAACTCGCCCGGCAGCTCCGATCGCCGGTGGTGTTGGCCGGCGGGCTCACGCCGGAGAACGTGACTGAGGCAGTCCGGATCGCCGAACCGTACGCCGTCGACGTCGCGAGCGGCGTCGAACTCACCGGGGGCGTCAAAGATCACACGGCGCTCGCGACGTTCGTCCGAAACGCCGAGCGGTCGCCGGAGGTGGTGCAGTGACGGCGACGGATGTCGACGCCGGAAGCGCGTTCGAACTCGACCGTACCCGCGAGGAGTTTTGTGATCTCGCGGCGGGAGCCTCCGGTCCGGCGGTCGTTCGGCTGTCGGCGACTCTCGACGTCGACACCTCGCCGCTTTCGGCGTACGCGGCGCTTACCGCCGACAACGGCGACTACACCTTCCTCCTGGAGAGCGCACGAAAGGTCGCCTCCAGCGACCCGGACGGTGCGTTCGCCCCTGGATCGGACGTCGAACGTCACGCCCGATACTCCTTCGTCGGTTACGATCCGGACGCGGTGATTTCGGTGTATCCGGATCGGACGGACGTGGAGTCGTTCGGTCCGGCGGCCGAGGCGATCGAGGTCGACGACGCCGGTGACACGCTCGACCGCCTTCGGGCGTCGATGCCGACCGTCGAACCCGTCGGCTTTCCCGAGACGGATCGCCAGCAGCTGTCGGGGGGGCTGGTCGGCTTTCTCGCGTACGATTCCGTCTACGACATCTGGCTCGAGGAGGTGGGCGTCGACCGCCCCGAGCCGATTGTCCCGGACGCCCAGTTTTGCCTGACGACGCGGACGCTCGTCTTCGACGACGTCGAGGGGACCGTCGAACTGGTGTTGACGCCGTTTCTGCAGCCGGAGGACGATCCGGGCGACCGGTACGACGCGCTCGTCACCGAGGCACAGGAGGTCGCCGAAACGCTGTCTGCGGCGGCGAAGGAACCGGTCGCCACCGGGGACGGGATCACGATCGAGACCGAGCGCGCCGGCCCACGGGAGGAGTACGAGGACGCAGTTCGGCGTGCGAAGCGACACGTGCTCGACGGCGACATCTATCAGGGCGTCATCTCGCGAACGCGGGAGTTCGACGGGGAGGTCGACCCGCTGGCGCTGTACGCGGCACTCAGGGACGTGAACCCGTCGCCGTACATGTACCTCCTCTCGTACGGGGACCGATCGATCGTCGGCGCCAGCCCGGAAACGCTCGTCTCCGTTCAGGGGCGCCGGCTCGTGTCGAACCCGATCGCCGGCACCGGTCCCCGGGGTGACAGCCCCGCGGAGGACCGCAGGCTCGCCGGCGAGATGCTCGCCGACGACAAGGAACGGGCCGAACACACGATGCTCGTGGATCTTGCCAGAAACGACGTCAGACGGGTGTCCACGCCCGGCTCGGTTCGGGTCGAGGAGTTCATGAACGTCCTCAAGTACAGCCACGTCCAGCACATCGAGTCGACGGTCACCGGTCGTCTCGCCGCCGACGCCGACGCGTTCGATGCGACCCGCGCGACGTTCCCGGCGGGGACGCTCACCGGCGCGCCGAAGATCAGAGCAATGGAGATCATCGACGACCTGGAGACCACACCACGTGGGGTCTACGGCGGTGGGGTCGGATATTACTCCTGGACTGGCGATGCGGACATGGCGATCGTGATCCGGACGGCGACGATCGACCACGAGGAAACGGTCGACCGGCTCACCGTCCGGGCCGGCGCTGGTCTCGTCGCCGACAGCGAGCCGACAGCCGAGTACGACGAAACCGAACACAAGATGGACGGCGTTCTCGCTGCCGTCGACCGGATCGACTCGACGACCGACCTGGGGGCGTCACGATGAAGGTGCTCGTGATCGACAACTTCGACTCGTTCACCTACAACCTGGTCGAGTATCTCTCCGAACAGCAGGTCAGCGGCGCAACCGGGGACGATCACGAGGCTGTCGACGTCGAGGTGTACAAAAACACGGCGTCGCTCGCCGACGTCTCGGCGGTCGATCCGGACGCCGTCGTGATCAGCCCCGGCCCGGGACATCCGAAAAACGACCGCGACGTCGGCATCACCCGCGAGGTCCTCCGAGAAACGAGCAGCACCGTCCCCACGTTCGGGGTCTGTCTCGGGCTCGAGGCTGCCGTTTACGAGTACGGCGGTGAGGTCGGTCACGCACCCGCACCGATCCACGGGAAGGCCTCGCGGATCGACCACGACGGGCGGGGCGTGTTCAGTGGACTCCCGGACGGGTTCAGCGCAGCCCGGTATCACTCGCTGGTCGCACGGACGGTTCCGGACTGTTTCGAGGTGTCAGCCACCACCGAACACGGCGACGAGACGCTCGTGATGGGGATCCGCCACCGGGAGTATCCCATCGAGTGCGTCCAGTTTCATCCCGAGAGCGTGCTCACCGGGGTCGGCCACGAGGTGGTTTACAACTTCCTCGAGCAGTACGTCACCGCGTCGCCGACTTCCACGTCCTGAGGTCGATCCGTTCGCCGTCGAGGCTTTCCGGATCGGCCTCGACGGCCGCCCACACGAACATCGGGGCGACGTCCGCCGGGTCCCGGGCCCGATCTGCGCCCGTGAGATCGGTCGCCACGAGGCCGGGATCGACGACTCCGACCGCCTGTTCGAGGTCGGCGGAAAACGCCCGGGCGACCGCCTCGGCCCCGGCTTTCGACACCGCGTACGCACCCACACCGGACTTCGTCTCGTGGGCGACGCCACCCGACGGGACGAGCACCCGCGCGTCGGGCTGGAGGTGGGGCAGCGCCTCGCGGATCGTCGCGAACACTCCCCGGACGTTGGTCCGGAGCGTGTCGTCGAACGTCGCGTACTGCTCGGAATCGATCGGCGTCTGTCCCGGCGTGCCGTGAGCGACGCCGGCGTTCGCGACGACGACGTCGATCCCGTCGGCCACACCAGCGCGGGCGGCGTGTTCCATCAACCGTTCGACGTCGAATTCGTCGCGGACGTCGGTTCGGAGGCCGGACGCCGACCCCTCGAGCGCAGACAGCTCGGCTACCGTTTCCTCGATAGCCTCCTCTCCTCGCGAAGCGACGACGACGTGGTCGCCACGCTCGACGAACGCGCGGGCGACGCCGCGCCCGATCCCGCGCGTCCCGCCGGTGACGACGACCGTCAGAACCATACTCTCTCTTCGCTCGGCACAGCCTTAGTTGTTCAGCTCGTGGACGCTCTCTTGCCGGGGCAAGATTGACACTCGTGTCCGACCTATCAGGATGCATGGATTCGCCTCCGGATCTCGGTTCGCTCGCCGGTGAGTCCGTCGTCGTGATCGGCGGCGGGTTCGGCGGGCTCTCGACCGCCTGTTATCTCGCCGATGCTGGCGCCGACGTGACCCTCCTCGAGAAGAACGAACAGCTCGGCGGCCGTGCGAGCAGGCTGGAAGTCGACGGGTTCGAGTTCGATATGGGCCCCTCGTGGTATCTGATGCCCGACGTGTTCGAGCGGTTCTTCGGTCACTTCGGCCGGGAGCCGTCCGAGTACTACTCGCTGTCCAGACTCGATCCACACTACCGGATCTTCTTCAAGGACGGGGACCGTGTCGATCTGGTTCCGGATCTCGAAGAGAACAGACGGCTGTTCGAGTCCTACGAGCCTGGCGCCGGCGAGGCGCTCGCTCGGTACCTCGAGACGTCGAAACGGAACTACGAGCTCGGAATGCGGGAGTTCGTCTACGAGGACCGCCCTCGTCTCAGGGATTACGTCGATCTCGAGGTGCTGCGACACTCTCGGCACCTTTCGCTTCTGGGAACGATGCAGGGCCACGTCGAGGAGTACTTCTCGCACCCGAAGCTCCAGCAGATCATGCAGTACACGCTGGTGTTCCTGGGCGGATCGCCGCACAACACGCCCGCGCTGTACAATCTCATGAGTCACGTCGACTTCAACATGGGCGTCTACTACCCGGACGGCGGAATCGGCGCCGTCGTCGACGGGATCGTCGAGCTCGGGGACGAACTCGGCGTCGCGTTTCACACTGGCCAGCCGGTCCGAAAGATCGCCGGCAGACGCGGCGGGTTCGCAGTCAGAACCGAAGCAGACGGGGAGTTCCTCGCGGATCTGGTGGTTTCCGACGCCGACTACGCCCACACCGAACAGGAGCTGCTCCCCCCAAAAAAGCGGCAGTATCCCGCCGAGTACTGGGAGAGCCGGACGTACGCACCGTCGGCGTATCTCGTATATCTGGGGGTCGAAGGCGACGTCGAACCGCTCGCGCACCACACGCTGGTGCTTCCGACCGACTGGGACGACCACTTCGAGGAGATCTTCGAGGAACCCGCTTGGCCCGAGAACCCGGCGTACTACCTGTGTGTCCCCTCCGAAACCGACGACTCGGTCTCCCCGGACGGGCACAGCAACCTGTTTGCGCTGGTACCGATCGCGCCCGGGCTCGAGGACACGCCCGAGCGCCGGGCGGCGTTTCGAGAACAGTTGTTCGACGATATCGAGGCGAACACGGGCGTCGATCTCCGGGATCGGATCGTCGTAGAGGAGACCTTCTGTGTGGACGACTTCGCCGACCGATACAACGCGTACGCCGGCTCCGCGCTCGGACTCGCACATACGCTGTCACAGACGGCGCTGCTTCGCCCGAACCGAACGTCGACTGCGGTTGACGGGCTCTACTTTACGGGATCGTACACCACTCCCGGAATCGGCGTCCCGATGTGTCTCATCAGCGGCCAGCTGACTGCAGAACGGATGGCGGAGACGAGTGGGGAGAACTGACGAGCGATCGATCATGGGCTGGGATCGACTGTCGTATCTCATCACGCTGTCTCGCCCCCGGTTCTGGCTGTATCTCGCCGGCCCGGTGGTCGTCGCCGTCGCGTTCGGAGCGACTACTGTCTCGGAGCTTTTCACAGTCGAAACGGTTCTGCTCGCGGTGTACTTCCTCGTCCCGGCGAACGTGCTCCTCTACGGCGTAAACGACGTCTTCGACGCCGAGATCGACGCTGTCAACCCCAAAAAGGAGGCTCGGGAGGCCCGGTGGACGGGCGACTGGTTCGTTCTCCTCGTGGTGATCGCGTCCGGCCTCCTCGGGGTCGGCCTCTTTGCGATCACCCCGACGGGTGCCTGGCCATGGCTCGCTGGGTTCTTCCTGCTCGCGGTGGGGTACAGCGTACCCCCGGCCCGGTTCAAAACCACGCCGTTTCTGGATTCACTCTCCAACGGGCTGTACGTCCTCCCGGGAATCGCCGCCTACGTGACCGTCGCCGGGGGACAGCCACCGGTGGCGGGGGTCGTCGGCGCGTGGCTGTGGACGATGGGGATGCACACGTTCTCGGCGATCCCCGACATCGAACCCGACCGCGCGGCGGGAATCCAGACGACGGCGACTCTCCTCGGTGAAACGCGGACGTTCGCCTACTGCGGCGGCGTCTGGCTGCTGTCCGCGGTCGGGTTCGGTCTCGTCGACCTCCGTCTCGGTGCGCTTCTGCTGGTGTATCCCGCGGCGGTGCTTGTCGTCTATCGCTCCGACGTTGACGTCGCCCGAGCATACTGGTGGTATCCGACACTCAACACGCTCGTCGGCACCGTTCTAACGCTCGGGGCGCTGTGGCGGATCGTTCCGCTCACGGAGGTGATCGCGTGAGCGGACGTACCGTCCCCGAATGGGTCTCTATCGGAGCGGTCCGCGACCGACTGCCGAACACGCGACGGGAGTTCGAACGGGCACTCGACCGCACGGTCGACGAGAACCGATTCACGATCGCGGTCCTCTTCCCGACGGTCGGCGGGCTGCTCCTGGTCGCCAGTGCGGAGGGGCTGCTTCCGGAACCTCTCGCCTTCAACCCCTGGTTACTCCTGGTCGGCGTCGCGGTGATGCGGTCGCCACTCGTGGCCGGCGTGGCTCCGCTTGTCGACCGGCGGGCCGGTGCGTGGCTCGGACTGCTCGTGGCGTACACCTACGCGATCGAGCACGTCGGTGTCCGGACGGGCTGGCCGTACGGCCACTTCGAGTACGGAATCAGCCTCGGCCCGATGGTGGGGGGCGTTCCCCTCGCGTTGCCGCTGTTTTTCATTCCCCTCGTGGCGAACGCGTACCTGCTTTGCCTACTTTTGCTGGGGTCGCGGGCGAACTCGACCCCGATCCGGCTCGCGACCGTCATCGGGTTCGTCATCGCGATGGACGCCGTCCTCGATCCCGGTGCAGTCGCACTCGGATTCTGGGAGTACGACGGCGGTGGGATCTTCTATGAAGTCCCACTGTCGAACTACGCAGGATGGGTGCTGTCTGCGACGGTCGCGGTCGTCTCGCTCGATCGGGCGTTCGACCGTACTGGATTGCGTTCGCGCCTTCGTTCGACGCCGTTCATGCTCGACGACATGGTGAGTTTCGTGATCCTGTGGGGCGGCATCAACGTCTGGTTTGGCAACCCGATCCCCGCGCTGCTTGCGGCGGCGATGGCTGCGGGTCTGATCGCGACTGATCGCTTCGACTCGGAACTGCTGTGGCCGTGGCGCGACTGACGGACTTCGTGTGTCACCACGGCCGGTGTCTCGGCGCGAAAACGTCTTGTCCGTGCTCTCCCCTGTGTAATTCGTGACAGCGAACCCGACTGGCGGCGGTCGACCGTGCCCGCTCTGTGACCGCCCCATGGCCCGCCGCCACTGCAAGTATGTCTGTCCCAGCCACGGCGTCGTCTACGACTGTTCGGATACGTTCTGGCACTGACATACTCCCGCCGAACGACGGGTATTTATCTTGTCTCTGTGGTCTGTGGATCCGGGTTCGCACGAACTGTTATATGATTGGCACCCGTACTACGAAGGTGTAAAATGCGCCCCCGGAATAACACCTCGATAGCGACCCTGCCCGCCTCCAGAGATGATCGATGACGAACAGATCGCCCGAAGCAAGGCGATCCAACAGCGGACCGGGAAGACGTTTCACGTCGCCACGCGACTCCTTCCCGAGCGCGTCCGCGAGGCGACGTACGTTCTGTATGCGTTCTTTCGTGTTGCAGACGAAGTCGTCGACGATCCCGGTGGCAAGGGGCCCGCCGAACAGCGGGCGGAGCTCGAGCGGATCCGTCGGGCTGCACTCGGGGAGGAGTCGACGGACGATCCCGTCCTGTCGGCGTTTTCGGAGCTTCGCGTCGAGTACGGGATCGACGACCGGGACGTGAACGTCTTCGTCGACGCGATGGTAGCCGACATCGACACCTCCAGGTACGAAACCTATGGGGAGCTGGAGACGTACATGGACGGCTCCGCCGCCGCGGTCGGCCGGATGATGACCGCCGTGATGGATCCAGACTCGCCAGAAGACGCGCTCTCTCACGCGACTGCGCTGGGGGAAGCGTTTCAGCTAACGAACTTCCTCCGGGACGTTCGGGAGGACGTACTCGAGCGCGATCGGATCTACCTCCCGAAGTCGACGCTTTCCGACCACGGAGTCACCGAAGAGCAGATCGAACGCCTCCGGATGGACGAGGGGTTCGCTGCGGCGATGCGGACGGAGCTCGCGCGCGCGGAACGCCTCTACCGGGACGGTGTCGCCGGGATCAAGTATTTGCCGAAGGATTGCCAACTGGCAGTCCTGCTCGCTGCGGTACTGTACGCCGACCACCACCGACTCATCCGCAAGCGGAACTACGACGTCCTCTCGGAGACGCCCCAACTGTCGCTTTCCCGAAAACTGTATCTGCTGGCGAAAACCCGCTGGAAGTGGTCCTGGAACAAGGATCCGGAAGCCGTCTTTCGCGACGTCGCCGCGGGATTCGGGGAAGAACGGCCGAGTCCCGGACGCGGGCCGCACGATCCGCCGGCCGTGGGAACGGATTAACCGCCTTCACCGCCCGAAGGGAGTACTGGCGTTATCTCAACACTCCGACCAGCCACAGGACTCGCAGGTCTTACAGCCCTCCGAGTAGTACAGCGACATCGAGCCACACTCGGGACACTCGGGCGACTCTCCGGCGTCGATGAGCGCCTGGGTCGCGTCGACGCCGTCGTCCCTCCCGGCATCGGTACCGGCCCCGTTCTCGGCGAGTGAAGAGCCCCCGTCGGTTTCCTCGTCGCTGTCGACGTCGTGGACGTCGTTGTCGCCGACGGCCGCGGACATCCCGCCGGCGGCCTCTTCGAGACGCTGTTGCTGTGGGTAGCCCTTTTCGATTTCGTCGTCCAGGTACCGCCGCATCGCGGTGCCGATCGCGTCCGGGATGGACTGTATCTGTTCGCCTTTGTCCCAGGCGACTTTCGGCGACCGGGTCCCCTGGAGTTCGTCGACGATCTCGTGGGGGTCGACGCCCGACCGCAGCGCCGTCGAGATCACCTTCGCCAGCGCCTCCGTAAAGGAGTTGGTGAACCCGCCCGAGTGGCCGATGTTCGCGAACAGCTCGAACGGTTCGCCGTTCTCGTCCTCGTTGACGGTCACGTACATCTTCCCGTAGCCGGTGTCGATCCGCTGGGTGACACCGGTGAGCGAGTCGGGTCGGGCCCGACGCTCGGTGTACTTGGACCCGTCGTCGACCGACTCCAGCAACGCTTCGATCTCCGCGTCGAGCGCCTCCCGGACGTCGTCGTTCTCGAGGAACGACTCGAGCCCGCCGAACACCTCCTGGATCTGCTCGGTGATCGCCTCGGCGGCCTCGCTCTCGTCGGCGAAGTCGGTGTTCTTCGCCCGCGTGGTCAACACCTGCTTCGAGCGAGTGCCGTCCCGGTAGACTGTGACGCCCTTTCCGCCGTGATCGTAGATGTACCGGTACACCTCGTCCATGTCCTCGACGGTCGCCTCGTTCGGGAAGTTGCAGGTCTTGGAGATCGCAGAGTCGACACCTTCCTGACAGGCACACTGCACCGAGGCATGTTGCTTTCCAGATAGGTCTTCGGTGATGACGAACAGCTCTCCGATGGAGTCTGGCACCGTCGACAGCCCTTCGACGCCGTCAAACTCGTTTGCGGCCATCTGCTCTTGTGCCTCCTTTTTCACCGATGAGACGTCGATATCGTTTGCCTCGAGCACCCTAAGGAAGTAGTCGTCGAACTCGACGAGCATCTCGTCTCCCTGCACGTCGTCGGTGACGTTTTTGTAGTACGCGACGTTATATATCGGCTCGCAGCCACCTGTCGTATTTCCGAGCATCGAGGTGGTGTTGTGGGTGACGAACCCGTTCGCGACGTAGGTGTTGTTCGACGGGACGCTGATGTCCTTGGTGTAGGCCTTCTCCTCGGAGACGGTCTCGACGGTCGCCGCGTAGAAGTCCGTGAGACACCGTCCGTCCAGGTGTACCGTCTCGCCCGTCTCGGCTTCTACGTCCCGCACCAGCTTCCGAGAGACAGAACCGTTCCTCGGCGACTGGTTGACCCGGTGTTTCACCGAGCTGCTCACCGCGTCGTAGCCGTCGACGTCCCGCAGCGCCTCGACGATCGCCGGCGGATACGTGTCGTTCTTGTACGACTGGGCCGTGAGTTCGATCTCGGTCGACTTCGTGACGAAGCCGACCTCCTCGAGGAACCGCTTGTCCTCGCGCCTGTTCGCTCCCCGCAGACAGTGGCGCGGACGGTCGCCGTAGTGGTCCTTCCTGGCCTCCATCTCCAGGACGTCGCGGACGAACACGACGCCGAGGGAGAGCAGGAGCGTCTGGACCTGATCCGCCAACGTCTCCGAGACGGTCGAAAGCTCGACCTTCCGTGAGGCGGTCCCGTCGGCCTCGAACAGTCCGCGGAGGAACGCTTTCGCGACCGCTTCCTCACCCGCGAGCACTTCCTCGGGAACGAACGCGCTTGCGGCACCCTCGCCGGTGTTCCCGTCGGCCTTCTTCCAGCCGTTGTCTTCGAAGTACCGCGGGAGGTGACGACCGCCGAAGACGAGCACGTGTCGCGTGTCCCGGTCCTCCACTGTTGGCTCGACGCCGAACAGGGATTCTCCGAGTTCACGGAGGTACGTGTCCAGCTCCTCGGCGTCGGACTCGACGACGAGCTTGATCCCGACGTCGTCGTGGACGTAGCCGTCGCCCATGAAGTACCCGAGGAACTCTGCGAGTTCGGGCGTCATCTCTTCCGGGAGTGTCAGGTTCTCGTCGGAGTTCCAGTGGCGGTTCCCCTTCTCGCTGGTATCCAGTGACGTCCGCGGGCCGTTCTGGAACGTTCCCCGCTGCAGCATGACGGTGTCGCCCGGCTCGAAGTCGTCGGCCTCCTTCCAGGCGTACTCGCCGTCGTCCGTGAGCGCCCGGAACCGGTGGTTCGGGGTGGCGGCGACGCTGAAGCCGCCCTCGGTTTCGATCCGGCGCACGTCGGCGAAGCCGTTGTCGTACACGGCGGTCGCGGTCTTCGTCCCGCCGTCGGTCGAGACGCCGACCTCGATCTCGTCCCACTGCTCGAACTCGGCGGTCGTCTCGTCGAGGTTCTTGATCGGCTGCAGCCCCTCGTCGGTCGAGATCAGCGAGTCCTCGTCGACGCAGCCGGTCGGTGCGATAGTCGTGGTGTTGTGGTTCCGGATCGGGAACCCGTCTTCCCACTCGTCGGCGTCGAGTCCGGTGTGGTGCTCGAACCACTCGGCGTACTCGGTCGGGTTCGCGTACTTCGAGTCTTCCCAGTCGGCGAATGCGCCGCGATCCTCTGCCAGCTCGTGGGACGTCCACTTCGAGGTGTGGTTGATGTGGGTCATGAGCTGGCGGGCGATCTCGTTGCCGGTCTCGGAGCCGTACCGGACGCCCAGCTGGACGTACAGCTGCGCCAGCCCCATGATCCCGAGGCCGATCTTGCGCATCTCCCGGACCTTCTGTTCGATCTTCTCGACCGGGAAGTCCGACATCGTGACGACGTTCTCGAGGAACCGAGTGCCGCGATCGATCCGGTAGTCGAACTCCTCGAAGTCGATCGCCTCCTCCAGGAACGCCTCGACCGCCTCGGCCTGGCTGTCGTACTCGTCTTCGTGCTCGGCACTCCAGGCACGCCAGTCGGGTGCGTCGAGGGCCGCAAGCGTCGAGAGGTTGATGTGACCCAGGTTGCAGGCCTCGTATTCTTCAAGCGGCTGCTCACCACAGTTATGAACTACTATCCCATTTCCGATGAACGAATGTGTGTCTGTTTCCGTTAAATCAAACACTTCTTCAGTTCCGTCTTCGAAAACGGATTCCACAGTCGCCGTATACGTTTCACTGTACGGCCCGTGCGTGTAGGAGTCGATATGTGCCTCGAGTTTCGACTGCTTGTCTTCCCGGAGGAAGCCGATTTCGTCCCGGAACCGAACGAGATTATCCTTCGAAATGACGAGATCGTGGAATCCCTGGGTTTCGTACTCTTTAGTTCCTCCATTTCCGTCAGGAAGTTCTCGTTTTCCGGAGGATTTGCGCCCCTCGTATATCGTGCTCGCGATCCCGAAGTTCAAAAGGAGTTGCTGAACTTGAGCGAGAAGGTCGACATCTACACTCGCGAGTCTGACTGTTCGGCCGTTTTCCTTGGTCCCCTGTACGCTTCCATCCGCTGTAAACAGCGACTGTAGGAAGCCACGAACCATCTCTTCGCTTCCCTGGAAAACAGCCTCTGGAACCTGTAACTTGTCGGCTTCGAGGCCGAGGTCGGCTGCGAGTTCGTAAAGACGCTCTGATCGAACCCGCTCTTCTCTTCCGGCCTCGGAACGGTGACTCTCACGGCGCTGAATCTGTGTTACGCCGACCCCGTAGTCCGCATTTCCGATGGGGTTGCGGACGATTTCGTTTACGTATCCAGCAAACTCCTCGGAGAGTTCCGTGTCTCGATCGTAGAAGTGGAGAACGGCCCGTTCTTCCGAAGATTTCATCTGGCCGTCGCCGACCAGCCAGCCGAGCACGCGTCCCTCGGCGGCGGATCCGTGCCGGCCGAATTCGCCTTTCCGGTTCTGGACGTGGACCGTGTCGCCGGCGTCCAGGTCGGCGGCCTCGACCCAGCCGTCGTCGGTCATCACGCGGTGGTCGGCGGTCAGGCGGAGTTCGTACCCCTCCTCCGTGGTGAGTTTATATACCTCTTTCTCGCCGGTCCGGTAGACGCTGCTGGCTTCCTTGACTCGATCCTCGCTGAGCCGCCCGTCGACGACGACGTCGCGAGCGACGCCCTGCTCGTACAGCTCCTCGGCCGGGATCAGCCCGCTTTCGGTGCTGATGAGCGTGTCGCCGGTGACGCACGGATTCGTGGCGAGTATGCGATGATCCGGATGGTCCTCCACGTCGAACGAATGCTCCTTGTTCACCCGCTCGAGGTAGATCACGCCGGGCTCGCCGTTCTCGTGGGCGCCCTCGACGATGTCCTGCCAGATTTCGGCCGCCGGTACCGACAGCACCTCGCCGACCTCGACGTACTCGCCGAGGCCGAACATGTCGTACAGTTCCTTCGTCTCCGGGGTCGCGACGTGGGGCTCGCCGGTTCGCGGGTTGGTGAAGGTGAACTCCTCGTCGTTGTACAGCGCTTCCATGAAGTCGTCCGTGACGCCCACGGAGATGTTGAAGTTAGAGAGGTGTCCCTCGACGGCGTTCCGGAGATGTTTGGGGACTCGGCCCTCGTCGTCGATGAGTTCCCGTGCCTCCTCGAGCGCCTCCTTGAAGGAGTTGTGCGTGTAGTCGTCCGGATCGTTCAGCCGCAGCGAGTGAGCCAGCGAGACGTCCTTGTTCTTCGCGTGGATGAACTGGATGACGTCCGGGTGAGAGACGCGCATCACCCCCATCTGCGCGCCCCGGCGGGCACCTCCCTGTGCGATAGTCTCGCAGTTGTGAACGACAACGTCCTCGGCGACGTATGTGTGGGTACCCGCGACTTCGGCGTTGTAGACCGGTCCACTGTAGTGCGTCCGTTCGATCGAATCGATCGCAACGACTTCTCGACCGTTCGCCTGCTTTGTCCGATCCCGTGGAGCGAACCCGTCGGGAACCTCCTCGAAGAGGCATTCGAGTGGGGTTCCGAGTGCAGTACTCACGCTCGCACTGACCGAGTACGTCGGCTGCCGGTCCTCCGGGGTCCTATCGTGGCGAGAGAACTGGACGCCACAGCGGACTCCGACCTGGAAGACGAAGTCGACGATCTCCTCGTTGGCCAGCTTGAGCTGTACGCGCTGACTCTTTCCACGCTTTTCGAGCCGTCCGTCGCCCTCGAACAGCGTCTCCAGCACGCGTGCCTGAACGGAAACGGGTGCGTTCCAGAGGAAACGGGGGACCGACTTCTCCGACGCGCCGGTGCCGAACGTTCCTTCGATGAAACCCGCGAAGCTGGTATGTTCCGCGTGAACGTGGAGCGTGTTCCGGTCTTCGACTTCGCGGATCCGCGAGTCGACCCCGAAGGAGTTGAGCGCTTCCCGGATCTCTTCGGCCGCCGCCCGCTCGTCGTTGTTCAGCGTAAACGTTACTGTTGAAGGGATCCCCCGCTGGTAGCGGATACTTCCTTCCGCGAGATACCAGCCGGCGACCGTTGCGAAATCCTCCGTCGGGACCTCGGATTCGAACGCCGCCGGGGGCGTCCCCTTCGAGACGCCGTAATGCTCCCGGTTGATTACGACCCCTCCGTCGGTGAAGACGAGGGGACCGGAGGCCACCTCGGTGAGGTCTATCGTTCCGTCGATAGCGATGTCGTTTTCGGCCCTCCAATGTCCCAAGACGAGACGGTCTCCTTCCTCCAGATCGCCGGCATCGACCCACTCGAATCTGTCCTCACGGACGACTTTGAACGGGTGTTCTTCGGTTACGCGAAGTGGCTTGTTGATCCGCTTCGGCGTGAGTTCGACGATATCCTCGTCGACGAATCGCTCCATCGTCTCAGTGACCGGCTGTGCGTCTCCGTTCTCGTCGATTACCAGTTGACCCTCGTCCAGTTCTTCGATCGGTGTCGTCCCGTTGGGAGTGAGGATTTTCGTTCCCGGGACGAAACACATCTGGTCATAAGTCCTCATAAATGTGATAGGTCCGGAGGCGATCCCGCCGGTCGACCCCACCGCGTCGCCGTAGGGGCGGAGCTTCCAGAACGCGTATCCCATTCCGCCGCCGCTGTTGTGAGAGACCACCGAGCTCGCGACGTACTCGGGCTCCTCCTCGACGGTCACGTCGTAGACGACGTCGGTGCCGGCCGCCTCGACGCGTTCGACCGGGACCTCCCACGTCGAGCCGTCGATCGTTCCGAACGTCGTCCCCGCGTGATCGATCTCGGCCAGTTCCGATCGCATCTCCTCCGTTCGGCCGTCCACGAAGCCGACCAGGTCGGCGAACCGCTCGAGGCCGACCTCCCCGGTCGGACCGACGTTGTCGTAATCGCGATCCGTGGAGTCGTGCTCCCACGTCGCCGCCGGAATTCCGAGACCGACGAAGAGCTGCTGGACGTCGTCGATCAGTTCCGCGGAGGCGCTCCACAGCCGGGGATACGCTCCCTTCTGCAGGCTGCCGTCGGTGGAGTACAGCCCCCGGAGGAATCCAGCGATGACGTCGCGGTCCGCGCGCCGGACGGGCCCGGGTACGGACGCGGTCGTCGACTCGGGGTTCGCGTCGCCGAAGTTCTCGAGCCAGAAGCGCCTGATCTCGTGGCTGTGCAACACCGCGTCGTAGCAGTCGTCGGCCCACTGCCAGTCGAGCCCCTCGTCGAACAGCTCCCGGCACAGCCGGTCGGCGTGCTCGAGCGTCTCCTCGCGGCGCAGATGGAACCGAATCCCGTCCTCGTGTGTCGACCCGTCGCCGACCCACATACCCACAAGTTCGGCGAGGTCGGCGGTGAGCGTCGTCGGTTGGGTGACGGCCTTCGCCGGGCGACCGTTCGGCTCCAGCGACTGCTGCTCCCGGTACCGGGCGACCGACCGCGGCGAGAGGCGGGTCTCGGCGGCCAGTTCGCCGTCGGTGGGTGTCGAGATCGACTCCCGTACGCCGCTTTCGACGGACGCGAGTTCGACCTCCTCGCCGATGTCGGGAATCCAGCCCAGCCGAACGGAGAGCGCGTCGCCGGGCTCGATCTCGTCGATCCGGGTCCAGTCGCCGTCCACGAAGAGTTCGTGGTTCGGCGTGCCCGTGAGCTCGATTCCCGCCTCCGTGACGACCCGGAAGACGGGTGCGTCGTCGTACGCATGGGTTTCCTCGACCCGTCGCGTGCGGTGTCCTTCCCCGTCGCGTCCTCGAATCTCGTCGCCCGGCTCGACGTCCGCGATCGAGACGAGCCCCTTGTCCTCGACGAAGACGGTGGTGTCCTCGGTGAGACACTGGAACACCTCCGCCGCCTCCTTCATCGTCTGGTGGATGTCGGTGATGTCGTCCTCGGGAGAGTCGACGAAACAGGCGGAGAGCTGCTGGAGTTCGTCGCCGGCGTTCATTATTGTGGGGCTGTTGTGGCTCACGAACCCCTCGACGACGTACGTGTTCCGGCGGGGAACCTGCATGTCTTCGACCGCCATCGTACCGAGTTCCGTGATCGAGACGACCGGCTCGTAAAACTGGTCACGTTCGACGTGTTCTGCGACTGGTGACTCCCATAGTTCGGGGTACGTTTCTGCGTACGTTTCGAACAGTTCCTCGCCGATTTCCTGATGATACTCCGACGTCGGATCGATAAGGAACTGCGAGAGGTCTTTGTAGGCGTCGTGGTCGAGGTCGCTTTCTCGATACCACTCGAGGAGCCGTTCGGTCTGGTTCGGGATCTTCAGCGATGTGGCACTGTCCGCGACCGTTTCGAACCGTTTTGCGTGACTTCTCTTTCGGTCACTTATGAATCCGACCTGCTCGACGAAGCGCTTTCCACACCGGTTCTTTCGAATACTGACCCGATAGCCGTCACGTTTCTCCCGGATCGTCGAGCGGATCCCGAGTCCCAAAAGGAGTTTCTGTGCCTGTGAGGCGAGGGCTTCGCTGTGGGTATACAGCTCGATCGACCGCTCTCCGACTGTGCCGTCGGCTTCGAACAGCCCCCGCAAGAACCGTGCTACGGCTGTTCGCCCGGACCGGAGTACGGTGTCCGGAACCGTCGCAGTTTTGGAACTGTCCTTCAATAGGTCGTTCCCTTCCAGGAAATCGTACAGTTCGCGTCGACTTGCGCGTCCGATAATACACGCTGCCTCTCCGTGAGGTCCGGCAGTCGGTTCGAATCCGAAGACCTTCTCTGTCAGGGAGCTCCAGTGCTCGACGAGATCTTCGTCGGCGTCGTCGAACGCCATTCTGACCCCGCTTTCGCGGGCGGTTCCGTCTCCGATGTACAGGCCGAGCCACTCGGCGAAATCGGGTGTAACCGTCTCGGGTGTTTCGATCGAAAGCCGGTCCCGTCCCAGCGAGGGGAGACTGGCGGACGTCCCTCCGTCAGTGGCGTGTGTTTCTGTTCGGAGTACGGGCTGTTCCCCGTCGTCGTCCAGGAAGTTCCGCTGGAGAGCGATCGTGTCTCTCGGTTCGAGTTCTTTCACCTGGCGCCACGCGTACTCCCCACGTTCGTCGATTACGCGGAAGTAGTGCTCCGGTGTTGCCCGTACTGTATATCCGGAATCCGTTTCGATCTCCAGAACTGGTTTCTCCCCGTTCTGATACTTCTCTTCGACGTTGGCGTTTCCATCCACGTCGTCGTACACGCGTTCCCCGGGTTCGACATCGGTGAGCGGTTTCATTCCACCGCCTGCAGCGACCAGCGAATCCGGCGGAACGCAGTTCGGAACGAAAGAAAGGTCCTCCATGATCTTCCGGAACTCTTCGGCCTTCTCCTGGACTACTGCGGCGATTTCCGGCGGGAGTTCCGGAACGATCGTCTCGTAGGCGAATTTGTTGACGTTGTAGACAGAAAGCGTGGTTTCCGCGTCGTCCTCGGAAGTGACGCCTTTTCCGAACACCTCCTCGGCGAGTTCGTCCCGCCGGGGATGGTCGGGCTTGAGCTGGTCCGGCGTCACCGTGACCTCGACGCCGCGCTTTTCGGCCTCGAACACCGCCTCGGCGAGCGCGATGTTCTCCGCGATCCGGACGAACAGTTCCTCCTGTGTTTCGATCAGTTCTCCGTCGGCATTTTTTCGGAGATATCGGGCCGGCAGGATGTTCTCGTAGGCGTTGTCGGTGAGGCGCTCTTTCAGCGTCTCGCCTTCGGTGCGTTTGATCGGCAGATCGATCTCCTCTACCGTCCGTTCGGCGTCGCTCATTGCGTCATCACTCCACGATGCGTGCGAGGCGGCTCTCGATTGCTGTGTGAATTCCCGGTATCCATGGGTTGTTCTCTCGGTGAGTGGGCCCCTTCATGTTTGCGTTTCCCGGGCCCGATGGGTCGGTACCTCTCCAGGTTCTGACCAGTTCTCCCCCCGCGACAGTTACGGCGTCGCGTACACACCACCAATACAACGGAGCGTTGCATATAACGGTATCTAGAGCGGAGTGAAAGTAGTATTAGAGACTAACAAACGCAGTACAGCAGTGGTACACACAGTAGAAGTGAGGGGGTTTTTTGGCTGATCGTTTGGGAGGCAATTCACGTCCGAGACAGCCATTCCGTAACGGCTACCTCTGTCAATCACTGCCAGTTTCTCCCTTTTATATAATATCCTTTATATTAGGGTGTTACCTCATCACATGGGGTCTCGTGACGCACGTCCTGCTGGCGTCAGACGGGCGCCCAAAGCTTATTCCCCCGTCCACGCAACGGAGGGTATGGCACTCTCATTCGACGCGGCCGTTTTGGGGATCTTTGGGATCCTCCAGGGCGTCCCGGTTCTCCAGGCTGGACTCTTCGCGACCCCGATCGGTCAGCTCCTGGTCGTGCTCGTGGGTATTGCGGTAGTCATCCTGATCGGCCGGCTCGTGTTGCGGATCGCCTGGCGGCTGGTCACTATCGCCGCGGTGATCGTCGCAATCGCGCTCGTGCTCTCGATGATCGGCCTGTTGTGAACAGCGACGCAACTCCTGATCCCGTGATCGGCGCGCCGATCACTCGTCCGATCCTCTGGCCCGTTCGACGAGTTCGACGCTGCCGGTGAGCTCCCGGTGGACGTAGGGGATGTCGATCCCCTCCTCGTCGAACCGTTCTTTCACCGCCTGAACGTACTCGGAGCGAACGCGCATGAAGTCGGCGCGATCGGGTTCCTCGATCCAGATCCGCGCCTGGAGTCCGACGTCGGAGTCGCCCAGATCCACCAGCCGAACCGACGGCGCCGGATCGTCGAGGATCATCGAGTGGTCTTTTGCGGCCTCGATGATGTAGTCGGTCGCCTCGTCGATGTCGTCGTCGTAGCCGATCCCGAAGACGAACTTCTGGCGGAGCGTCTCGTAGGCGACGGGGTTCGTCACCGCGTTGTTGGCGAGATCACCGTTCGGGACGGTGATCCGTTCGTTGTCGAACGTCCGAACCCGCGAGACGCGGAGGTCGATGTCCTCGACCCGGCCGCTTTTACCGTCCCACTCGATCCAGTCGCCGACCTCGAACGGCTTGTCCTTGAGGATGAACACGCCGGCGACGAAGTTGCCCAGGAGGTCCTGTGCGGCGAACCCGATCGCCAGCGCGAACGCGCCCCCGAAGACGGCGAACGCCGAGAGGAACGCGCCGAAGCCGGCGACGGTGAAGGCGACGGCGATCGCTGCGAGCCACACGACTGCGTTCGCGACGCTGGTTCCGAGGCTCTGGACCGCCTGGTCGAACCCCCGCGTCCCGAGGGCTCTCCGAACGACCGGCACGAACGCGATCTTGCCCAGTAGGAAGACGACGACGAACCCGACGACGAACGCGACGAGTCCGGTCGCGACCGCGCCGACGTCGATGGCCTCCCACACCGACTGGAGCTGCAACACTGACATGTTCCGTCACGAACGACGGTTCCTACTTAAAAGAAGGTGTTGACTTCCCGATCGTCCGCTGGGGCGAACTCGCCTGCATCGACCCGTCGGCGGATCCGTCTGCTCGACCAGCCGTCCCGGAGATATCTATCGTACACAGGGAGCCGCTCGACGAGCGGGACACCGGCGACATCGGCGATTTCGCGCAACTCCGACAGGGCGGGCCACTCGTACTCCGGATTGACGTAGTCGTCGGTCACGGGGGAGACGCCGCCGAGGTCGTCGACGCCGCAGTCGAGCAACGTGCGGGTCGGCGAGAGGTTCGGCGGCACCTGCACCGACACTGACGCCGGCAGCGCCGCACGCGCCATGGCGACGGTCCGACGCATGGTCTCTCCGTCGGGCCGTTCGAACTCCGATCGGTCGTTCGGGACGACGTTCTGGACGATCACCTCTTGAACGTGGCCGTACCGTTCGTGTAGCTCCCGAATCGCCAGTACCGACTCCGCCCGGTCCCGCGCTGTTTCCCCGATTCCAACGAGGATCCCCGTAGTGAACGGTACGCGTGCACGTCCTGCGTCCCGTATCGTTGCGAGCCGCTGTCCGGGTAGCTTTCGGCGGTTTCCCGCGTGGGCCTGCACGTCGGCGGTCGTCTCTAACATCACGCCCATCGACGCGTTCACCTCCCGGAGTCTGCAAAACGCCGACTCGTCCAGGTCGCCGGGGTTCGAGTGCGGTAACAGCCCTTCCTCTAGAGCAATTTCACACGCTCGATACAGATACTCGAGAACGTCGTCGTACCCCCATTCTGCCAACTGCTCGTGGATCCGCTCGTACCGCGCGTCGGGATCGTCGCCGAAGGTGAAAAGCGCCTCCGTACAACCGGCGTCGGCCCCTCGACGGCACTCTCTGCGGATCTCGTCCGGGCTCATGAGCGACGCCTCGCCCGGTGGATCGTAGAACGTACAGTACGTGCAGGTGTACCGGCATGCGGTTGTCAGCGGCAGGAAGACGTTCCGGGAGAACGTGAGTGCTTCGGCGCTCTCCACGTCGTCGGGCGTGACTTCGAGAAGTGCATCAACCTCCCGTCGGTCGACCGTCACGTCGACGCCGTACTCTTCGCTGCCGGGAAACACGCTGGCGTCTCCGGCGCGGACACACAAAAACCTCACTCCCGCAGGAGATCACTCCCGTCGGACGCCGACCCGTCCGTCGGTGGCGTCGAGTTCGAACCCGGCGCGTTCGAGCCACGCACGGGCGAGCCCATCCGACAGCGACAGTACCTCCACGAGATCCGCAGGCTCGTCGACGTCCGTCGACAGTCGGTGGGAATCGAACTCGCGGACGCTCGCCCCGATCCCCTGGGCGATCCGGAGGTGATCCAGATACGACGTGCCGTGGTAGTCGACGGAAAAGTCGGCGTCGCGCACGACGAGCGCGTTCGTCCCGCCGCCGCGCCCGGGTGCGATGGCGACGTCGCCGTCGACCTCGAGGAACCGGCGGAGTACGGTGGGGGTAACGAGCGGGAGGTCGCTCATCACCACGGCGATCGGGACCTCGTCCAACCTGGCGTTGACCGCATCCGTCAGCGGTCGATCCTCGACGATCGTCCGGGCGTCGGAAAGTACCGTCTGCAGTTTGTCGGTCGGATCCTCGGGCGGCGCCGTCGAGAGCACGACCGGCTCGTGTCCGGCTGCGAAAATCGCTTCGAGAACGTCACAAAGCATTGCGGAGGCGAACGCGGACCGCTCTGCAGAGGAAAGGACAGGGTCGAGTCTCGTCTTCGGTCGATCGGCTGCGAACGGAACGAGTACGTGCACGTTCCTCGAATCGGTGGCCGCGGAGGTTAGAACAGCGATTCCAGCTCGTCGGCGTCGTCGTTGATGAGACTCGAGAGGTTCTCCTCGCTTTCCTCCCGGATCTCGTCGAGGTTGTCCTGCGCCTCGATCGCCACCTGCTGGAGCTCCTTGATGCGCGGGACGTTCGTGACGCCCGACAGGAGGATGACGCTGGCGACGAAGTCGCTGCCGCGTACGGGGTAGTCACCACCCCGGACCTCCATGCTCCCGGTCTGCTCTTCGATCCACTTGCGTCCCCGTTCGATCCCTTTCCGGTTGAGGTACCGCGGCGGACCGGCCATCACGAGGAGAGCGCGCTCGGCCCCCTCGATCTCGCAGGGGAGAGTCAGGCGTCCGAGCGCCGCCTTCCGAACGAGACTCGTGATCCGGTTCGTCGTGTGCGCCGTATCGAGCTCGTCGTCGCTGTCGTCGCCCCGAAGCCGGGAGAGCAGTCCGCCCGACTCCCGCGGTTCGACGTCCTCGCTAGCGTAGCCGACCGTCGAGACTCCGCCGCCCGACAGCGTGTTGATGATCTCCGAGGAGTCGACGACGCTCTCGGCCACCTCCTGGCCTTCGGCCACTTCGCCGGCGCCAAAGAGGATGCCGAACCGGCGAACGATCTCCTCGTTGATCTGATTGTACCCCCCAGAGACCGACTCGCCGGTCTGGCGCCACGCGTCGTTGTCGAACACGAGGAGGTTGTCGACCTCGCGGACGAACGTCTGGAACGACCGTGCGGCGTTCAGCGTGTAGATCCCTCCCTCGTCGGAGCCCGGAAGGATCCCCAGTCCGTAGACGGGCTCCGTGTAGATCCGCTTGAGGTGCTTTGCGAGTACCGGAGCGCCGCCGGAACCGGTCCCCCCGCCGAGCCCGGCGACGATGAGGAACGCGTCCACCTCGTGGACGGGAATCGAGTCGATCGCTCCCTGGATCTCGTCGATGTCCTCCTCGGCGATCTCGGCGCCGAGTTCGTTGTCTGCGCCGACGCCGTGGCCCTTCACGCGGGCCTGTCCGATGAGCACCCGCTTGTCCTGTGGGACGTGTTTCAATCCCATCAGGTCCGCCTTCGCGGTGTTCACCGCGATCGCGGACCGAACGATCTCGGAGCCGTGTCTTTCGTCGTACTCGATGAACTTGTCGACGATCTTTCCCCCTGCCTGCCCGAAGCCGATCATTGCGAGCTTCATTCCTTATTCCCCGTCCTCATTGCTGGATTCAAACACGATTGCGGATATAACCCTTGTGATGGCTGTACCCGCCGTTTCGATCCGCCGTATTGCTGACCCCGTCGTCGTCCGTTATTGGTGATCATTCGTTGTCGTTATCTTTTCCGTTCGTCCGACGGTGCGCCTTCCTGACACGTTCCGATGTCGTGCCCGGACATATTAGCGTTCGTATCAAATTATCACCCGTGATATATCCTGTGAAAGTGTGACGATCCGACGATCTGGTGTCTCTTGCCAGTCAAACCCCCAGATACTCCCGAAACGTCAGTAATTCCTCCTGGTCGACGTCGAACGCACCGATGTCGTTTTCGGCGGTCGTGTTTTCGAATTTGAGCGAGCGATACTGGTCGGGCCCCATCGGGAACCCCGGTACGACGTCGAGAACGGTCAATCCGATTCCGGCAAGTCCCATCGGGAGCGAAACGATGGTGACGTTTTTCCCCTCCGACTCGTAGACGAGATCCGTGATCTCCCGGAGCGTGAGCGGTTCGGGTCCGCCGATCTCGTACGTCTGCTCGGCGTGTTCGTCCGACTCGACGGCGTCGGCGAGCATCGGCACGAGGTCGCCGACGTAGATCGGCTGGAATCGCGTCTTCCCGCCACCGGGAAGCGGATAGACTGGAACGCCGGGCGCGAACATCTTTTTGAGCCGTTTGGTAAAGGAGACGAACTCACCTCCCTCACCGAAGATCACCGAGGGACGGAAGATCACCCACGAGAGATCCGATTTCCGAACGGCGGTTTCCGCCCGGCCCTTCGCTCGAATGTAGGCGGTGTCTCCGTCGGGATCCGCGCCGAGTGCGCTCATCTGTACGAACCGGTCGACGCCTGCCTGTTCGGCAGCCGTGACCAGGTTCTCGGTACCGCGCCGGTGGACCAGGTCGTGCATCTCGTTTCCGCCCTTCGGAACCGACAGCGGTGACAGGGACACCAGATTCACTACGACGTCCTGGTCGGCGACGGCGGGCTCGAGCGAGTCGATCGCCGTGACGTCGCCGGCGACGGCCTCGACGCCGTCTGGGAGCCGCTCCTCGTCCGGCGTCCGAGCCAGAACGGTCACCTCGTGACCGCGATCGACGAGTTCCCGACAGAGGTGAGTTCCGACAAAACCGTTTCCGCCCGCCACGAGCACTCTCATATCGTCAGTTTACGGACTCTCGAGACCTAAAACTACCGCGGCGTCAGACGTGTGACAGACGGCCCACTGATCCGCCCAACCGACGGAGCCTTAAACGCTCCACCGGCACGTTCGGGTATGCTCGTCACCCTGGAGGGACTCGACGGAACAGGGAAAACCACCGTTTGGGAGGCGTTGCAACCTCGATACCCCGAGGCAGTCTTCACTCACGAACCGACCGACTCCTGGTACGGCGACGCGGTGAACCGATCGATAGCCGACGACGACGCCGACTCGCTTGCGGAGCTGTTCCTCTACACGGCCGATCACGCCGACCACCTCTCGAGAGTCGTCCGTCCGGCCCTTTCGGCGGGGACCCTGGTCATCTCTGACCGCTACTCCGATTCCCGATTCGCGTATCAGGGCGCGACGCTGGCTGCCGAGACTGATCTGGAACGGCCGATGGAGTACGTTCTCGGCGTTCATTCGGCGTTCTCCAGGAAACCCGACCTCACGCTCTACTTCGATCTCGATCCGAAAACCGCAGCCGAGCGGGCCGGCGCGACGAACAAGTTCGAACAGGTGGAGTATCTGACTGCGGTCCGGGAGAACTACGAGCGGCTGGTCAGTTCAGAGCCCGAACGGTTCGTCCGGATCGACGCCTCGAGATCCCCGGAAACCGTGATCGAGCGGTGTGAACGCGTTCTCGCCGAGCGGATCGACGGCTGATTGCAACTGGCCCGAAGGCCGGCTGACTACAGGCGACCGTCATCTGACGCTAGACGCCGGCGGCAAGCAGCCCGGCGGTGACGAGCAGGAGGATCGCGAACAGTGCTGCCGCCTGAAACAGTCGGCGCGCGTTCCGGGCGGGCTCTCTGAGTTTCCGCTGGCTCAGTCCCGACTGGACCCGGCGGGAACCGACCTCGACGAGGCCAGTAACGACGAGCCACAGGAAAAACATCGTGAGCACCGTGTGTCCGCTTGGTGTGGCGACGAGTGCACCGAACTCCGGCGGAATCCCCGTGTAGCGAGTCCCGACCAGGTGGGCGCCGGTGACGAGAAATATCACCGCGCTCACGCGGGTGAGCAACTGTAGCTTCGAGAGAAACTCCTCCAGGGGATCGACGTCGATTTCACCCCGGTACGCCGGCGGCATCACCACGCCGGCGACGAACAGAACGCTTCCGGTCCACACTCCCGCAAAAACGACGTGGAGAACCCACATCGCCGTGTCGACGACCATATCTCTCTGTCGGGTGGCCTCCCCTTTGATGTGTCGCTCCGTGGCCCGCTTGACACTGGGAGTCTGGTGCCTCCGGTCTCGGAAACTGTTTTCCTGCTGTAGCCCCAGATTCGGTCGATGGAACGCGACGCCGCCCTCGAATGGATCGAATCGATGCTCGACGTGCTCGACGACGAGGTGATGCCGGTTCCCGTCCGCGAGGTGTGGGTGTACGGCGACGTGGCAATCGGGCTGGATCCGATCGATCGCCTCGACGTGTATCTCACCAAGGACATTCTCATGCGGGGCGACGACGAAGCGGCCGCCGAATTCGAGGAATCACACGGGGTGAAAGGCGTCGGACGAACTGTCAGGGCCGAGTGGGCCCACGAGCATCCGGGGTACGTCGCGACGAACGACAACGGATACGTCGCACCGGAACGGTGCCTGGCGACACACCTTCTGGATGCGACAGTACGGACTACACTACAGTCGACGGACGAACAGACGACCGGGCGGCCCCCAGTTCACTTCGAGGTGTGTAACGCCAGTTTCGATGCGAACGTTACGCAGCGACTGAAGGGGGCGTTGCCCCGTGAGGCGTACGACGAACTACTCGACCCTCGGGGGGTCTGTCTGTGGGTCGATGGTCACCGCGACGAGGACGCGCTCGAACGCTTGCGCGAAGGATCCTTCGTGATGCCCACGCTGTCGGACGCGCTGGAGATGATCGGTGCGGACGGGGAAAGAGCCGACGTGGCGGCACGGACGATCCGCGAGCGCCGCCGAGAACAGTCGGGATCCAGCGTCCGTGGCGACGTCGTCTAGCTTGCATTCGGTCGTGCGTCCGGCCGGGGATCGCCGTCGAACGGCTCCCACCCGAGCGCCTCGTGGACCAGGAATTCGAGGACGTTGACCACGTAATGAGCTACGATCACGAGAAGCAGGCTCCCGGACGCGATGAACAGCGCCGCGAGGAGGAACCCGAGCACTCCAGTTACTACGATCCCCAGTTTCCCCTGGGCGCCGTGACCGAAGCCGAAGGCGACCGAGGAGACGACTGCGAGCAACCACGGGGAGACGTCGAACCCCGCTGCTGCCACGCCGATCAGTGCGCCGCGAAAGAGCACCTCCTCGAAGACGGCGATCAGCGGCAGCACGACGAAGAGTAACGCGAACCACCCCACGACAGTATCGGGTGCAAGGCGGCGACGGAGTTCTTCCGAGCCCGTAAACCCGTGTCGCTTGCCGATCGCTGCCGCCGCTTCGTTTCCGAGGTACAGGAGGACGCCGGCGACGAGGCCCAACCCCACGAGATCGACGCCCACTGTGGCTTCGTCAACGCCGAACGCCCACGCCGGAACTCCGAACAGCCAGGCGCCCAGACCGATCAGGAGCAGAAACGCACCCTGTGAGACGGCGACGTTGGCAAGCAGCGCGGTCGTCGTAAGCTCCGGCTCTGCGGTCGTCATCGTCGACTCCGCACTCGTCGTCGCCGACTCCGTGCTCGCCGGTACGTCACCGGGGGCGGCGGCCCGCCCGTCGTTTCCCGGCTGTCCGCTGTCGTCGGCGTCGGTCTGGCTTTCCGGTTGATCGGTCCGGGCGAGCATCGACTGGGAGGCACGAGCGAGAAGCAACACGAGCACAGTCGTCACGGCTGCAAACGCCGTGAACGTCGTCCAGTCCGGCATTCGTGTGTGGTGATGGAAAATCGGAGTCGGGCTTCGGTCGGCCCGCCGTGACTGTGCTATTGTGGGCTCGGACTCGATGGTCCGGACACGCTTGCCCCCTCGTTCAGCGCCGAGCCGGTGATGCTCTTGAGGCGGTCGACCAGCGAATCCTTCTCGGGTTCGCCCTCCAGGGCGACGTCGAGCACTTCGCTGATGTGCGAGACCGGGATGATTTCGATCATCTCCTCGTATTCGTCTTCGATCATCACGTCCTGCTCGTTCGCTTTGGGGATGATCACGCGTTCACAGCCGGACTTTGCGGCCGCCTCGATCTTGTGGGTGACCCCGCCGACGGGGAGCACGTCACCCCGGACGGACAGCGATCCGGTCATCGCGAGGCTCTGATCGACGCCGACGTCCTCCAGTGCGGAGATCACCGCCGTCGCGACCGTGATCGACGCCGAGTCGCCGTCGACACCCTGCTGGCCCGCCTGGATGAACTGGATGTGGATGTCTTTCTCCGAGATGTTGACGTCCGAGAACTTCTTGATGATGGCGGAGACGTTCGAGACGGACTCCTGGGCCATTTCCTTGAGTTTGCCGGTAGCGATCACTTCGCCGGGGCCCTGGGAAGGGGTGACTTCTGCCATGACTGGTAGCATGATCCCGGAGTCTTCTCCCATCACCGCGAGCCCGTTGACGCGACCGACGACGAACCCTTCAGAGACCTGCATCTCGTAATCCTTCCGACGCTCGATGTAGTCGTCGGCGAGCTGCTGTTCGATCGACCGGGAGCGGTCCTTCGCGGAGAGCACGTGCTGTCGGGTGGTCATCTCCGCGTCCTCGCCGCGGGCGATGTCGCCGGCGACGCGGACGAGCCCGCCCAGCGTCCGGAAGTGAAGCGTCAGGTGGTTCTTCCGCCCGGCACGCCGTTTCGCTTCCAGGATGAGCTCCCGAATCGCGTCGTCGGTGAACTCCGGGAGCCGGCCGTCCTTGGCGACCTCTTGGGCTACGAAGCGTGCGTACTTGCGCCGCATTTCTGGAGTGTCCTCGATGGTGTCCTCCATGTACACCTCGTAGCCGTATCCCTTGATCCGGTTCCGCAGCGCGGGGTGCATGTTCTCCATCGCGTCGAGGTTCCCCGCGGCGATCATGATGAAGTCCGTCGGGACCGGTTCCGTCTGGACCATCGCACCCGAGGAGCGTTCGGACTGGCCGGTGATGCCGAACTCGCCCTCCTGGATCGCGGTCATCAGGTGCTGCTGGCTGCGGATGTCCAGCGTGTTGATCTCGTCGACGAACAGCACGCCCTTGTTCGCCTTGTGGATGGCGCCGGCTTCGACACGGTCGTGACTCGGCGTCTCCATGCCGCCGGACTGGAACGGGTCGTGGCGGACGTCCCCCAGCAGTGCACCGGCGTGGGCGCCGGTGGCGTCGCGGAACGGCGCCGTTTTCGTGTCGGCGTTGTTCACCAGCAGGTTCGGCACCATCGCGTCGGAGCCTCGGGACGCGTACTTGAAGGCGATGTAGATGATACCTGCCGCGAGGATACCCAGCAGGATCTGTCCCGCGATGATGAGCGCGTACCCGAGCACCACGATGATGATGATCCACATCAAAAACGAGCGCATCTGGTTGCGCTTGCGGGCCTCCTCCTTGTGGGCCTGGACGATCTGTTCGCCCTTGCCCGCCGGCACCGTCCGAACTTTGGGCTTGTTGCCGTCGTCGGGATTGTGGTAGACGAGGACGTCCTGAAGCTCCTCTTTCGGGAGGAGTTCGGACATCGCCTTCGCCAGCATCGACTTCCCGGTTCCCGGGGAGCCGATCATCATCACGTGGCGCCGCTGTTTGGCAGCCTTGATGATTACGTCACGGGCGTGTTCCTGGCCGATAACCTGATCGACCAGCCGTTCGGGGATGTTGATCTCCTCGGTCGAGTCGATCTTCAGCCCACCGAGTAGGTCCTCGGGGTCGGGATCCTCTTCGATCTCTGCGTCGATCTCGACGTCGCTACCGAGGTCGTCGATCGACGGTGCTTGCTCCTCCCCGTCGGCCGACTGCTCGTCGGCCCCTTCCTCGAACGTCTCTCCCGGTGATTCGCCGTTTCCGGCGAGCGTTTCTTCGATCGCCGATCCGGGGGTTTGCCACGGATCGTCGTCGTCCTGTTTGTTCCCGTCGATCGGATCGACTGAATCGCCGACTTCCTCGGAATCACCGACTTCCTCGGAATCACTGACTTCCTCGGAATCACCGACTTCCTCGGAGCCGTCGGACTCCTCGACGTCTTCCGATTTCTCGGGGATTGTCCGTTCCTCGCGGTCGGACGACGCGTCCTCGGCGGGCTCTTCCCCGTCGGAACGTCGCCGATCGCGGGAACCGTTGTTGTCGTCGTTACTCATAGAACCGATTGGTTACCCGAAAAGTAGTCCTCGCGATTGATATACTTTCTCCCCCTGGGCGATCCGTGTGCACCGAGTTAATCACCAGATAGAGGGCGTATACCTCCGTTATTCTGCGTTTCGATCGGACCCGCGGACTTTATAAATGTACTCGAGAAAGAACGGTGTATGCGGGGGTTCTACATCGGCCGCTTCCAGCCGTACCACAACGGCCATCAGTACATGGTCGAGGAAATCGCCGAGGAGGTCGACGAGCTCGTCCTCGGAATCGGGTCGGCGGGTGACTCTCACACCGAGAAGAACCCCTTTACTGCGGGGGAACGCGTCATGATGCTCACGAAGGCAGTGCAGCCGTACGACCTCACCGCGTACGTAGTTCCGATCGAGGACCTCGATCGCAACTCCGTCTGGGTGAGCCACGTCCAGTCGATGTCGCCGGCGTTCGAGGTGGCCTACTCGAACAATCCCCTGGTCATTCAGCTGTTCGAGGAAGCGGGCGTCGAAGTACGGCAGTCGCCGATGTTCAATCGGGACGTCCTGGAGGGTTCAGAACTCCGACAGCGGATGATACACGGCGAGCCCTGGAAACATCTCGTTCCCGAACCTGTCGTCGAGGTGATCGACGAGGTCGATGGCGTCGAGCGACTCCAGCGGGTCAGCGAGACGGACTCGACCGACGACGAGTACGGCGTCGACGATCCCGATATCGGATCGTTCGACGAATCGGAGACGGAAACCGACGCGAAATGATCACGCTCAGTTCGGACTTCGGATCGCCGTATCCTGCCGCGATGAAGGGGGTACTTCTCCGACGCACGGACGCCCGAATCGTCGATGTGGCCCACGACCTTCCCAGACAGGACGTCCGCGCGGCCGGTTTCTGGCTTCGGTTCGTTCTCCCGGAGTTTCCACCTGGAGTTCACTGTGCGGTGGTCGATCCTGGTGTCGGGACCGACCGGGATGCGATCGTCATCCGAGCCGGCGACCACGCGCTCGTGGGTCCGGACAACGGGTCGCTCGTTCCGGCTGCCCGAGCGTTCGTTGACGAAGGCTCGCCCGGTCGCGGGTCCAGTGGAGACGAGTCGGGAGGCGACTCGGGGGGCGATCGCTTCGAGGTGTTCGTCTATCGTCCCGACGATCCCGCCTCGTCGACGTTTCACGGCCGGGACGTCTTCGCGCCGCTTGCCGCGGACGTCCACGAAGCGGGGATATCGTCGATCGAGGATATCGACGGGGTGGAACCGACCGGGTCGTTCGTCGATCTCCGATTTCCCGAACCGGTGCCGATCGACGACCCAGAAGCGGTAGGCAGGGACGTTGACACTGTCGACGGGATCGCGGGGGAAGTACTCGTGGTCGACGGGTTCGGTAACGCCATCACAAACGTTCCTGGTGCTGTCGCGGAAGGCCACGACCGGGCCGCAGTGAACGGGACATGGCTGCCGGTCGTGGACACGTTCGCAGACGTCGATCCGGGAGATCGCCTCCTCACGGTCGGAAGTCACGGCTATCTCGAGTGTGACGTCCGGGAAGGCCGAGGGGACGAAGCGTTCGATCTCGAACCGGGAGATCGAGTCGTGTTCGGGTTTCCCACGGCGGCCGATGGCTCCGGAGACGTTTCGGAGAGACTCCGCAACGGTTAGGGGCCGAGCAGCCGGACTGGAGCGTATGAGCGAGTCAGACTGGGGAACGTGGCTGCCGGACGCGATCGCAGACGCCGAACCGGAAACCGTCGCCGTGTGGTATCTGGGCTGCAACGGCTTCGTTTTCAAGGGATGTGCGGGAACGACGGTGTGGATCGACCCGTACGTCGGCCTCGGTGATCCACCACGGACGGTTCGGATGATCCCCGTGCCGTTCGACCCGGAGGACGTCGAGGAAGCCGATGCGGTTCTCGCGACTCACGAACATACCGACCACGTTCACGGGCCTTCACAGGCACCGATCCTGGCAAACACTGGGGCGACGTATTACGCCCCCGACGACTCGCTGTCCGTCGCCCGCGACGAGGAATCCTGGACGGAGCACTGGGACGCCGAGGAGAGTCAGTTCGCGGAAGTCTCAGAGGGCGACACCGTCGAGATCGGGGAGTTCGAGATCGACGTCGTCGAGGTGTTCGATCCGGACGCGACTCACCCCGTGGGCTACGTCATCGAACACGATGCCGGAACCGTCTTCCACGGCGGGGACACCAAACCGTCGGAGGATTTCTCGCAACTCGGGCAGGAGTACGACATCGATCTCGGAATCCTGGCGTTCGGGAGCGTCGGGAGGATACCGGACAAAGAGACCCGCGAGCCAGTTCGGACGAAGTGGTACAGCGACGAAAACGAGATCGTCGAGGCGGCGAGCGATCTCCAGATCGATCGGCTGGTCCCGTCCCACTGGGACATGTGGAAGGGACTCACTGCGGACCCGACTGTCCTCCACGATCACGCCCGGAGCTTCGAGTACCCCCGCCGACTGGAGATCGTCGAGATCGGGGATCGGATCGATCTCTGAGTGTTAAGTCACTCGATAACCCGTCCGTGAGTTTATGTCATCTCCCAGCGAACTTCGCGTATGCGCCACGCGCTTGCGGTCGTCTCGTCGACGGAGGGATCGAAGGAGCTGGTTCGAGAGGCGGGAACGCTCGCGGCAGGTGTCGACGCACGGCTCACGCTGTTGCACGTCACGACGGAGGAGAAGTACAACGACACGTATCGGGAGCTACAGTCGATCTCCAGCTACGGTGGGGAGTACGGGGTTTATCAGGCGGAACAGGGTGCGGCGAACTACGCGGAGGACATCGCACGGGAAGTGCTTTCGGACGTCGACATCGAGTACGACGCCGTCGGTGCGCTGGGCGATCCCGTAGAGAGGGTGCTCGATCACGCCGAAAGCGAGGGGTGTGATCACGTCTTCGTCAGCGGTCGGACGCGTTCCCCCGCCGGCAAGGCGCTGTTCGGCGACGACACTCAGCAGATCATTCTCGAGTTCGACGGCCCGGTTACGGTTTATACGACCTGACTGTCCACGGCCACCTTCCCAGTATCAACCGCGACAATCGGCCCATACCATTTACAAGCCCGTCTGCTGAACGGCTATCCATGAGTCCCAGCGACGGCGCCATAACCGCTTCGAACGGCGAGTTGAAGGTGAGAAAGACCTTCAGCACTGACGAATTCCCGGTGCCGGCTGTTTCGTTTCTGGTCCATTCGACCCACGAAGCGCCGGTCACCGTCCGCCTCGTGGATCAAATCCCGGAATCGTTCCCGATGGACCGGATCGGGTTCCATCCCGATTACGGCAGCGAAAACTGGACCGCCTACCGCGACAACAGAGTGGAGTTCCGAACCACCCTGGAGCCTGGAGAAAGCGTCACGACGGTGTACGGTGTGCGGACCGACGACCCGTCGGACCTGGAGGCGTTCCGAACCGAGCCGCAGGTCGAGGAGGTGACGGAAGACGACCCGGAGCCGGAATCGATCGAGGACGTCCTCGGCTCGGACAACAGTCAGGCGATCCGGGAAGTGCTTGCGGGGGAACGATCGACGCTACCCGGGCTCGACGAGGAGGACGACGACGAAACGGACGACGAGGAGCCTGATCCGCTGGCGGAACCCGTAGAGGAGGATCCGCTTGCCGAGCCAGCGGAAGCTGATCCTCTGGCTGACCCCGAAGAATCCGAACCGGTGGACGAGAGTGACGATTCCTCGGAGGAGCCGATCGTCCTCGGCGAACCGGACGAACCTGCTGAAGCCGAGGAGTCTACGGGCGCCGAAGACGACGAGGACGTCGAGGAAGAGCCCCTCGAACTGGAAGATCCCGTCTCGGACGAGGGGCCGGAGGAGGAAGCAGAACTGGAGTTGGACGAGGGGCCGGAAGAGGAAGCAGAACTGGAGTTGGACGAGGGGCCGGAAGAGGAAGCAGAACTGGAGTTGGACGAGGGGCCGGAAGAGGAAGCAGAACTGGAGTTGGACGAGGAGGGCGCGAGTCCGGAGCCGAACGCTGTCCCGGAAGACACGACTGCGGCAATCACACCACGCGAGGACGACGAAGCTCTCGCGGAGGAGCCCGCTGTCGACGAGCAAGAAGAGCGCAGAGCGGAACAGGTCCCTCCGGAGGGGATCGCCGCTGCGTTGGCACGGGAGATCCGAGAAGACGAGGTTTCCGACGAGGACCTCGAACTGCTCCGGGAAGAACTCGACGTCGGCGTTCCGAACAGCGTCGACGTGCGGTTGAGCCGCCTCCAGTCGCGAGTGGCCGATCTCGACGCCTACACGGACGCACTCGAGGAGTTCATCGACGAGAACGGGACCGCAGACGAACTACTCGCGGAACTCCAGTCGGAGGTCGAGGGCGTTACCGACAGCCTCTCCGAGATCGAATCGGACGTCCGACGGCTCGAAGGAGACGTCGAAGTGGGCGCACGGGAGCGCCACGAACTCCGGGAGAACACTTCGGAGCTCGAAACCGAAACCCAAGAGATCGCCGATTGGACCGGCGAGCTCGCGGAACGGACCGACGCCGTGGAGGCGAAGGCCGCCGACCTCGACGACATCACGGCGGATCTCGACGACACCACCGTCGAACTCGCGGATCGGGTCGTCGACGTAGAGGGGGAGACCGACGACCTGGCCGGCCGGGTCGAGGACGTGGACCGGCGGAGTACCTCGAACGAGGAGCGCACTGACGCGCTCGAAGAGTCCACGGAAACGATGGGATCGTCGATCGAATCCGTCGAGGAAACGGTCGACGAACTCGACTCGCGGGTCGGTGAGCTGTCCACGACGGTTGGGGAGCTCGAAACCACCGTCGAGGAAGTCGAGAGCGAACTCACAGCGGTCGGGAGCGACGCCGAGGAGGCGAACGAGTCGGTCGAAACGCTCTCGGCGGACGTGGCGTCGCTTCGGGAACACGTCGACGACCTGTTTACGTTCAGGCGGGATGTCGACGAGAGTCTCGAATCGATCGAAGCACAGGTCGGCGAGCTCGAAGCACTCGACGAACGCGTCGATTCGGTTCGTGCGGATCTCGAGCAACTCGACGCACAGATCGGCGACGCGGACGACGAGATCGCAGACAGCGTCGAGTCGCTCCAGGAGGACGTCGCGGAGATCCACGACCGTCTCGAGACGTTCGACGAGTTCCGGAAGCGCCTCGGCAGCGCGTTCGGCGACATGTAAGCTGCGGTGGGGAGACGTTCGATTCGCGTCGGTAGGAGACTGGCCGACACCGAAACGCAACCGGTTTACTTCGCTGTGCCGTGTTTTCGCGCAATGAACGAGTCGGTTGCGGTCGCGGTTCCCCGGAAGGGACGGCCGCTGGAAACGATTCTCGAGCGGCTAGCGAATCTGGCCGACGCGGCGACGCTCGCAGACGAGGTGAGTTCGACGCTGCGGTATGAGAAGGCGATCACGAAAGGCCAGATTCAGCCGGAGAGAGACGTCTACGAACGGCTCGCCGCCTACAGCGAGCCGGACGCACCGGACGGCCCCGAATACACGCTGTACCGCGACGACCGTCCCGGGTTTCCGCGACGGATCGTGTTCGATTCCGCGCGGATCGACGTCGGTGGGTTGGATCTCCGGCTGATCGGTCGGGAGGAGCCGTTCCGTGCGTTGCGGACCCACGAGTTCGCGTTGGGGTTCGACAGCGCGGATCTCGTACTCGAAGAGGCCGTGACGCTGCACGAACGAGGGATCGACTCTATCGCCGAGGTGAACGAACGGATCGATCCCCGGGATACCGACGTCCGTGTCGTCACCGGACTCGGAGACACGGTCTATCACACGTTGTTGGCCTCCCCCGATTCGGTTCCGGCGGGAGAATCACTCGATCGGTCGTTCCTGCACGACTATCAGGGGGAACTGTGTATCTCGCCTCGGTACGAACGTCTCGTGGCAGCGGTGCTCGGTACGGAGGTAATCGAGGACGTCGAATTCGTGTTCGCGAACGGCGACCGGGAGGAGGAACGAGCGATCGCCGACGCCGGGGTCGGTGTGTATCTCACGGTGACTGGTAGTACCGCACGGGACCACGGGCTCTTGCTCGGGGAACAGCTGTTCCCGAGCGAAACAGTGCTTTTGAGAAACGTCGCCGAACGAACCCCCGCCGTCGAGCGCGTCGAGCGTCTGTTTTCCGGGCTGGATCTCGAGACCCAACTCCGGGTTTGACCTGGGGACCCCTGCGTCTG
Source organism: Halalkaliarchaeum sp. AArc-GB (assembly GCF_031432225.1). NCBI lineage: Archaea > Methanobacteriati > Methanobacteriota > Halobacteria > Halobacteriales > Haloferacaceae > Halalkaliarchaeum > Halalkaliarchaeum sp. AArc-GB. The sequence continues at coordinate 151,612 of NZ_JAVKGM010000002.1, read as the reverse complement.
TACTGTCTCGAACGTCGATACTGATCCGGGAACGCAGAGTGTGGCGTCACGTCCGCTGGAAAATTGTTAGGCTTCACACCGGCATTGGGTACATTACCATTGGTAATTGTTCGAACAAGTAGAGGAAAGAAGCAGACTAACTATGTCATAGTCTCACAATACGTTTTGTAGGTCTGTGAGTAAAACGCGGTCGTGGTGGGAATTAACGCATGTATTCGAAACTACGCACATTCTACGAGATGTGGCGGAGGGATGGGCTCAAACCAGCTGGTCGTAACGTCCTCATCTTTTTCAATATTCTAAACGTTATCAGATTCAGGGAGCCCAGATTACGGCTCGCATGTGATATTGAACATACTCAGTTGCCAATTTCGACATTCATTCCCCATCCTGTCGGTATTACAGTTGCCAGTTGTGCAGAGATCGGACACGGCGTACGGATAGGCCAAAACGTAACAATCGGTCTGAAGGATGGGGGCTGTCCAACAATCTGTGACGAGGCTGAAATACATACTGGAGCAGTGGTAATTGGCGATATTCGGGTTGGAGAAGAGGCAGTAGTAGGGGCAAATGCTGTGGTCTTGGATGATGTGCCTGATGGGGCCACCGTTGTGGGAGTGCCTGCGAGGAACATTGAAAACCGGGGTGAATTCGTCGAATAAACTGGGAGTTGGTAACCTCGGTCGAATCTGTCGACATCTTGGGGTAGCGAGTTCGCCGAAGGGGCGATGAGCAGTTAGCAGCCATTTCATTTTGAGTCCGGCAAATGCCCTCGCGTCTCCGTCAATCGGCCTCTGAATAGTCTGATGTCCTCGAAGATTTCGGCCTCTCAAAACTCATCCCACTACCTGCATATTTTACACCTATGCTATTATTGTAAAATTATGTGGCGGGTATTCTCCTGCAAAAGAGCATTTCAGCCGTCGGCAGGATGATTTGTTATCGCACTATGTGGTTTATTTACCTACGATTTCTCGAACACCAAAACCAGGCCGTCGACGATAGTCTCACAGACTCCGTCGGTTTTTGAGTAGATCGGGGTCGTTTCTCGAATACTTCCGGCGGACGGACCCGACACCGCTCTCCGCGTCTGTATCGATCAGAAGATCGGACAGGTCCGAGTACGCTGAGCCAGGCATCTCATTGCAGTTGACTCACCGGCAGGTATCACGCCGGAACCTTGATTTACTATCGCACTATGGGGTTTATTCAGCCGCGAATTCTCGAACACGCGAAAACGATCCGTCGGCGATAGCGTCACAGAGTCCGCCGATTTCGAGGGAATCGGGGACGTCTCGGGGATACTTCCGGCGGAAGTAGCCGATCACGTTCTTTGCGTCCCGGTGAAGTAGTTCGCGCGCGTTGTCGTGGTCAGTCGACACCGCCTGGGGCCAGTCGAAGATGACAATCCCGGATTCGGAGATTGCCACGTTGTATTCGCTCATGTCGGCGTGGACGAACCCCAGTTCGTAGGCGCTCGTCAGTTCTTCAAAAACGAGATCGATCACTCCGAGGACCTGATCCGACGGGAGTTTCGATCGAGGAAGCTCGACGCCCTCGAACTTCCCCATTACGATCGCATGCCGGTTCTGATCGATCGGCCGTGGGACCGAGACGTCCGGATAGAGGGATTCGAGCACTTCGTACTCCCGCTCGGCGGCCTTCCGTGCGGTATACAGCCAGGAGACGTGATTTCGGTCGGCGGTGTACTCCCGTTCTTTTCTGACCGCCCGGAAGTTGGTGTACCCCTCGCGGTGGAACTTTAGCGCTAGCGGTTCGAACGAACGTGCCTCGTAGACGTCCGACTCCTTGCCGACGCCGAGCGGGGCGCCGACGTCTGTGACTGTCTCGCGTTCGGCGAACGTCCGGAGCGCCAGCGCGTCGTACCCTTCGAACTTCAGTCGATACCCCTCGTACTGGATGGTCTTCCGTTCGATCAGCTCTCGCCGCATGCATCGATCCAGACGGTACTCGACTTCCTCGGGCGTCAGGTCGGCATACTCCGGGAGCTTGTCGCGCCGTACCCATTCGGAAAACCGCATCCCCTGCTCGATACCGGAAAGGAGATAGAAGTCCTCCGTCTCGAGCTCCGGCATCAGCCCGGCGACGTTCTGTACCATGTGTCGGGATGCGTGCGCCGCGGATAAAAGCCCGCCGCGTCGGGGTGATAAACGAATAACCGCTATACAAAATTGCAGCCCCCCCGTGATGGCCTCAGCGCTCGTCGGTCTCCAGACGGCTTTTAAGATCCTCCAGCGTCGTCTGTAGTTCGCGTTCGTTGTACCGGCGAACGAACGGCTCAGCAACCGACGACAGTACCCGCCCGGGAATCTCGTAGGTCCCGGTGTAGGTCATCCGCGTAACTCCTCCCGTCTCTGCGAGTTCCAGATCGATTTCCCCGTCGAGCTTGCCTCGCATGTCGAACCGCAACCGCCTCGGGGGGTCGTGGACGGTCTGAACGAGCTCGCCGTCGATTCCGATCCCGGCCATACCATAGGTGAACTCGAGTCGTTTGCCGCCATTCTCGAGCGGATCCACGTTCCGCACCGAAGAGAGGCTCGGCGTCACCTCGACGTGGTTGTGGGGATCATCGAGGTACTCGAACACCTGTTCGATCGGAGTCTCGATCTCGATCGATTCGCTCACTCCAGGGAAAAATGGGTTACACACGAGCACGACCTTGCGAATTGCCTTTCGTTTTCATGATGTAAGAACCGGTGACTCCCTTTATGTTTAGGGTGGCCTAAATTACGTGTATGGGCCGGCTCGGGAACACTGTCGCGAGGCTGGAGAAGTCGTGTTCGGTCGCTCCGCGGCTGTTTGATCTCTACACTCGTCTGTACCGTTCGGTCGTCGACCGGGAGATCGAACTAGCGGAAATCGACGAGGACGATGTAGTTCTCAATGTCGGTTGTGGTGCGATGCCATTTACGGCTGCACTACTCGCGAAACGGTCCGGGGCGACCGTGTACGCGCTCGATCACGACCAGAGCGTGGTTCGGGAGGCGCGCCGAAACCTCGCACGTGCCGGCGTCGCCGACGACGTCGAGGTCGTCGTGGGGGACGGCAGGGAGGTCGTCGGTGACGGCACCCAGCTTCCGGAACCCTGTTCGGTGGCTATTGTCGCCTTGCAGGCGGAACCGAAAGACGATATCGTCGATCGGTACCGACGGACGCAGGGCACCCCGAGCCGAGTAGTCGTCCGTCAGCCGCGGCCCGCGTTCTCGGCCGATTACGATCCGGTGACCACGGAATCGCGAGACGTCGCGTGCGACGGTGGCTGCTCGTCGACGTTCATCGCTCCTTCGAGAGACACCTCACCGTCGCCGGCTGACGCTGTTTCACACTGGATGGTAACGTTCGATCGATCGCTCCTGTTCCGGACGGAATGAAGCGGAAGATCGCGCTGTGGGTGATCGGATTTGCGACCCTGATCGGGTTGCTGTGGATCGCAGGATGGTCGGAGGTCCGGACTGTACTGGGCAGGTTCTCTCCCGGGATGCTTCTCGGGCTCCTCGCGTTGCAACTCGTCACACTCGGGCTCATCGCCTACCAGTGGCACTACGTGCTCCGGCGCGCGGAGATCCCGCTTCCGTTTTCCGAGGTCCTCGCCGTGAACCTCGCTGGGGGGTTCGTCGAGAGCGTTACTCCCTCCTCGAAACTCGGCGGCGAAGCCGCGAAAGTGTACCTGTTCCGTCGGCTGACCGGCGCCGGATACGACGAGGTTTCCTCGGCGTTGGTGGTGCACAAGTACGTCTCACTGGTTCCGTTCTTCCTGTTGTGTGTGGGGATTGCCGGTTTCGCCGGGATACGGACGGACGTGACGGTTTCTACGACCGCCTCGCTGGGACTGCTGGTCGTTGCGTTGTCGGCGACGGTGTTGACTGTCGCCCTCCATCGAGGATCGACGGCCGATCTGCCGGTCGGACGTTCGCCACTGTCTGGATCGCGGGTCAGGTCGACCGTGGGAACGATGGAACGTCTGCTCCCTCGGCGGATACGGCGATCGATCGATGGAGCGACGGGATTTCTTCGGCGGGCCCTTTCGAATGCCGGATCCCTGCTGACCGCTGCCGATCGTCGGTGGCTGTTTCTGGTCTCGTTTTTCGTCTGGGGACTGTACCCAGTCAAAATACATCTGGTGGCGCTGATGCTGGGGATCGACGTCGGGTTCGAGGTCGCGGCAGTTGGGACGATTCTCGCGTATCTCGTCAGTATCGCACCGCTTTCTCCCGGTGGGACCGGAACGTTCGAAGGGACACTGGCGGTGATCTTTCTGGCTGGGGGTGCCACGTTTTCGGAAGGGTTCACAGTCGCGATACTCTCGCGTGTCGTCGTGTTCTGGTTTCCGCTTTTGTTGTCTGCAGCGGCGGCGGCGTGGCTGGTGTCCTCGGATCACCGGCTCTCACCGGATGGACTGGAACTTCCGGTCGGTACCGCTCGTTTTCGGGAGTGAACTCCGGTCGATCGTCGCTGTTTTCACGCAGTGGGAACCCGCTCCCGCATTTAATTTAGGAGGGCCTAAAGATACGGATACAGGTCGATCCTCCGTGACGAATACAGACGGACAACGAGAGCGCGACGACGCAGCGACTGGGGGCGTCGAGTCCGGTTCCAGTGCGGTAGCCGCGAGTGCGGGCGTGTTGAAACGTCTCGAACGGCTGGACCGGGTGTCGTGTACGTTCGGAAACCTCTACCGTCGGCTATTCTACCAGGACGTCATCGAGCGGGAACTGGGCCTCGTCGGGCCCGACGACGACGCGTCGGTGCTCCAGGTCGGCTGTGGCCCGTTGCCGATGACCGCGATGGCGTTGGCCGAACACGGCTACGACGTCCTCGCGATTGACAACGACCCCGACGCGATCGACGCCGCCCGCCGGGCGGTCGAGAGCCGGGGACTCTCCGAAAAGATCGACCTCGCTGTGGGCGACGGCCGGACGCTCGAGACTGTCTCCTTCGACGTGATCTGGATGGCGTTTCACGTCCACCCGAAGGCGGAGATCGTCACCGAAACCATGTCACAGCTCCATGCGGGACAGACGCTCGTCTATCGCCGGCCGCGGGACTGGGCCAGTACGTTGTTTCCAGACGCCGAGGCGCCGTCGGGAGACGTCTCCTCGGAGACGATTACCCACCGGTTCGGCAAGGAAAGCGTGGTCGTCTGCAACGACCCCACCGACTGTGTCGGCTGTTCGGACGCGCCGGACTGTCCGGCGTCGCAACCGACCGCGGATACGGAGGCGTCTCCGGCAGCTGCTGCCGACGGGGGAACTGTTGCTCGCGGCGGATCGGCCGGCGGATCGTCCGGCGGATCGGCCGACACCCCGACGGCGCCGGAGGGCCCCACACTCGAGTCGCTGGACGACGGGGAACACGCCGTCGTCAGCGGCGTTCCGGATCACGACCTGTTGTCGCCGCTCGGCGTCCGACCCGGGAATTCGGTCCGGGTTCGAGGACGACAGCTGTTCGGGGGGCCGTTGATCGTGGAAGCAGACGGCCGCCGGGTCGCGATCGACCGAACACTCGCCGACAACATCCGGGTCGAACGCGAGGAGACGGACCACGATTCGAACCCGAATCTCGATGTCCCGTCGTGAGGGGACGGTCGAGGAAACGGCCGACTCCGCATCCACCCGCGTCGCGCTGATCGGCCCACCGAACGTCGGAAAGAGCGTCCTGTTCAATGCGCTGACCGGGCTCGACGCGGGGATCGCGAACTATCCCGGTACGACTGTCGAGTACAAGCGGGGGACAGCCACGTTCAGAGGCGAGGAGGCGACCCTGATCGACGTCCCGGGGACGTACTCGCTCGCGGCGACCAACGAGGCCGAACAGCTGGCCGTCGACATCCTTGAGGGCGGCTGTGACGCCGTCGTCTGCGTGCTCGATGCGGCAAATCTCGAGAGTAGCTTACATCTCCTGTTGCAGGTGCTCGAACACGACGTGCCGACCGTCGTTGCGGTCAACCGCGTCGACCTGCTGGAGGAAGGGAGAACGCTCAGGCCGGAGGTGCTCGCTCGAGAGCTGTCGGTTCCCGTGATCCCCACAGTCGCGACGATCGGAAAAGGGTTCGAAGAACTCGTCGACGCCGTGGCCGGCACGCTCCGGAACCCGACCGCTCCCGGAACGGACGAGGCAACCTGGGATCGTGCCGAGACACTCGCGGAGAGTGCGATCGTCGACGAATCGTCCGGTGAACCCCTCCCCGAAGGGCGGTTACAGCGGTGGGGTGACAGGCTCGTCGAACCGTGGCCGGGCCTGCCCGTTGCGCTCCTGGTGCTCGTGGGAACGTTCGCGATTGTCGTCGGGGTCGGGATGGGAATGCGTCAGTATCTCCTCGTCCCGTTTTTCGAGAGACTGGTGTTTCCGGTGATCGAACGCGCGGTGCGATCGGTCACGGAACCGGGGATGTTCAGATCTGTACTGATCGGCGAATACGGCTTTCTGATAAAGGGGATCGAGTGGCCGTTCGCGCTCGTGATGCCGTACGTGATCTCGTTTTACATCGCATTGAGCCTGCTGGAGGACAGCGGTTACCTCCCACGGCTTGCGGTGCTGCTCGACGGATTGTTTGCCCGGATCGGATTGACGGGGAGCAACGTGGTCCCTCTGCTTTTGGGCTACGGCTGTGCGATCCCCGGGATCACCGGTACCCGGGCGGCCGAGACGTACAAACAGCGGCTCTCGATCACGCTCATGATCTGTCTCGCGGTGCCCTGCGTGGCCCAGACCGGGGCGTTCATCGCGTTGCTCGCCGAGGCAACGATCTTCCTCGTGATTGCGGTGTTTTTCGTGTCGTTTCTCGCGCTCGCCACGGCCGGAGTCGTCCTCGATCGGGTTCTCGAAGGGGACCGGAGTCCGACGGTCGCCGACGTCCCGCCGCTTTTGATCCCGAAGGCCCACATCACGATGAAGAAGGTCTGGATGCGGCTGAAACACTACCTGTTCGGCGGCGCGATCCACATGATCTACGCGATCGGGGCGGCGTCGCTTTTGTACGAGCTGGGCGTCCTGGAACTCATTGGCGAGTATCTTCGTCCACTCGTCGTCGGCTGGCTCCTCTTGCCGGAGGAGGCGGCGACGCCGCTGATGTTGGGCATCGTCAGGCGCGAACTGACGGTGTTGCCGTTGCTCGAGATGGATCTCTCGACGGGACAGCTGTTCGTCGGCGCGATCGTCGGCCTGTTTTACGTCCCCTGCATCGCGGTGTTCGCCACCGTCGCAGAGGAGTTCGACATCCGGATCGCCGCCGTCGTCCTCGTGTTGACGATGGGGGTTTCCTTCCTTCTCGGCGGGCTGATCGCACAGACGCTCGCACTCTTTTAAGCCCTCAGTTACGTTGCCAGCGCCGCCGGACACCGGCGCAGATCGGTCACACGTCGGATTCGATGGTTCCGGCCGACATGCGGACGAATCCACCGAACGCTCGCCGGCTCACCACGCCCTCACAGCGCTCGTGTAGCGTCCGGTGACCCGCCAGAACGCGCTCGTCGAGCAACTGTGCGGCGCACCGGGTTCGTCCCTGTCCGCCCGGCGGTGAACTCGCACGTACCAGCGCAGCGAAAGCCGGATTGCCGAGTCGACCTAGCGGGGTCGTGCTCCGGGCGAGGTTGCACAGCCCCAGTCGGCCGCCTTCGCCGGCGAGCTTTGCCCACGCTTCGACTGCGCCTCCCGGATCGGGGAGCATCCCGACGACGAACGTCGCGAGTACGACGTCGACTTCGCCGGCTCCGAGTCCGAGTGACTCGGAGGGAACCGCCGTCGACTCCCCGACGAACGGCGGACGGGTCGCGTCGCCCCGAACCACGTGGACGTTCTCCCAGCCGTGTCGACGAATCCGGTCGTGCGCCCGCTCGAGAACTCCTTCCGAGAGGTCGACGCCGACGACGGTTCCCTCCCGGCCGACACGGTCCCGGAGCCACGGGAAGTTCGCCCCGGTACCACAGCCCATCTCGACGACCACGTCCCCGCGGGACGGCGAGAGGAGGTCGAGGAACGTCGACCGCATCCGGACGACGCCGGGGGCGTCGCTGGCGATCCGGTCGTAGACGCCGGCCCATCGGGTGTAAAACGATCCCGGGGTGGAGCGATCACTCACGGTTGTCGTCGAGACACTTCTCGATCGGTGCGACGATCCGTTCGGCCACCGCGTACGGGTCGGTCTCCCGCCGGGCCACCCGCTCGGCGAGTCGGTCGATCCCTCCGTGGCGATCCAGCTCCCGTTCGACGAGCGCCGCGACGTCGTTGCGGAGCAGCGTCCTGATCCCCTTCGCGTACCTGTTTTCGATCTTCTCTTCGAGCTCTCCTGACGCCTCGAGGTGCGCGTAGTGGGCATCGATCAGTTCGAGCAGTTCTTCGATCCCGTCGCCGGTCGTCGCGACGGTTTCGACGACCGAGGGGTTCCACTCTGGCTCTTTCCCGTCGGTCGGTTCCTCGCCGTCGACCGACTCGATCCTCTCCGTCGGGCCGTCTCTGCTCGCGTCTCCGTCTCCGGCCTCGATCGACTGGAAGCCGTGGTGGCCGGTGTTCAGTCCGGCGGTGGGGCTGTCCCGCATGTGGAGCATCTCCTCGAGTTCGGCGACGGTCCTGTCTGCACCCTCCATGTCGGCCTTGTTGACGACGAACACGTCGCCGATTTCGAGGATTCCCGCCTTGAGCATCTGTACGTCGTCGCCCGACCCGGGCTGGACGAGGACCGCGACGGTGTCGGCGGTCTCGACGACGTCGACCTCGTTTTGCCCGGCGCCGACCGTCTCGATTACGATGCGGTCCTTCCCGAACGCGTCCAGCGCCGTCACTGCGTCGGCGGTCGCCATCGAGAGCCCACCCAGCTGCCCCCTGGCGCTCATCGACCGGAAGAATACGTCCATGTCGCCGACTGTCGAGGCCATCCTGATCCGGTCGCCGAGCACCGCGCCGCCGGTGTACGGAGAGGAGGGGTCGACCGCGATCACGCCGACCGTCTCCCCGCGATCGCGGTAGCGTTTCGCCAGCTTGTCGACCAGCGTCGACTTCCCTGCTCCGGGAGAGCCGGTGACGCCCACGATCTGTGCGTTTCCGGCGTGTGTGTGAAGCCGGGAGACCAGCTGTCTGTACCCCGGCCGCCTGTTTTCGATCTTCGAGATGACCCGCGCGAGCGCCCGATGGTCGCCATCGAGCAACTCGTCGACGAGGTCGGTCTCGGTACCCCGACTCATGCGGCTACCGCTCCGGGACGTTCTCCCTGACGAACGAGATCGTCTCCTCCATCGGCGTTCCCGGACCGAACACCTCCGAGACGCCGAGTTCCTTCAACTCCTCCTCGTCGTCGTCGGGGACGATCCCTCCGACGAGCACGAGGGTGTCCTCGAGGGCGCCGTACTCCGCGAGGCCGTCGAGCACCTTCGGGACGAGCGTGTTGTGTGCCCCCGACAGGATGGAGATTCCCAGCACGTCGACGTCCTCCTGGACGGCCGCCTGCACGATCTCGTCGGGCGACCGGTGAAGCCCCGAGTAGATCACCTCGAACCCGGCGTCCCGGAACGCCCGGGCGATGACGTGTGCCCCCCGGTCGTGGCCGTCCAACCCTACCTTCGCCACGAGACACCGGACGGTCCGCTGTTCCTGGTCGACGCTCATGGGCTCACGTTCGCGAGGAGTCGGTTTGACTTTAACGGACGATCGGGAAGGATCGGCGGCGCCGACATCCTTTTGTCCGGACGGTCGTCATCCCCGAGGTGATGGACACCGGCGGACGATCGGCGAACTCTCACGGACGTTTCGGGGCGGTGACCGGACGGATCGGAGAGCTGTTCTCGCGTTCTGACCTGCGTCGCGACGTCATGGTGATCGGCGGGCTGCTGGCGATCCAGTTGGCGTTCGTCGCGGTGTACTTTCTGGCCACCGATGCGGAGGCGACACAGCCGCGGTATCTGCTGTATCCGCTGGCGTGGGTCGCCGTCGGGCTGTGGGCACCGTTCCGTGTCGGGCCGAAAACCGGTAGCACCCGTGCCAGGATAGTCGGTGCGGCGGTCGCGGTCGGTTACTTCCTGCTGGTCGTGTGGATCGCCGGCCTGATCGGCACGCACGGCGATCACGCTCACCACGTGCAGACGGGACTCGACGTGGCGCTCGCGTCGCCGGGCTGGGGCCCCCGGGTAAGCTACGTGACCGCGGTCGGACACGTGACGGTGATCCCGTATCTCGTTGTCGGCTACGCGACGCTGTCGTATCTGGTGTACGCGGCGATCGCCGATGCGACATCCGCCGCGGCCTCCGGCGTGCTCGGCCTGTTCGCTTGCGTCGGCTGTAGCTTCTCGCTGCTCGCCTCCGTCGTCGCCGGCGCCGCCGGTGGATCCTCGGGGCTCGCTACGGCGGTGTACTCGCTGTCGATCGACCTCTCGACGCTGGTATTCCTGTTCGCGGTCGGGCTGTTGCTGTGGCGGCCCGGTTTCCGGGACTGACCGCGGGCGTTCCGACTGGCGAGCGAGGAGGTCGCTACCGAACGGAGGCGACTGCGAAAAACGAATCCTGCGGCGTTATTCGTCGCCGAGTTCGTCGTCGGCGATTCCTTCGAGTTCCTCGCCGAGCTCCTCGTCCAGGTCCTCGTCGATCTCGTCGCCGAGTTCGGCGGCGAGTTCGTCGGGATCCAGTTCGACGTCGCCGGCGCCGCCGGCGCCGCCCATCATGCCGCCGAGGCCGCCCATCATCCCGCCCTCGATGACCTCCTCGATGACGACCCGGTCGAGGTCTAGCCGGCCCATCAGATCCTGGGCGATCTGCTGTTTCGAGAAGAGCCACTGCTGGTTCATCGACATCGCGGGGGTGGCCTCGATGTAGAGGACCTCCTTGTCGACCTCCTGGAGCTCCGTTTCGGGTTCTGCTGGCTCGTCGTCTTCTTCGTCGTCCTCTCCCTCGCTATCTCCTTCGTCCTCGTCGGATTCCTCCGCTTCCTCGTCGGGTTCGACGACGACTTCCTCCTCTTCGGTGACCGTTTCGATGCGGACGTCGGGCGTCTGCTGGAGGTACATCCCCAGCAGGCCGGCAGCCTGCTCCTCGCGGTCGTCGACGACCTCGACGATCTCGTAGTCGTACTCGAGGTCCTCGCCCGCGAGCGGGTGGTTGAAGTCGACCCGGGCGCGGCCGCCGATGATCGTCTCGAGGTGCCCCTGGTCGCCGTCGATGGTCACGGGCGCGCCGGGGTACCGGTCGTCCTCGGGGATCTTGTCTGCGGCGACGGTCCGGACCTGATCGGGATCGTATTCGCCGAAGGCTTCCGTCGCGTCGACCACGACCGAGCCCTCGTCGCCGGCTTCGGCGCCGGAGAGTTCCTCCTCGACGCTGTCGAAGACGTGACCCGCACCCACGACGATCGTCCGGGGGCCGAACTCGTAGTCTTCGTCGTCGATACCGGCTTCTTCGGCGATCTCCTCGTCCGTGGTGTCGACGACGGTCCCGTCGTCGACCGTCCGGATCGTGTAGGCGATGCGTACGAAGTCTCCGTCGCCGATCCCGGCGGATTCGGCTTCCGTTTCCGCTTCGGTCTCGGACTCCTCGGCGTCGACGGCGTCGTCCGCCTCTGCCTGCGGTTCGTCACTCATGCTATGAAAATCTCCCGTTGGACCCTTAAGGAGCACGATTCGACGCCGCGTCGGACCGACACCTCGGCGTCCGTCACGAACCGCGTTCGAAGTCGATCACGCGTCGTGACCGTCGTACGATTCGATCCGTTTCCGGAGGCTCGGATCGATCGCCGGCGGCTCGTACCGGTCCAGCAACGTCTCGACGCGAGCCTGCGCGCGTTCGACGGCCGACCTCCCGCTCACGTTCGGGCTATCGCCGGCATCCCGAACCGCGAGATCTGGACGGAACAGTGACTTGCGGGCGTGTTTGACGGTGTGGCGAGCGCTCAAGAAATCCCCGTCCGGGGAGGTTTCAGCCAGCAGCGCTCCGGCGATCGTCTCCCCTGTGACGTCGATCCCCTGCCGGATCCGCCGGATCGCTCGGATCCGTTCACAGTCCAGCAGAAACTTCTCCGGGGATACCGCCCGGTAGGAATCGAGGATTCCGACCGCGTGCAAGGTGAAGTCGATTCCGGCGTCGATACCTGCCAGCAGGCCGAGCATCGATTCGGAGCCCGCCTGGTCGTCGAGCCGCTTTGCGTCGGTCACCCCGCCGCCGCCCCGGCTCGGCAGGTTGTACGATCTCGCCAGCTGGGCGGTCGCGGCCGCTCCGAGCGCCGCCTCGGGGGCCGCCGCAGCGATCGATGTCGTTTCCATATCGAGGGCGGTGAGCGCAGATCCGTACACGACGGGTGTCCCAGGGTTTTCCAGCTGTGCGAGGACAATCCCCGAGAGGATCTCGGCGTTTGCCAGAATCACCGCGCCCGCGAGCGTCGCCGGGGCGGAGGCGCCCGCGAGCGGCTGGGACATCACGATCACCGGCTGTCCACGCGCGGCGTACGTGAGCAGCCCTGCAGCCATCGCCTCGGGCCAGCGGCGCGGCGAGACGGGCGACACCTGGCCGAGCACGCGCGGCCGGGTGAGATCCGGGTCGTCGGCCGCGATCCCGGCCAGTTCGAGACATTCCTGGGACCGACGGCGCCCGTACGCTGATCCGACGACGGGAAGGTCGGTCGTCAGCAGGGTCCGCTTCATCGATTCGCGGGCACGCTGCGGCTCCGGCACGTCCACCGGTTCACAGACGTTGTATCCGGCACAGTCGACAACGTCCTCCTCGTGAGCGAGCCTGGCGAACGTCTCGACGTCGGCAAGTGTCGCTTCCCGGAACCCGTCCCCTTCGGTGTACAGTTCGGTCGGTCCGAACGCCGGGGCGAACACCGGTTCCCCCTTGCCGACGACCACCGCGTCGCCGTTGCGAGTGTGCAGTGTGAACGACTCCGGTGCCCGATCGATCGACTGTTCGAGCACCGGTTCGGGGATCCGAACTGTCGTCCCCGACACCTCACAACCGCCTGCCGAGTATCGGTCTCTGGCTGTTTCGTCGGCGACGTCGACGCCCTGGTTCGACAGCAGTTTCACCGACTCCTCGTGAATTCGGGAGAGCTCGGTTTCGTCGAGTGGTGCAAAAAGCGTCATCGGTGTTCAGTCGGTCGTCCGGTTCTCTCGTGGTCACGTTGATTCTTGTGATTTCACTCTCGACACGTGTTCACGTCCGCTCTGTCACGAATGCCGGATTTCGCCTAAAAAGAACCTTTTTGTGGCATATGATCGGGTCATATGTTAACCAAGTAACTATTTTATTACCGTGGGAGGAGTAGGTTCGGTTGCGATGATAGATTTCAGTAACCGCGTCGCGATCGTGACGGGAGCAGGACGTGGAATCGGGGAAGCGACGGCGACGTTGCTGGCCGAACAGGGTGCCGATGTCGTCGTGACCGACGTCATCCCCGAACGCGAAGCGGTAGGCGAGGCCGTCGAGGAACGCGGGGGAACTGCGCTCGTCCGCGAACTCGACGTCACTGACTACGAACAGGCACAGGAAGTCGTCGAGGACACACTCGAGGAGTTCGGCGGCGTCGATATCCTGGTGAACAACGCGGGGATCTTCCCGACGGCCACTCTCGAGGAGATGACTCCCGAGGACTGGCAGCGGGTGATCGACATCAACCTGACCGGCGTGTTCAACTGTACGAAAGCCGTTCTCCCGGCGATGCGCGGGCAGGGCTACGGCCGGATCGTCAACGTCTCCTCGGCGTCCGGCGGGCACATCGGCTGGTCCGGCGACCTCTCACACTACGCCGCGAGCAAGGGTGGCGTCGTCGGCTTTACCCGGAGCGCTGCGATCGGTCTCGGTCCGCAGGGGATCACGATGAACGCCATCGTTCCCGGCATGATCGACACGGGTGCAGCCGAGGAGGTCGCCACGGAGGAAGAGATCGGGGCGGCCGTGAATATGACGCCAGTCGGCCGACAGGGCGATCCCGTAGAACTGGCGAGTTCGATCGCCTATCTCGCTTCCGAGCCCGCGGCGTTTATTACCGGCGCGACGCTGGTGGTCGACGGCGGCCTCACACTCGTCTAGAAGGGTCAGAGTCGGACGGCCCCCGCGAAATCCCCGTGTTCGCCACACGCCTGTTTTCACTGCTCGCTATCGCTCGCAGGAAAACGGGCGTGACGGGATCCCCGCGATCGATGCGAGGTGCGACCGAAGGGAGCACCTCGAGAAGCGAACGGCGAAGCCGTGAGCGAAGCGAGCGGGGGTAAGTCGCGCCCGTGACCGAACGAAGTGAGGGAACGGGCGTGACGGGATTCGAACCGAGTGGAGACGGTCCGGGCCTGCGGCCTCGCTTCGCTCGGCCGTTCCGGGCTGCGACTCCCCGGGTTCGAATCCCTTTTTGCCGTACCGGTGGCTCACTACGTTCGCCACACGGTACGGGCGTGACGGGATTCGAACCGAAACCAGACGTGCTCGCTCACAGTCGTTCGCTGCGCGCGACTGGTAGGATTCGAATCCCTTTTGGCCGTTTTCACTGCTCGCTATCGCTCGCAGGAAAACGGGCGTGACGGGATTCGAACCCGCGATCCCGAGGTTAGGAACCTCGTGCCGTATCCGCTTGGCCACACGCCCAGGAAGGAAGAGATCGGCGAGCCCGAAGGCGGTTTTAGACTTCCTCTGCGGACCGATCAACTTCGGTTTCCTCGTCTTCTACCGAGGAAACCGTCTCGTCGTCTTCGATGTCCTCGACGTCCTCGACGTCGGACTTCAGCGTGTCATCTTGCATCTCCTTGAGTTCCTCTTCGACCTCTTCGCGACCCTTCTTGAATTCGCCCATGGCCTGGCCGGTCGACCGCGCGAGTTTGGGGATCTTGTTTGCCCCGAACAGCAGCACGAGCACCAACAGCACGATCAGGAGTTCGGGCCCGCCGGGAATGCCGGGAAACAGTGGAATCGTGGATACCATCTCTACCCGCTTTTTGCCTTGTGCTGATTATAGGCTTTTTGCCTTGTGCGGGAGGTCACGGGGACGGATGATCGCTATTCCGACGACGATCGCACCACAGCGGAGGGTCGTTCCGGCCTCCTCCGCGGCCGCCCTCAGATCTCCGTTCCCTGGAGGTGGAACCGCTCGGCGGCGGTCTCCATGTCCTTGTCCCCGCGGCCAGAGAGATTGACGAGGAGGGTGTTGTGCTCGTCGGCGAGCTCCTTTGCAAGCGCGATCGCGTGGCTGGATTCCAGCGCGGGGATGATGCCGTCCGCCTCCGAGAGGTCGCGAAACGCTGCGAGAGCCGCGTCGTCGTCGACGCCACGGTAGTCGACGCGTCCGGCCTTCCGGAACATCGCGTGTTCGGGCCCCACGCCCGGATAGTCGAGCCCGGCGGAGATCGAGTGGACCTCCACGTCCTCGCCGATGACGCGGGTTTTCATTCCGTGGAGGACGTCGTCGCGTCCCGACGCGAGCGGTGCGGCGTGACGGGGCGAATCGGCGCCCTCGCCGCCGCCTTCGGCGCCGTACAGCGCGACCTCGTCGTCCCGGAACGCGTGAAACAGCCCGATCGCGTTCGACCCGCCGCCGACGCAGGCGACGGCCGCATCCGGCAACTCGCCCGTCCGGTCGTGGAACTGCTCGCGCGCCTCCTCGCCGATCACCGACTGGAACTCCCGGACCATCCGCGGGAACGGGTCCGGCCCGACGGCAGAGCCGACGAGGTAGTGGGTGTCCTCGACGTTGTGGGCGAAATCCTCCAGCGCGGCGTCGACCGCGTCCGCGAGGCCGGCACCGCCCTCGGTCACCTCGTTTACCTCCGCGCCCATCAGGCGCATCCGGAAGACGTTCATCCGCTGGCGATTGGCGTCCTTTCGACCCATGTAGATCTCGGTGTCCAGATCGAACAGCGCTCCGACCATCGCGGTTGCCACGCCGTGCTGGCCGGCGCCCGTCTCCGCGATCAGCCGCTTTTTGTCGGCTTCGACCGCCAGAAGCGCTTGTCCGACCGCGTTGTTGATCTTGTGGGCGCCGCCGTGGAGCAGATCCTCCCGCTTGAGGTAGATGTCCGCCCCGTATCGCTCGGAGAGCCCCGGCGCGTACGTGATCGGTGTCGGCCTGCCAGCGTACTCCTCGAGGGTGTCCCTGAATCGGGCCTGGAACTCCGGCGTCTTCACGATCGAATCGAACGCTTCGGTCAACCGATCGAGCGGCTCCCCCATCACGTCGGGCACGTATCGACCGCCGTAACCGTCGAAGTCGCCCGGTTCGCCGCTTCCGCCCACCGATTCCGTCTCCTCCGTTTCGCGACTGCTCATACGTCCTCCTCCGAAGCCAATGTACATATATGTTCGGTATTGTCCAAAGGTGTTCAAAGGAGGGCAAACTGCCGGTGCTGGGGCCGGCCGTAGCGGCTACCAGGCGGACCAGGCGTCAGTCGTCTCGTCGCGTGCGTACACGCGCTTTACGTCTTTGGCGAACACGCTGTCGCCCTCGTGGTCGAACTTCTCGAACCGGTAGCCGTCGGCGTCCGAGCGGATCTGGATCCCTTCGATCTCGAACTGTTCGTCGCCGAACGTCTCCGATTTCCCGACGGTGAGCTCGTAATCCCCCGGAACGTTGATCGTGAGACTCCGGCTCTGATCGCGGTTCCCGTCGCCCGGATGGAGGGTGACGCTTACCGAGACGTTGTCGACAGCGCGGGTCCAGATCGTGTCGACCTCCTCGACGGTCGCTTCCTCCACCCGGTCGCCGTCGCCGCGTTCGAGTGCGGTGATCCGCGCGGTCAACAGCGCCTCTTTGCTGTCCACGACGAACTCGTCGCCGACCGACAGGCTGTCCGAGGGGGACATCTCGATCGTGGTGGTGAACGATTCGCCCGACTGGGAGACGACCACGGTCCGTTCGACGTCGGATTCGATTTCGACGCGTTCCTTGTGGACGTGGCTACACTCGGTACACCGAACGGTAACCTGGCCCCCGGGCTTGAGCACCTCGTGGACCACCTCGGCGTCGGGAGAACAAGAGGGACACGCGACCGCGATCCGGTCGCCGGCTTCGATATCGGTCATTGGCGAGAATTGACGACTGGAGCGTATAAAAGCGCGCATCTCCGCCAACGGCGGTTGGCGTCAGCAGTCGGCGGACGTCGGGAGATCGATCTCCTCGCCGTCGGCGTACACCGTCGGCTCCCGCAAGATTCCGTCCAGGTGGACGGGGGCGTCGGTGTCGCCGCCGATGCCGGCGTCGTCGCCGATCGCGAGATGTACCGTCCCCCCTGCCTTCTCGTCGAGCAGCACCGACCCCACAAGCTCGGTCACGCCGACGTTGGTCCCGATCCCGAGTTCCGCGAGGTTGTACGCGTCCCGGCCGACCGATTCCGCGGCAGCTTCGAGCTGCGCTCCGATCTCCTCGTCCGAAACCGACGTAACGAACCCGTCCTCGACCTCGAACTCCAGGGTTCGCCCCTCGAGTAACCCGTGGGGCATCATCGTGCCGTCCACGACGTACCGTCCCTCGGCGGTCTCCGGCGAGACGAACACTTCGCCGGCCGGAAGGTTCGAGAACGCGCCCGGCTCCTGGATCTGTCCGGTGTCCGAGAGCCACTCCCGATCGCCGGGTTCGACGGTGAGGTCGGTCCCCTGCGGGGAGGTGATCCGGATCTCGTCTGCATCCGCGACCCGATCGTGAACCGCCTCGCAGGCGTCCGCGATCGCGTCGTAGTCGGCGTCGAGGCCGGCGACGAACACTTCTTCGGTTATCCCCGGGAGTGTCGCCCCGCGGGCGCCGGCCTCGCAGGCGTCCCCGCGAGCTCTGGTGTGGCTCAGGCTCTTCGTCGTCGGAGCGAGGAACGCGTCGGCGCCCTTCATCGCGGCTGCAACCGGGACCGGCGGCTCACTCCCGTGCTGTTTCCCCGAGGGATACTCCAGCAGTACCGCCTCGTCTGTGACCTCGCGTGCTACCTCGTACAACGCTTCGCCGATCGGCCGGCGCTTCTCGTCGGTGACGACCGCACACGACTCACCGGATCCGAGCGACAAACACTGCAGCACCGCAGTCTCGGCGGGTTTCCGTAGTCGTTCGACCATACTGTCCGTATTTGCTGCTGCTTCCCTGAGTCTTGTCCTTCCGGTCGTTCCGTCGCCCGTCCCCCCGTGGCCACTCCGATATCGTTACTCGCAAGGAAGTTAATTCCCTGGGACGAACACTCGAAACGATTATACGGAACCGGAAGCGAGGCTTCGGTAATGATACGTGTGGGCATAAACGGGTACGGCACCATCGGCAAGCGCGTCGCCGACGCGGTGACGGCCCAGCCCGACATGGAACTCGTGGGCGTCGCGAAAACCCGGCCGAACTTCGAGGCCGACACGGCGGTGCGAAAAGGGTATCCGCTGTATGCGGCGATCCCGGAACGGGCGGGCGCGTTCGACGCCGCCGGGATCCGTATCGCCGGCGAGGTGACCGAACTGGTCGGCGCGAGCGACGTCGTCGTCGACACCTGTCCCTCCGGAATCGGCGCACAAAACCGTGCGATGTACGAGGCGTATCAGACGCCAGCGATCTTCCAGGGTGGGGAAGACGCCGACGTGGCAGACGGGAGCTTCGTCGCCCGTGCCAACTACGATGCCGTGCGGGATCTCGACTACGTTCGTGTGGTCTCGTGTAACACGACGGGGCTCTCGCGGCTGCTCGCACCGCTCCGGGAGGAGTACGGCGTCCGGAAGACCCGGGCGACGCTGGTGCGGCGGGGCGGCGATCCCGGCCAATCCGATCGGGGGCCGATAAACGACATCCTTCCGGACCCCGTCGAGATTCCGTCCCATCACGGCCCGGACGTGAAGACGATCTTCCCCGAACTGGACATCGACACGATGGGGATGAAGGTGCCGGCGACGATGATGCACATGCACGGCGTCAACGTCACTCTCGACGCTACCCCTCCCGCAGAGGAGATCCGGCAACTGCTCGACGCGGAGTCCCGACTCTTTTTGATCCCCGAGGAGGCGGACATCGACGGCGCGGGAAAGCTCAAGGAATACGCGCTCGACGCCGGTCGGCCGCGGGGTGATCTGTGGGAGAACTGTATCTGGGGTCGCTCGATCTCGACGAAAGGACGGGACCTGTATCTCTTCCAGGCGATCCACCAGGAAAGCGACGTCGTCCCCGAGAACGTCGACGCGATCCGGGCGGTCTGTTCGGACGTCGACGCCGGCGAGAGCGTTGCCCGCACCGACGAGTCGCTGGGCATCGGATTCGAGAGCCGGTTCTAGCCGGCGGCGGCGCCATCGAAGAAACCCTTTTATATATAAACCGTTTACCTGATGTATATGGACTCCGCGGTACTCCTGGATCTGCTCGGCAACGAGAACCGCCGACGGATCCTCCGTCTCCTCTCGCAGAAACCCTGCTACGTCACGGAGATCAGCGAGTATCTCGGCGTCAGTCCGAAAGCGGTGATCGACCACCTCCGGAAGCTGGAGGAGGCCGGTCTCATCGAATCGGTTACCGACCAGAAGCGCCGGAAGTATTTTCACATCTCCCGGAGCGTGAGGCTCGAGGTGAGTCTCTCCCCGTACAGCTTCGACGCCAAGAGCGCCTACCCGGCGAACCTCGATCTCGACATGAACGGCCGGTGTCCCCACCTGTCGGTCGAGATCCCGGAGAGTGACGGTCCAGCCGACGTCGAGGAACTGGCCGCCGAGTACGAGGACCTCCGGGACCTCACCCGGGAGCTGTCGATCGCACAGCGGTGGGTTCACGGCCGACTGACGGAAGTACTCGATCAGTTCAGCGACTATCTCGGCACCGAGGCGGACTCCCAGTTTTACGCCGAGGTGCTTGCGGCGGTCGCGGCGACCGACGGAACGCCCTCGGCGGTCGCAGCCGAGATGAACGCCCGGCGGGAGACGGTCGAGGAGGCACTCGTGGTGCTCGGAAACCGCGGGCTGCTCGCCCGCCGCGGGAACCGGTTCGAGATACCCTGACTTCCGTTCCGGGAACTCACTCCAGGTCCCGGGAGAGCCCGTCCCGGAGATCCCGGCCCAGGTAGTGTCCGACAACCGCCAGGACCAGTCCGACCGCGGCGGCGACAATCGCGAAGCTCACGCCGTAATCCTGGAGCACTTGCAGGCTCACCGGAAGGAACGCGCCCCCGAGAAACCCCGACAGGACGGTGACGGTCGCGGCGCCGGCGCCGACGAGTCCCGTCTCGAGGTAGCGCCGTTCGGAAAGCACCAGTCCCACGAGGAACGCTGCCAGAAACAATCCGACGAACCGGCCGATTCCCCCGATAAGCGGTATCGCCCCGCCGAGGAACATGCCGATCCCGGTCAGGAGGATCGCGAGAAGCGTCGCCTTCCCCGAGAACAGTCGCCCGTTCGTCCCAACGAGCGGGGGTTTGCCGTCGGTTGTCTCGGCCGCGTCCGGAGCCGATTCGGGGGCTTCCGTCACGCCGGTCTCCCGGGATGACCCTCCGGCGTGTGGACCGTCCTCGAGGAGGTCGTCGTCGAGAAGGCTCTCGTCGATGATGTCCTCGACGGACTCGCCCGCTCCGGCATCGGTCTCCTCGCGCTCCCTGGAGGGTTGCATACTCTCCGTTTGGTATCGACGCTCAAAGGACTTTAGGTCACAACGAGGCAGCAAAATCAGACACTCCAATCGACGCGACGACTGGAGAGAATGTGGCAGGCGGTGCCGGACAGGAGGCCGGCGGCTCCGCGAGGTGACTTCCCGATCCCGTCAACCACCCCACTCCCCGCGCATGTCGTCGGCGACGTTGTTTCGCCACTGTTCGAATCCGCGTTCGCAGGTCGGATTCTCCCGCAGGTGCTCCATGAATCCCGCTCCCGGATCCGCAAGGGCCGCCTCACAGAAGGGACACTGCGAGGGAGCGACCCAATCGGGTGCCGGGGGCGGCGGTGTGGTTTTCGTTGACATCACAGCCATTCTCAGGGGAGTAACCTACTTATAATTATCCTAGTAGAGGAATTTCTTCGAGATATCTGGAATTCTCGCGCAAATATTCCCGATCTATCTGGACGTTCGTATGGATATATTCGATAATACACCTTATATGCTGGTGGATGATGATCGGTGGATCGGCGGCAGAGCGGTTAACCGAATTCGGGCCCTATCCCGGAACATGCCCACCTACAGGCGCGAGACGCGGATCGCCGCCCCGCTCGAGGACGTCTGGGAGTTTCACTCCCGGCCCGATGGACTGGAGGCGCTGACGCCCGACTGGATGGGAATGTCCGTCGAGTCGGTTCGCGGTCCGGACGGCGAGCGGAACCCACCGATACTCGAACAGGGGGCACAGCTCCGGCTCTCGATGCGCCCGTTCGGTGTCGGTCCTCGGTTTTCCTTTACCGCCCGGATCGTCGAACGCTGCCGCGAGGAGGGTCGCGCGTGGTTCCGGGACGACATGGTCGGCGGGCCGTTCCGGAAGTGGGAGCACACCCACTCGTTTTTCGGCGACGCGGACGAGACGGTGATGG
The DNA here is from genome assembly GCF_031432225.1 of Halalkaliarchaeum sp. AArc-GB. NCBI lineage: Archaea > Methanobacteriati > Methanobacteriota > Halobacteria > Halobacteriales > Haloferacaceae > Halalkaliarchaeum > Halalkaliarchaeum sp. AArc-GB. The sequence goes on along the minus strand of NZ_JAVKGM010000002.1, from coordinate 130,189 downwards.
TCGACACCGTCGAGTACGAGCTCCCGGGCGGCCGGCTGAACGTCCTCGCGTCACCGGTTTCGTCCCTCGGATTCGACGGCATGTTTCGACGGCGGCACGCGAAGACGCGGGAGCTGCTTTCCGGCCAGGACGCCGATTGATCGCTGTCAGGGCAGATCGATCCGCTCCACCTCGAACGTGGCGACGTCGCCGCCTGTGGCTCCCGCGTCCACGACGGCGACAGTCACGTCTGCCGGTCCGTGGTCTCGCTCGTCGGGAAGCACGACCGTCGCGCCGACAGTGATCGGGGCGAGCACGCCCGCCGCGAGGACGCGCGGATCCGTCGGTAAGCCGTAGACGGCGACCCTGTCGTCGGCAGAGAGGTGCATTCCGGAAGCGGCGACGGCTGCCGCCCCGAGTGCGGCTGCGTGAGTGACGACAGGTCCCGCCCCGGAGACGTCGGCGTCGACCTCGAGCAACACGTCGTCGGGCGCGACGTCGTACGGCGGAACGCCGGGGTTCTCGCTCCAGGCCTCCTTTTCCCAGTGGGTCGTCCGGGGGTCGTCGGGACTCCCACCGTACACTGCGAGTTTGCTCCCGGGCGGGAGGTCGAACTCGCGCTCCCGCCGGGCGGGAACGACCGTGGCCGCGGGAGCGCTGTCCGGCTTCGGGGCAGTTTGCGGGGCAAACGACACCGGCGCGCCCAGCATTGCGGCACCGAGGAAGGTAAACAGGGGTTTGGGCGCGAGTTCCGGTTCGATCTGGACCCGGGATCCGCCTGTCGTCCCGAGATACCTGAGGACGTTACACGCCCTGTAGGAGGTCGTGATGAGGTCGTGATAGCTGAACTCGCGGTCCGAGCCGGCGTCGTAGAGTGCGGGATCGGCGCTCCGGCGCTCCCGCGAGAGCAGGTCGCCGACTACTGTTGTGTTCCCGCCGTCGACCACCGCGTCGCGAGGTGGATCCATACGGGCAGTAGACGCTCCCCTGATAAAGGGGTTGTCGAGTTCGGAGATGGGTGGCGGTAGAGTGCCGGGAATGTGCCTCGTTGACGCGAGCCGAGAATGGACGGTTTTAAGCGACTATCGGACGCGGATACGGACGTATGAAACTGCACGAACACCAGGCGAAGGAAATCTTCGCGGACGCGGGAATTCCAGTACCGGAGTCGAGGCTCGCCTCGAGCGTGTCGGAGGTTCTGGACGCGGTCGACGAGATCGGCTTCCCCGCGGCAATCAAGGCCCAGGTTCACGTGGGCGGTCGGGGGAAAGCCGGCGGGATCAAGATCGCAGGCGACCGCGAGGAGGCGGAAACGTACGCCGAGGAGATTCTCGGGATGGATCTCAAGGGATACACCGTCGAGAAAGTGCTCGTCGAGGCAGGGGTCGACTTCGTCGACGAACTGTACGTCGGCGTGACGATGGACCGCGGGAAGGGACGGCCCGTGGCGATGGTCTCGACGGAGGGCGGTGTCGACATCGAACAGGTCGCCGAGGAGACGCCCGAGGCGATCGCCCGCGAACACGTCGATCCCTCCTTCGGCATGCAGCCGTACCAGGCTCGCAAGGCCGTCTACGACGCGGGCGTCCCCCGTGAGTTCGCGCGCGACGTCTCCGGGATCCTCTCGACGCTGTATGACCTCTTCGAAGAGCGGGACGCCTCCGAGATCGAGGTCAACCCCGTGATGATCACCAGCGACGACGAGGTCGTCGCCGCCGACGCCGTGATGAACATCGACGAGGACGCGCTGTTCCGCCAGCCCGAACTCGCCGAACTCGAGGAGGAGGCCTACGAGGACGACCTCGAGCGGAAGGCCGGCGAGTACGACCTCGATTACGTCCGGCTCTCGGGTAACGTCGGTATCATCGGCAACGGCGCGGGCCTGGTGATGACGACGCTCGACCTGGTGGACTACTACGGCGGCGACCCCGCGAACTTCCTGGACATCGGCGGCGGCGCGAAGGCCGAACGCGTCATGAACGCGCTGGATCTGGTGTTTTCGGATCCGAACGTCGAGTCGGTCGTGTTCAACATCTTCGGCGGGATCACCCGCGGCGACGAGGTCGCTCGGGGGATCAACGAGGCGCTGTCGGCGTTCGAGACGGTTCCCAAGCCGGTCGTCGTTCGGCTGGCAGGCACGAACGCCGAGGAGGGAATGGAGATCCTCGATACGGATCTCGTCGACGTCGAACCGACGCTGGAGGAAGCCGTCCAGCGTGCGATCGCGAACACCGAGGAGGTGACCGAAGAATGAGTATCTTCGTCGACGACGACACGCGAGTGGTGGTACAGGGCATCACCGGCGGCGAGGGTCGGTTCCACGCCGAACAGATGATCGACTACGGGACGAACGTCGTGGCCGGTGCCGTCCCCGGAAAGGGCGGCGAGTCGGTCCACGACGTCCCCGTCTACGACACCGTCGATCGGGCGGTCGAGGCCGAGAACGCGAACGCGTCGGTCGTGTTCGTTCCGCCGGCGTTTGCGGCCGACGCGATCTTCGAGGCGCTGGACACGGATCTGGATCTGGTGGTCGCCATCACCGAGGGGATTCCGACCCAGGACATGGCACGGGTCAAAAAGCGGCTTTCGGAGGTCGACACCCGGCTCATCGGACCGAACTGTCCGGGGATCATCACGCCGGGCGAGGCCAAACTCGGCATCCTGCCGGGCAACATTTTCGCGGAGGGGAACGTCGGACTCGTCTCTCGGTCGGGAACGCTCACCTACCAGGTGGTGGACAACCTCACCCAGCGGGGGATCGGTCAGACTACCGCCGTCGGCATCGGCGGGGATCCGATCATCGGGACGTCGTTTATCGACGCGCTCGAAGCCTTCGAGGCCGACACCGACACCGACGCCGTCGTCATGTGTGGCGAGATCGGCGGGGAGGACGAGGAACGGGCGGCGGCGTTCATCGCCGAGCACATGGACACTCCGGTCGCGGGCTTTATCGCCGGCCGGACCGCCCCGCCGGGCAAGCGGATGGGTCACGCCGGCGCCATCGTCTCCGGCTCCGGCACCGGCACCGCCGAATCCAAGATCGAGGCGCTCAACGAGGCGGGCGTCCCCGTCGGCGACACGCCCGAGGAAGTCGCAGACCACGTCGAAGACTTCCTCTAGCCGCCGAGTTCGATCGCAGTGCGGTCCGTTTTTTGCCGGGAAGACACGACAGTTTAGGGGGTGGAGTGCGTGCGATCGATAGGGATGGAGTCGAAACACGCCGTCGGGCTCCGGGATCTCGATCGCGAGTTCGGCGAGACGGCGCTCGGCGTCGAGGGGGAACTTCCCGACTGGCTGGCGGGCACGCTGCTGTGTAACGGTCCGGGTCGGTTTACGATCGCGGACGGGCGCTCGGTGAACCACTGGTTCGACGGTCTCGCACTGTTGCGCCGGTTTCGTCTCGACGGCGCGTCGAACTACGTTTCCTTTGCCGCACGGTTTCTCCGATCCGAGGAGTTCGAGTCGGTCGACACGGAGGGTCGCCTCGCGCGCGACCAGTTCGGCACCGACCCGTACGCCGACGTCTTCGAGCGGCTGGGTCGGGTGCTTTCGCCCGCACCGACCGACAACGCCTCCGTCGGGTTCGAGGTCGTCGACGGCTCGATCCGTGCGGTGACCGAGACGCCGCGGGGGGTCGTCGTCGATCTGGAGACGCTCGATTCGGGACCGACTGTCGATCGGATTGTCGACACCGACGCGACGATGCTGCTCGCGCACGTCCATCGGGATCACCGACGCGGCGAGGCGATCGCGGTCGGCACCAGGTTTGGATGGACCAGCGAGTATCTGCTCTGCCGTCGCGAGCTCGGAGAGAAGACGTTCGAGACGTTCGGGCGCCTCGAACGCGAGCGACCCGCCTACCTCCATTCGTTCGGTCTGACGGACGGCCACGTGGTTTTGCTGGAGTCACCGTTCCGGATCGAGCCCCTCGACCTGCTCGATGAGGGGCCGATCAGTGAGGCGTTCGAGTGGACCGACGACGACGCGAACCTGCTCGTGTTCGACCGCGAGACGGGCGAGCACGTCGCGATTGCGCCCCTCGATCCGTGTTTTGCGTTCCACCACGTCAACGCCTTCGAGCATCCGGTGGGGGACGGCGGGAACGGGACGGACGACGGAACGGGCCTCGTCGTGGATCTGGTCGCCTACGACGATGCCGAGATCGTCCGATCGCTCTCGCTTTCCACCCTGCGGAACTCGGAGGCGACGCTGCCGGGCGGACAGCTCCGGCGACACGAACTGTCGATCCCGACAGCGCGAAACGGCGTCGCCGAACGTTCGGCGACGACGGAGTCGCTTTACGACGCTCCCGTCGAGTTCCCGACCGTCAACTACAGCCGGATGAACGGACGTCCCTATCGGTACGTTTACGCCGCAGGTAACGGTGATCGACCGGCGCGAACCCTTCCCGACCGGCTCTGCAAGATCGATCTCGAGGCGCGAACGACTCGGGTGTGGCGGGAGGACGACTGTTACCCGGGAGAGCCGGTGTTCGTCCCGCGCACGCTCGCAACACGGGATGCCGACCACGGAGACGGTGGGAGAGATGGAGACGGTGAGGGAGACGGAGACGAGGACGACGAAGATGAGGACGACGGCGTCGTCCTCTCGGTCGTTCTCGACGCCGATCACCCGGCGCCAGTCGACGAGTCCGGGGCCCGGTCGTTCCTGCTCGTGCTGGACGCCGGATCGTTCGCGGAACTCGCCAGGGCGCCGCTTCCCTGCGTGTTGCCGTTCGGCTTCCACGGACAGTTCTTCGGAAAACAGTTTCTCGAAAATCGCGGCGAGTTCGTGCGGTCGATGGCGTGACCGGATGGCTGATCTCGGCTACCGATCCCGATCGAGGGTACCCCGCTCTTTGATCCGCATGATGTTGCGGACGTTCCGGTAGATGTCTTCGGGGGTAGTCTCCTCGTCGGGATCGTACAGGTCCGACACCCGGTAGAGGAACGCGGCGACCTGTTCGCTTTCGGAGCTTCCGCCGCGGACGTCCTCGGCCACCTCACGGAGCATTCGGGCGCGTTCGGGGTCGTCTTCGCCACTCATGAGCGGTACTGACGTCGATCAGGAGTTCTGCTGGCTCGCGTCGCGACGCCGGACGATGCCGACGTTGTTGGCAACGTTCTCCGTGAGCGTGCGGAACGCCTCGCCGGTCTCGCTGTCCTCGTCCATCACGACCGGCTTCCCCTCGTCGCCGCCCGAGCGGACGGCCGGATCCAGCGGGATCCCGCCGAGGAACGGCAGGTTGTTCTCCGCGGCGAACTCCTCTCCTCCGCCCGAGCCGAAGATCTCGTGGAAGCTGCCACAGTCGGGACAGCGGAACCCGGACATGTTCTCGGTGATTCCCAACACGTTGGTGCCGTGTTCGCCGAACATCCGCAGTCCCTTGCGTGCGTCGTCGACCGCGACGCCCTGCGGGGTGGTGACGATGACGGCGCCCGTGAGCGGTAGCGTCTGGAGGATGGTGAGCTGGGTGTCGCCGGTTCCGGGCGGCATGTCGAGCACGAGGTAGTCGAGTTCGCCCCATTCGACGTCCTCGATCAGCTGGGTGAGCACCTTGTGGACCATCGCACCCCGCCAGATGACCGGCTCCTCCTCGCCGACGAGAAAGCCCATGCTCATCAGCTTCATGCCGTGTTTCTCCGGCGGGAGGATCGTCTCCCGCTCGGTCGCCTGGGCGTGCTGGTCGGCGTCGAGCATCCGCGGGACGTTCGGCCCGTACACGTCGGTGTCGAACAGCCCGACGCGGGCGCCGAGCTGGGAGAGCCCGGCCGCGATGTTGACCGAAACCGTCGACTTCCCGACGCCGCCCTTCCCCGAGGCGACGGCGATGATGTTTTTGATGTTCGGTAACACCTGCTCCTCCTCGGACAGCTGGGAGGGAACTGCCGCGGAGATGTCGACCTCGAGCCCCTCTGCAGAGAGTACCTCACGGACGTCGTTTGCGATCTGACTCTCGTGTGGGGCGTACGGTGCCCCGAGGGCAAGCGAGACGCGGACCGTCTCCTCTTCGATTTCGATGGCGTTTACGAGCCCCAGGGAGACGATGTCGTCCCCGAGATCCGGATCCTCGACGGCTTCGAGCAACTCGCGCACTTCCGATTCGTCCATAGGGAAAATCCGGAGTTGTCGGGGTTAAGAGTTGTGGGATCGTCGTCGGAGAGAACGTCGTCTTTGGGTCACATCATCCTTCTGTGTGGCGTTTCTTCCTCCCAGGGGACCAGATAGCGCTGGATCCGCTCGAGGCCGTAGGTGATCGCGATCCCGAACGCGCCGATGACGACCACCGAAGCGTACAGTTCCCCGAGCTGATAGGTGTTCCACGAGACCCACATGAAGTAGCCGAGCCCGTCGTTGGCGGCGATCAGCTCCACCGAGATCACAATCAAAAACGACGTGCTCAACCCCAGGCGAAGTCCCGTGAACACGACCGGGAGTGAGCCCGGAAGCAGCACCTCCCTGAACAAGGCGTACGTCGACGTTGCGCCGTTGTCGCGGGCGACGTCGAAGTACACTGACTCGATTCCCCCGGCGGCGCTCATGGCGTTCCACGCCACGAGGAAGAACCCGCCGAACGCGGCGGCGAATATCAACGCGCCGTCACCCCGGCCGAAGATCAGGATCAAAAGCGGCAACAGCGCAACGACCGGAAGCGGGTACAGTGCCGAGAAGATCGGGCCCAACAGCGACCGGATCGTGTCGCTGTACCCCATCGCCAGCCCGATCACGATCCCGAACCCGGCCGCGAACGCCGACGCGATCACCGTGCGTCGGAGCGTCGACCCGACGTGGGCGAGAAAGCCCGCGTCGGTCGCGAGCGTCGCCGTCGTGACTGCGATTGCCGTCGGCGCCGGCAACACAGACGGGTTGATTAGGCCGACAACGTCGACGGAGAGCTGCCAGAGTACCAGGACGGCCACGGCGGAGCCGATCTGGGCGGCGTATTCGCGGTTTCTCATAGCCCCACCCCCGAGTGCAGTGATCCAGTCATGCTCCCTCCCAGGGCGTCAGGTATTCGCCCAGCTCCTCGATACCGTAAACGAACACGACCCCGAGCACGTTGATGACGAAAAGCGCGACGTACATTCGGGTGATCGTGAACAGCTGCCAGGAGTTCCAGATCACGTAGCCGAGCCCGGAGTTCGCGCCGACCATCTCGATGACGACGATCAGCACGAACCCGATCCCGAACCCGAGGCTGAGTCCGGTCGTGATCTGCGGTAATGCTCCGGGGACGATGACCTCCCGATACAGCGCTAGCGTCCCTGCCCCGTTGTCGATGGCGACGTCGACGTAGACGTCGTCGATCTGCCTGACGCCCGCCATCGTGTTGACTGCCACCAGCAGGAACACCGCAAGGCCCATGGTGAGGATCCGCGCGAGTTCCGTGACGCCGAACAACGAGAACGCGATCGGCAACAGCGTGATCTTCGGGACGGGATACAGTATCGCGACGTGGGGGTTCACCAGCAGCCGGATCTCGCGTGACCACCCCATCACCAGCCCAACTGCGATCCCGCCTGTGGCGCCAACCAGGAATGCAAGCAGGATCCGCCGGAGGCTGACCCCCAGGTGATACAGCAGTTCCCCGTGGAGAAACTCCTCGACGGTCGCCACAAGCACCGTCGTCGGCGCCGGGAAGAACACCGGATGAATCAGGGCGGCACGGGAGGCAACCTCCCACAGCAGCAGCACCGAAAGTATCGGAAGGAGGTTCAATCGGAGCCGGGCGCCGACTGTCGAACGGGACTGCATGACCGATCAGGGGGTCCGCCCACTCGATCGTTCGACCGACCGCTCGACCTCGTCGCTCAGGCTGGTCCACACCGTTTCCTGGATCTCCTCGAACCGGCCAACCGGAATGTTGTCGCGGGTTCGGGGCCGATCGAGATCTACGTCGACGACAGTCTTTATCCGCCCCGGTCTGGCAGACATGACGCCGATCCGGTCCCCGAGGTGGATCGCCTCCTCGATGTCGTGTGTGACGTATACGACGGTCTTTTTCGACTCGTTCCACAGGGAGAGCAACTCCTCGAGGAGGTACTGTTTCGTCTGTGCGTCGAGCGCTCCGAACGGCTCGTCCATGAGGAAGATCTCGGGATCGTTCGCGAACGCTCGCGCGATGCTCACTCGCTGTTTCATCCCGCCGGACAGCTGGTGTGGATACGACTCCTCGAAGCCGTCCAGGTTCACCTTCTCGATGTACCGCCGGGCGATCTCGTGGCGGCGGGGTTTGGGGACGCCACGCATCTTGAGGCCGAAGGCGACGTTCTCCACGACGGACTTCCAGGGGAAGATCCCGTACTCCTGGAAGACCATACTGGTCGTCGGCCCGTCCTCGGGCTCGGGTTTCAGGATCTCGATATCGCCGGAGTCACACTCGAGTAGCCCGCCCAGAAGCCGAAGGAACGTCGACTTGCCGCAGCCGGAGGGGCCGACCAGACAGAAGAACTCCCGGTCGTACACCTCGAGGTTTACGTCTTCGAGTGCCGAGACGTCCCCGGAGGGTGAGCGGTACACCTTGTTGACCGCAGTCGCTCGGAGGCAGGGATCGCTTCGTCCGGATGGCGTCCCCGACCCCGTGCCGTCGGGTAACTCGCTACCGGCTGACCCGTCGCCGACACCGGCCTCGCCCGGGGCGGAAGCGTCCCGCATTGGGTGCTGGTTGGGGCTGGAGCTACTGGAACGTTTCCGTTCGGAGACGTTCGACCACGACCGCGATCCGAACTCTGGAGATCCCAGCGTCACAGGGTATCACTCGCAGATCCGTTCCCCGGGGAATCCCTCCGGAACGGTGATCTCTCCGACCGGGGCGTACGGAGCCGGCGCCGTCTCGCTCCACTCGTGGATCGTGTCCACCGAGGGAGTCGCTTCCGCCTCGTCCAGCCGCCCGACCTCCTCGAGGGCAGCGTCCAGCAGGGTTTCGTCGACGATTTCGTCGGCGGAAACCGTCTCGTCGAGATAGCCGCGACACGCGTGAAACTCCTGTTGCCGCATCAAGCTGTCGACGTTCATCCGGCCGTTCTTGTGGACGAGCGACGGGATCGACGCCTGGATCGCGGGGACGGGAACGTCGATCTCCTCGCTGATGATCGAGGCGACCTCCTCGTTCGGGAATCCGCCCATATCGTAGTACTCGCGGACGCCGAGGAGATACGCCTCCAGCCACCGTCTGGCGACGTCGGGTCGGTTCTCCATGAACGGCTCCCCGAAGAAATACGTCGCGATCTGCATCCGGGGGGCGAGCTGGGAGCCGTACAGCAACTGGCCCGCGCCGGTTTCCTGGGCGACCTGCAGCCCGAGCGGATCGGGGATCGTACAGGCGTCGATCTCCCCCGAGCCCATCGCCGAGATCATGTCCGGGAACGGCATCTCCGTTACCGTCAGGTCGTTCCAACCCATGTCGTTGAGCTGGAGCAGCCGCCCCAGAAGGTAGTCCATCGACGTCGCCTCCCCGTTGATCGCCACTGTCGGGTTCTCCGGGAGGTCAGCAAAGGACATCCCTTCCTGGTACAGCTCCGCTCGAATCCAGAACCTGTTACCTGATGGCTGGTCGTCCCAGTACTGCGTCTGGTCTGCCACCGCCCGAACGGGGACGTCCTGGGCGATCGAGTTGAACACGCCCGCCCCGATCGAGCCGCTCGCGACGTCGATATCCCCGGATGCGAGCTGGGGAACCGCCTGGGAGGCGCCGGTGATTCGTTCGGTCTCGATCTCGATGTCCCGATCCGCGAAAAAGCCCCGGTTCTTGGCGACGAACACCTCCGCAACTGCGGCGATCGGCAGCGTTCCGAACGTGACGGTGTCCGTCGTTTCTCCGACGTCGCCGAGACAGCCACCGAGAGACGTCGCCACGGTGGCGCCACCGAAGGCTAGAAATCTCCGCCTCGACGTCCGTCCCCTTCTTTGAACCGACCGTCGATTACTCATTATCAGTTATTGGTTTTCTGTAATGTACTATAAGGATTGTGGTCAGTCCCGCCGGCACGGAACGGAGTTTCCGTGGGAGACCGGGCAAAAGCGGCGGACTCCGGAGAGAGGACGATCGAAAACTATCGGAGGGACGATCGAAAACTCTGGGCCAAACGCCGTAGCTCCCGGGTGGCCGGGACTACTCCGGCGACGAGAGGGTTGTGGGTGCGATCGCCGGATCGTCGGGGAACTTCCAGTCGATCCCGTCCTTTTCGGTTTCCCGTTTCAGGACCGCCGCGATGTGGCCCTGGATCATCCGTGCGTCTGCGGGACTCATGTGTTCGAACAGCTGGTCGAGGCTGGTTTCGTCGGTGTCGGGATCGTCGAGGATCACGAGTACGCCGGTGATCGCCTCGAGCAGGATCGTGTAGTTGTTCCGATCCAGGAACATCTGGACGTCGTCGGACTGTACCCCGCGTCCCAGCACGCCGATGAGCGTACTGTGGATGTTAAACTGGGGACCGATCCCCTTCGGGTGCTCCGAGACGAAGATCTGCATCCTGGAGGGCTTGTAAATCGTGGCCCGGGTGTCGGCCGACCCCGACGGGTAGAGGCTTCCTTCCTCGACCATCTCCTTGGTGAGATTGTACAGCGTGCTCTGCGGGATCGACGTTACCTCGGTCAGCCCTTTGATGTCGAGCCCCTCGTGGAGCCAGACCTCGTGCCAGATCTTGCATTTCCGTGGGGACGCGAGCAACTGACCCGCGGCGACGACGGTGTCTACCGTGGTCCGGATCTCGTCCCGGGGAAACGAGGGAACGGCGTCGTCCCGGTCGGACGAAGCGTTGTCGGCCATCTCGGTTATCTATTTCCTGGAATACGCAATAAGGCTGCTGGTTCTCGGTGTGTGTCGGAAGGTGGAGGAGTCCCGGCCGCCTCGCCCGTGTCAGCCAACCAGTTCGTCGAGCTTCTCGAGGTACGCCTCCCGCGGGAGCTGGTACGCCTCGCGATAATCGATGTCGCCGTCGGCGAACTCCTCGGCCAGCGAGATGGCCCCGTCGAGTGCGTCGCTTTGATCGTCGTATCTCCGGTGTTCGAGTTCGATCTCCGGTTCCAGGAACAGCACCACCTGCCAGCCGTCGGTCTCTCGGCGGGCGGCTGCCGGGCGCGAGTCCTGCGGCCCGTCACTCACGTAGATCGTCGGCAAACAGGGAGCAGGAAACGCCTGAGAGTCGAACACGTCCGGCCGATACGTGAGAACGACCTGCCCGTTCGATCCGTCGTTCCAGACCGTCCACCCGTCCGGCAGCGTCGGCAGCTTCATGTCCTTATTGTGAGCTACAGCCGGAAAGCGATCCCGCTTCGGTGAGGGTTTCTCGGTATAGTACTTAAAGACGGCTCTTTTTTCACATGATATCACTCCGCATGGCTCCTCTCTGTCTTTGGCTTTTCTTTCTGCGATAACTGGGACTCACGATACACTTAAATATCTCTAATCCTCATAACCATAGTAGTCCCGGTACCGGATCGGGAATACCGACCACTCCCGTCCGCTGGTCCCCGAACGATGTGTCGTCGGCTTCGACGCCCGGTCGCCGCGGAGGTGTGGTAAATGAGCACACACAACAATGACCTCGCCCAACGCGTTCCGGGCGGACGGCGCGCCCTGGAAACGAACCTGCACCGAACACGAACGCACCGAACACGAACGCACCGAACACGAACGCATTCTCGAAGAGAGCGCACGCACGGTCCTCGGTAAAACGAGACCTGTGTCGACGCCCGGGAGCAAACGATGACGCCCGGACGGACGCTCGAGGAAATCAGCCGGAAGTACCGCGAGTCAGTGCCGTCGGATCTTCGCGAGGCGAAGTCGTTCGAGTGGTATCTCGAGGCGCTGTACGAGGATCCCCACGTCGCACGCAACGCTCACCAGCGGGTCGCCGACATGTTCGACCACTACGGCACCACCTACGACGAAGATCGTGGCGTCGTCGAGTATCGGCTCGCCGCGGAGGATCCGCTACACGACGGCGAACACGTCTTTTATGGCCGGGAGATCCACGAGGCGATCCACGAGTTCGTCAACAAGGTGAAGTCGGGCGCCCGGGGGCTCGGCCCCGAAAAACGGATCAAGCTCTTGCTCGGACCGGTCGGCTCCGGGAAGTCGCACTTCGACTGGCTGGTGCGGCGCTACTTCGAGGCGTACACCCTCGAGGACGCCGGTCGGATGTACACGTTCCGGTGGACGAACCTGTGTGACGTCATTCGCGATCAGGATCCGGCCGACGACGAGGTCCGATCGCCGATGAACCAGGACCCGCTCGTGTTGCTCCCGGCCGGACAGCGCGACGAGATCCTCGAGGACCTCAACGACCGGTTGGACGCGCCGTACACCATCCGGAACGACCAGTCGCTGGATCCGGCAAGCGAGTTCTACATGGACACGTTGCTCTCCCACTACGGCGACGACCTCGAGGCAGTCATGGACACCCACGTCGAGATCCTCCGACTGACAGCAAGCGAGAACAAGCGCCAGTGTATCGAGACGTTCGAGCCGAAGGACAAGAAAAACCAGGACGAGACCGAACTCACCGGCGACGTCAACTACTCGAAGCTCGCGGTCTACGGCGAGTCGGATCCGCGAGCGTTCGACTACGCCGGGGCGTTCTGCAACGCCAACCGCGGACTCTTCTCGGGGGAGGAGCTGCTCAAACTCCAGCGGGAGTTCCTCTACGACTTCCTGCACGCCACTCAAGAGCGGACGATCAAACCGAAGAACAACCCCCGAATCGACATCGACCAGGTGATCGTCGGCCGGACGAACATGCCCGAATACCGCGAGAAGACGGGTGACGAGAAGATGGAGGCGTTCAACGACCGGACGAAACGCATCGACTACCCGTACGTCCTCGAGTACGAGTCGGAGGCGAACATCTACCGGAAGATGCTGCGGAACGCGGACGTCCCCGACGTCAACGTCGAGCCCCACACCCTGGAGATGGCGGGACTGTTCGGCGTGTTGACCCGGATCGAGGAGCCGTCCGACGAGTCGGTGTCGCTGTTGCAGAAGGCGAAGGCGTACAACGGGGAACTCGACGAGGTCGACGCCGTCGACGTGAAGAAGCTCCGGGAGGACGGCGACGAGCGCGCCGAGATCGCGGAAGGGATGTCCGGCGTCTCGGCCCGGTTCATCGGCGACGAGATCGCCGAGGCAATCATGGACGCGACCCACCGTGAGCGCGGATACCTTTCGCCGCTTTCGACGTTCCGTCACTTCGAGGCGAACCTCGAGAGCCACGGCTCGATCGACGCCGACAACCTCAAGCGCTACGAGCGGCTGCTCGAACTGGTCCGCGAGGAGTACAAAGAGCGCGCAATAGAGGACGTCCGGCACGCGCTGGCGTACGACGTCGAGGAACTGCGACGCCAGGGCGAAAAGTACGTGGATCACGTGATGGCGTACATCGACGACACCACTGTCGAGGACGAACTCACCGGCCGCGAGGGGGATCCCGACGAGACGTTCCTGCGTGCGGTCGAAGAGCGGCTCGACATCCCGGCGGATCGCAAGGACGACTTCCGACAGGAGATCTCCAACTGGATCTCCCGGCGGGCCCGGGAGGGAACCTCCTTCGACCCTCACGAGAACGATCGACTGCGACGGGCGCTGGAGCGGAAGCTCTGGGACGACAAAAAGCACAACATCAACTTCTCCGCGCTCGTGTCCGCAAGCGAGACGGACGACGACGATCGGGCTGCCTGGATCGACGCCCTGAGAGAGCAGGGCTACTCGGCGGCGGGCGCCCGTGAGGTGCTCGAGTTCGCCGGCGCCGAGGTCGCCAAAAACGAACTCGAGGAAGATGTCTGACGGAAGCCGGCCGGCGGACGCAGACGCCTACCGCCGGGCTGCAGACGAGGCGCTCTCGGAGGCGTTCGAGCCCCCGATGAGTCTGAGCGAGTACGTCGACGCAGCGTTCCACGATCCCCAGATCGCGGCGGGGGCGGCACGGTATCTCCTCGCCGGAATCGAGTCCGTGGGCACCCGGACCGTCTTCGAAGGGGGCGAGCGTCTGACCCGCTACCGGTTCTTCGACGACCCGTACGGCGACGGCGAACACGCGGTTCTGGGCAACACCGCGACGCTCAACGCATTCGTCGACGATCTGCGGGCGATCGTCGCCGGGCGAGGGAAAGCCGAGAAGATCATCTGGTTCGACGGTCCGACCGCCACCGGGAAATCGGAGCTGAAACGGTGTCTCGTCAACGGGCTCCGGGGCTACTCCCGAACGCCGGAGGGACGCCGATACACCCTCGAGTGGAACGTCGCCGGCGCCACACAGGATCGGAGCCTCGGCTACGGGGACGGCTACGCCGACGAGGAAGACTGGCACGAGAGTCCGGTGCAAGTCCACCCACTTTCAGTGTTTCCGCGGGAGGTCCGCGAAGAGATCGTCGAGGACCTCTCGGAACTGGTCGACGGCGAGATCTCGGTTCCGGGCGAACTCGACCCGTTCAGCCGCGAGGCGTACGACTTCCTCGAAGAGCAGTACCGGCGGTCCGGCCGGAACGATCTCTTCTCGGCGGTGACCGACGGCGAACACTGTCGGGTGATAAACTACCACGTCGACGTCGGTCGGGGGATCGGGATCCTCCATGCGGAAGACGACGGCACACCCAAAGAGCGACTCGTCGGCTCGTGGATGCCCGGGATGCTCCGGGAGCTCGACTCCCGCGGGCGGAAGAATCCGCAGGCGTTCTCCTACGACGGCGTGCTCTCACAGGGAAACGGTCTGCTTTCGATCGTCGAGGACGCGAGCCAGCACGCCGACCTGCTGCGGAAGCTGCTCAACGTTCCCGACGAGGGGCACGTCAAGCTCGACAAGGGGATCGGGATGGATATCGACACCCAGCTGATCGTCATCTCGAACCCGGATCTCGACGTGGAGTTGGACCAGTACGCCGACCGGGACGGAACTGATCCGCTGAAGGCGCTCAAACGACGTCTGGATCGCCACGAGTTCCGGTATCTCACCGATCGGCGGCTCGAGGCGGAGCTCATCCGCCGCGAGCTGACGGGGGAAACCGAAGTGTGGGCGACTGCGGAGGGGATCGATCCCGACGATCGCGTCCGGGAGTCCGTCCACGTACCGATCCACGACGGGAGCGGGGTGGTTCGGGAGCTTGCCCCGCACGCGGTCGCCGCGGCAGCGACGTACGACGTCGTGACCCGGCTCGATCCAGACCGGCTCCCCGCGGATCTCGGAACCGTCGAGAAAGCGAGCCTGCTCGAGCAGGGGTACGTCCAGATCGGCGACGAGCGGCGCGAGATCGGGGAGTTCGACTTCGGCGGCGAAGGGACCCGAGACGCCAGTCGAGACGGCGGCAAGACGGTCGGTCGAGGCGGCGGTAGAAACCACAGCAACGACGGTCGCAGTGGGATTCCCGTGACCTACACCCGCGACGTGATCGCCGAACTATTGGAGGAGCCACGGGACCGGTCGCATCCGGAGCTTGCAGTCGAGAACGTGATCATGCCCGACGACGTGCTCGACGCGATGGCGAACGGGCTGGCTGCCGCCCCCGTGTTTTCCCGGGCGGAAACCACGGAGTTCGAAAGCCGGGTCGCGGCGGTGAAGTCCCACGTTCGGGACCGCCAGGAGGCGGACGTCCTCGGCGCGATACTCTCGGAGGTGGGGGTCGACGAGGCGACAGTCACCGAGTACGTCGAGCACGTGTACGCCTGGGACACCGGCGGAACCGTTGCCACGTCCCAGGGCGAGGTGGAGCCGGATCCGCTGGTCATGAAGCTGTTCGAAACCGAGCAGCTCGGCCGGTTCGACGACGCCGAGTACGATGGTTCCTCGGCGGGCGACGATGTGGCCGAATTCCGGCGAACGAAGGTAATCGCGGCGCTGAACAGGTACGCGTGGGAGCATCGTGACGAGGACTTCTCCGTCGAGGGAGTCGATCTCCGGGAAGTCCCGATCATCCGGACGGTGCTCGAGGCTGACAGCTGGGAAGACGTCAGGCGACTGTTTCCGGACTTCGACCCCGGCCAGTGGGCGGACCCCCCGGGGGACACCGAGACCGCCACGGTGAAGCGTCGAACGATCGACCGGCTGTGCGAACGCGGTTATTCCACCGCGTCGGCCGAACTGACGACCGGACGCGTCCTCCGGGAGGTGGCACACGAATGGGACTGAGAGACGATCTCGACCGGTTCGAAGCCGTCGGGGAACAGCGCAGGCAGGACCTCTCGGAGTTCATCACGCACGGCGATTTGACCGGATCGTCACCGGATCGGGTCCGAGTCCCCGTCAAGATCGTCGACCTACCGTCCTTCGAGTACGATCGCCGGTCGATGGGTGGGGTCGGACAAGGGGAGGGCGCAGAGCCGGGACAGCCGGTTTCGGTTCCCGGAGAAGACGACGGCGACGGCGAGGAGGACGGGGGGCCGGGGGACGAAGGCGGGAACCACGAGTATTACGAGATGGACCCCGAGGAGTTCGCCCAGGAGCTCGACGAGGAGCTCGGCCTCGATCTCGAACCGAAAGGGAAACGCGTTCTCGAAGAGATCGAAGGGGAGTTCACCGACGTTACCCGCAGCGGTCCGAACTCGACGCTGGACTTCGAGGAGCTGTTCAAGCGCGGCCTCAAACGGAAACTCGCGACGGACTTCGACGGGGAGTACGTCCGGGAAGGACTGCGCGTCGCGGGTGCCGACGTCGACGACGTCTACCGGTGGGCTCGCAGCAGGCGGATCCCGGTCTCGCGGGCGTGGATCGCCGACGCCGCGGCCGACCTGACCGGAGAGATCGACCGCTGGGAGAGTTTCGAAGAACTGGAGGAGAACGTCGAACGCGAGCCGGTATCGGTTCGGCTCCGCCGGGAAGGGATCCGGGAGATACCGTTCCGACGGGAGGACGAACGCTACCGCTACCCGGAGATCATCGAGCGGCGACAGAAGAACGTCGTCGTCGTCAACATCCGTGACGTGTCGGGGTCGATGCGCGAGCGGAAGCGGGAACTCGTCGAGCGGGTGCTGACGCCGCTCGACTGGTATCTCACCGGCAAGTACGACGAGGCGGAGTTCCGGTACGTTGCCCACGACGCCGAGGCGTGGGAGGTCGAACGCGGGGAGTTCTTCGGCATCCAGTCGGGCGGCGGGACCCGGATCTCCGCAGCCTACGAACTGGCCGCCGAGATCTTAGAGGAGTATCCGTTCGACGAGTGGAACCGGTACGTCTTCGCCGCGGGCGACAGCGAGAACTCCGCGAACGACACCCGCGAGCGCGTGATCCCGCTGATGCGGGAGATCGACGCGAACCTCCACGCGTACGTCGAGACTCAGCCCGGCGGCGGTGCGGTAAACGCCACCCACGCCGACGAGCTGCTGGAGCTGTTCGGAGACGCAGACGACGTCGCCGTCGCGCGGGTGTCGGACGCCGACGACGTGACCGACGCGATTTACGAAATCCTGAGCACGGAGAGTGATACCGAATGACCGACGCCGACGGGAGTGACGACGAATGAGCAACGCATACCGGGACGACCGACTGCTCGCAAAGCGGGAGGCGACGGAGCTTCTGGGTCCGGTTCGGGAAGCCCGAAACCTGGCCCGGAAGCTCGGGCTCGACCCGTATCCGGTGAACTACTGGGTCGTCGACCACGAGGAGATGAACCACCTGATCGCGTACGACGGCTTCCAGCGACGGTATCCACACTGGCGGTGGGGCATGAAGTACGATCGCCAGCGGAAACGCGACCAGCACGGACTCGGGAAGGCCTTCGAGATCGTCAACAATGACGAGCCAGCGAACGCGTTCCTCCAGGAGTCGAACTCGCTCGCCGATCAGAAGGCGGTCATCACCCACGTCGAGGCCCACGCGGACTTCTTCCGGAACAACGAGTGGTATCGGCTGTACGCGGATCGGGGGGAGGACGGGCCCGCCGCCGCGGCGATGCTGTCCCGTCACGCCGACGCGATCGAGGAGTACATGGAAGATCCCGAAATCCCTCGAGACGACGTCGAGCAGTTCATAGACGCGGTCAGCTGTCTGGAGGATACGATC
This sequence comes from Halalkaliarchaeum sp. AArc-GB, assembly GCF_031432225.1. Taxonomy (NCBI): domain Archaea; kingdom Methanobacteriati; phylum Methanobacteriota; class Halobacteria; order Halobacteriales; family Haloferacaceae; genus Halalkaliarchaeum; species Halalkaliarchaeum sp. AArc-GB. Next base: position 112,223 of record NZ_JAVKGM010000002.1, on the reverse strand, counting down.
GACCAGTATCGGCCGCTTTCTGCCGACTCCGACCGCGATTCCGACAGCGAGAACTCGACCAGCGGCGACGATCCCGACGGGGCGGAGGACGGACGCCGCGAGGTATCTGCAGACCTCGAACTGTCCTCGGAGGTTCGGGAGGCGGTCTTCGACGACGAGTGGCTGGAGGGGGAGTCCAAGGGAACGGCATCGGAGCCGCGGCGTGACGTACTCGGGTTCCTTCTCGCATACGGCAAACGGTACGACGAAGAGGAGCGGAAAGCGGTCGACCGTCCGGAGTGGCAGACGGACGTGCTCTCGATGCTTCGGGAGGAGGCGTACTACTTCGCCCCCCAGAAGATGACCAAGGTGACAAACGAGGGGTGGGCGAGTTACTGGGAGTCGTTGATGATGGCAGACGAGCAGTTCGCCGGCACGGACGAGTTCGTCACTTACGCCGACCACATGTCGCGGGTTCTCGCCTCCCCCGGATTGAATCCCTACAAACTCGGCAGGGCGCTGTGGGAGTACGTCGAAAACCGCGCCAACCGGCGCGAGGTCATAGAGCGGCTGCTCCGGGTCGACGGCGTCACCTGGCGGAACTTCGAGGACACGGTCGACCTCGAGTACGTCCGGGAACTGCTCGAACCCGACGAGACGGTCGCGAACGTCGGTATCGAGTCGCTCGATCGACTGGATCCCGACGACCCGCGGGTGGACGCGTCGGCGCTTGCAGCCGCCAGACGGACCCGCGACGGGGAGATCCCTCCCGACGACGAGAGAGCCGTCGACGCCGATCGGCATCCCTGGAAACTGCTGACCTACGAAGGGCTCGCAGAGCGTCACTACTCCCTGGTCAAACCGCACAACTACGGCGTCCTGGCACGGGTAACTCGGTCGCAACTCGAGCGGCGTGCTCGGTATCTCTTCGACGACGAGCGGTACCGGAGCGTCGAGGAGGCGATCGCGGACGTCCCCTACACCGCCGGCTGGGATCGCCTGTTCGAGGTGCGGGAGAGTCACAACGACGTGACGTTCATCGACGAGTTTCTCACTCAGGAGTTCGTCGACGAGTACGACTACTTCACCTACGAGTACTCCCGAGCGGCCCAGGAGTATCGGGTCGCCTCGACCGACGCCGCCGACGTGAAAAAGAAGCTGCTGTTGCGGTTCACCAACTTCGGGAAGCCGACGATCGTCGTCTACGACGGCAACTTCGACAACGCGGGCGAACTGCTGTTGGGCCACCAGTACAACGGGGTTGCGATCGACGATCGACAGACACGGGCGACACTCGAGCGCGTCTTCCAGCTGTGGGGCCGGCCGGTCAACCTCGCGACGATCCGGGTCGAATACGACGATCGAGAGATCGAACTTGCCCGGCGGCGCTCGCGGGAACCAGAGGGGACCGAGATCGGCGTTCGGATCCGGTACGACGGCGACGGCTTCGAAGAGCACGACCTCGATGACGGCCTGTTCGACCGGCTGGCGGCGAACGACGTCGATTACGACACGAAGCCGGACGACTGGCTCGCGTGAGTCGCCGGCCGGCCGTGGCCGTCGAGGACAGCGCAGGATTGATAGCAGCAGCGTGACGACACTTGCGTATGACATCGGGGGGTGCCGAAGCGTCGGGCGAGGACAGGACGGCAGCATCGGGGGAGACGTCGTCGTCCGAATCGGCCGAGGAGAGGGACGACGTGGGCGATCTCGCGGAGACCGAGATCCACGACGTGCTCCGAAACGAGCGACGCCGCCTGGCGCTAGAGCGGCTCTCGGAGCGATCGGGTCCGGCGAGTGTGAGCGACCTGGCGGAACACGTTGCGGCGCTGGAGGCGGGCGAGCGCCCGCCGCCGAACAATCTCCGGCAAAGCGTGTACGTCTCCTTACACCAGACGCATCTCCCGAAGCTGGACGAACTCGGAATCGTCGAGTACGACACCGACGAAAAGACCGTCGAACTCACGGACCGTGCCGGACAGGTGACCGTCTACCTCGAGGTGGTGCCCCGGTACGGCATCTCCCGGAACGAACTGTATCTTGGGCTCGCGGTTCTCGGGATCCTCCTGACGCTCGCCGCCGCGCTCGGCGTTCCCGGGTTCGCCGCTGTCGCGCCGGGAACCTGGGCGCTGGTCGCGCTCGCGTTGATCGCGACCGCAGCGACGTTTTACACCGCAAAACAGGGAGAGACTGTGTTCGATCGGTTCTAGCTCGAGTGCGTTCCCGGTCGGTGACGTTCCGACGTTTTTCACTTGTCGACCGTGTCGTCTTCGAGTCGCATCCGACGACCGGAAGCGACGTGCACGAGCGCCGAAACGAACAGCACGAGGCTCACGACGGCAGCCAGCGTCGTTCCGGTGACGATCCCTGCCGGAAGGGCACCGAGGGCGAGAGCGACGGTCGTCGCAAGCGAGACGGCACCGAGCCCGAGGTAGTATTCGCTCCAGGGAAGTTCGTGTTTCCCGACCGTCTCGAGATAGACGTCCAGTTCGGCTGCGGCGGGCGTCAGCGCGACGCGGCCCCTGTGAGGTTCGTACTCGATGAATCCGCCCGCTGCCAGTTTCGGGAGATGGGTCTGGTGGAGCGACGTGTACACCCGTTTCCGCTGTCGGTAGGTCACTTCGGAGACGTCGACGTCGTTCTCCCAGGCGGCGATCCGCTCGGAAAGCGTTCGGACGCTCGTCTCGCCCGGGTTCCCCTTCAGGTACCGGAGCACGTCGCGCCGCCGTCGGTTGCTCAACGTCGCGAACGTCGCGTCCAGGGAGAGTTCCGACCCTGCAGACGTCACGGACGTCGCTGACGGTCCGACGGCCTGTAGCTGCCGCCGGGAGGGAACCGGCGTCGTCGAAAGCTGCAGATCCAGCTGTGGCTGTTGCCCCGGGTTCACTTGGAATACACATATAATATATGATATTTCAAGGTATTAACTGTATCGCCGAAAAGAACGTTATCGGCACCGTTCTCGTCCGCGTAGTCGGATAGGCCGGCACCTTTTATACTGCCTCGGGCGAACTCGGATCGAGATGCGGTTTACCGTCGATACCGACACCGGGACTGCGGTTCACGACGTGACGGAGCAGGTGGCGGACGTTCTCCCGCCGTCCGGGGACGGTGTCGCCACCGTGTTCGTTCGCCACACCACCGCCGGCCTCGTCGTCAACGAACCCGAAGCGCGACTGCTCGGGGACGTGGAGACGTTCCTCTCGGAACTCGTTCCCGACGAGGGGTGGGAACACGACCGGATCGACGACAACGCCGACTCCCATCTCCGGGCGCTCCTTTTGGGTGAAAGCGTCACCGTCCCGGTTCGGGACGGGGAGCCGGACCTGGGGACGTGGCAGGCGATCCTGCTCGTGGAGTGTGACGGGCCACGGTCCCGGACGGTTGAGGTGATCGTTCACTGAAAAGGGGACGTCGGTACTTTGGATGGCTTTGTCGTAGAAGCGTGCTCGCAGACTGTTCACAGCAAAATGCTCCCAGGAGTATCCGCTGGACAGTGCCGTACTCCGGCCACGTGCTGTCGTCAGCCGTTCGCAGGACCACAGCGAGTCGGCCAGCGAGACGACGACGACGTTCTGGTCGATCGCCTCGGCGTAGGAACGCTCGCCGAGTGGGGCGCTGACCTGCGAGAGCAGTCCCGCAGCGACGTGCGAGGGCTGCGTCGCGACGACTGCCGTGGGTGGTGACCGCGGCGACGTGGATGACACACGTCGGAGTCGTCTCCGAGACGGTGCCAGCCGGGGGACAGTGGCAGTTCGCGGTACCCGTCGCTGGCGTGGATGCGCGTGGGGAGGGCCTCGGCGAGACGGCGTGGGTGGGGGTTGGGTGAGAAGTGGATCGCCGAGGGGTGGGGACCCGAGTTCTTTCACTGATTGTGGTCACATCGAATCATATGACCGTCTTCCTTATCCAGGTGAACGGGGCCGAACAGTCGAAAGCTGCGCCGCCCGGTCACAGTAAAGCGGGCGGAAAGGGGCCCCGGTACTGTGATGATCCGTTCAAACACCACCAGTACGTGAATGGCGGGGACTACTGGAAGCAAGAGGCCTTTGGCCGGCGGGACGCCTGGGAGGCGGCTGCTCCGGGTGACGTGGTGTTTTTGTACGCGACATCGGACGTGCACGAGGAGTGGGGCGCCTCGTTGAGTCACGTGCTTCGCATTGAGGAGAAACAGATCGACGAGGTCGGGGCACGGTTGGACTTTGATCGAGTTATCGAGTTAGACCAGAAGATTCCGTATGCGGAGATCCACGACCGGGTCGACAGCGGGGAGTTTTCCGAGCGCATGGCCTACTGTGGGCAAGAAGGCTTCAACATCACTCACGTGACAGCTGGTGATCTAGAGACGGTACTGGAGTTGACCGAACTGGAGTAGGCTGAACTCGCAGCATAATCTCATCGATGTCTGGCATCTGAGATCGGATTTGTCGATCGGCAACGGGATCTCGCACGGGTTTGCTGCATTGGAGGAGATGGTGTATTAAAGATAATCGCTCCAGTCATTCCAACCACAGGAGACCACGTTAGACCTCGCAGGGCCCTTTTGTTGAGTTAATTTTTTAATAGTTGGTGAAATGGTATTACATGGTATGATGAATGTCAACAGGCGAATGGTGCTGGCTGCTGCGACGGGCGCTGCGACGATTGGCGTCTTCGGAACGGGAGTCGCCGTCGCGGACGACACGAAGGGTGACGAACTCCCGAATCCAAACGTTCCGGACGCAGATGTCTACGCCTTTCCGGACGAGGACGATCCGATCACAGTCGAGGCCGGCAAATGGATCACTTTCTCGAACGGGTGGATTACGAGTGACACGGATGAGATAGACGAATGCAGACTGGATTTTCTGAACGATACGACGACAACGTTCATCATTGACGACGAGAGGTTCGTCCTCAAAAGTCTCGAGGACTGGGAGTTCGACTCCGACCCTGACGAGGAGCACGAGGGCGACGAAATCTATTGTCGTGCAACTTTCACCCACTCCATCCCCCCGAAGCCGCCAGGATACACGTTTCCGGTCCGGATGGATATTGAACCCCGGGATCCCTTTGAAGGCTTCCCGTTCGAGAACGAAGTCAAGGTTGTCGGTCGCAGCGACGACGAGTAGGGGTCGTGCTCGCTGAGTTGATATCGGTCGCCGGATTTTTCCCGGCCTCATCATCAAGGTCTTCAAGATCCTTGTCCGCCTCGGGGTTCGGGTTGGGATTCATGCTTCTGAAAGTTCCTCGTGGGATGTAGCCGCTACCTGATCGATGTAAACTGGAATCTAGAGGCGAGTTTTAGCCGGACCTCGCAGGTCGATATCGAAGAGGACGGTACCAAGAGTAACAAGAAAGGCTTCCCAACAGAAGCTATAATGGGGCCTTGTTTAGACGGTTGATTCCGATCAGTCTGAGAGCTGTGTCACTCGGGTTGCCGTACTCGTCTCTCCGCAGAAGTGCCACATTTTCTAGGAACTGAAGCGGGACGGATTGGGTGTGCAAACCAAGACCGCCCGCTTCGCAGAAACGGTTGTAACGCTTGCTCAAAAAGCCGTCGCTGGTGAGCCAGCTCCCGCATACCGACCCGGAAAAGAGGGGTATGCCGACTGGGTAATTCTCGCCGTTCAGGGGTTCAAAGAGTATCTTGAACACGATTACCGGAAATTAATGGATGTTCTCCGAGAGATGCCGAGAGTAGCAGACTCACTTGGTTTGACGGTCGAGACGCTGCCACACTTTTCGACCGTCTGTGCGCGCAAGCAAGCGATCCCGATGAAGCGGTGGCGAGCGATCCTCAACGCGTCGGTCGAACTGTATCAACTCGGAGATGTCCAAGCAATCGACGCAACCGGCGTGGATCGCGTTCAAGCTAGTCAGCACTACGCGAAACGAACAGATTACACGTTTGAGGCGGTCAAAACCACGCTACTCATCGATTGTGAAACGAGCGCGATCATCGATATACACTGCTCGATGAAACAACCGCACGATACCCAAGTTGGTTTGCAGGTGTTAGTGCGGAATCTCGACGATCTAACGGCTGTGGCGGCGGATAAAGGATACGATTGGGAAGCTCTCCGGACGAGGTTGCGGGCTGAAAGTATCACACCACTGATTCCGAAACGTGGCCCCGGCTTCCGAGGATGGGCGAGAAACTTACTCATCCACGATCGGGAGCATAACCAGCGTTCAAACGCTGAATCCGTGTTTTTCGGATTGCGACAGCGATACGGTGAGACGCTGTGGGCGAGAACGTGGTTCGGTCAATTCCGCGAACTTGTCATGAAATCAGCGGTGCGAAACATCGAACGCGCAATCGAGGTGGCAGACCGCTAAACGCTGGCGTCTAAACAACGCCCAGGGCGCGAATGTCACACAAGTCAGGGTGTAACCGATCCGAAGAATTGAACACTCAGTGCAGCGGTTGGTCGTATTCGTGATGGTTCTTACTGGTGATCACTCTGAATACAGGAAGTAATTACAGCGTCAATTATTTTGCACCCGGATTCAATAGGCCGAATAAGACGAATGTCTGAGTCGCCACCGGCGGATGATGACCTCGGTGACTTCGGGCCGCCGGAGTATCTTCTGTATCGGGTGGCTGCGGAACGTCACGAGCAGGACAGCCGTGAGACGGGGCGGACCCGTATCCACAAACTTTGCTGTTTAGCTGATCGGCTGTTAGCGCAGGAATACGACCGAGAAGTCGGTCTGCCGAAGTACTGGTACAAGTATGGCCGTACTATCTCCGAAGCTCATCTAAATTCAGCGGTTACGTACAGGCCCAACGCGAATCACTTTGGTGGACAGGCGTACTATCCGGCCGACCAAGTTAGCGAATCCGACTTCGACCACCTGTCTGAAGATCTCAAAGACGACATCTACAACGCGGTTCAGTACGTAGTTACTAAACACGGCGACAAAACAGCTGAGGAACTGGAAGAGTACCAGTACCAGAACTTTGCGCCCGACGATTTCGTTATCGCATATGCTGATTTGCGGTGGTACTTAAACACGATTTCGCAAGACGAAGGTCAGCATAGGCTGAGCCAATTCGTTGCCCCCGATGAGAAGACCCACATCGAAGAACTTCTGGATGAGATGCTGGCGAACTTCGACGAGGAGCGTTACTCGGAAATTTACGATATCTACCTTGATTGGGACGACACGATGCGCCTGTTGGTCGATATCGGGCGAAGCCCGAGAGAACTCCATGACTTCACAGAGATCTTCATTGAGGGGGCCGCAAGAATCATTCTCCGCTTTGAGGAGCATTCAAATATTGATCCGGAGACGCTTGAAGACTGGTGCGAAGAGAAGGAAAAAGTGCGCAGAGATCTCCAGAGCCGGGTAACACAGAAGCGGAAGGAAGCCCTCTCAGAAAGACAGTCCACCTCGGCTTTAGACAGCGTCGCTGATTCGTACAATACGGCTATCTCTGAGGAGCTAGACGACCTATAGAATGGCAGACAACGCCTTTCTCGACAAGGGAGTCATCCTCGGATTCTGTTTCTTTACTGACCCTCACCACCGAGAATGTAGGAGGTACTTGTTTAGTGACGAAACAGAGTATTTCGCTACGGAACAGGTTGAGAACATCTTCCGAAATGCCAAGGACTCAATTATCGAGGAGCACCGGAGGGGCATTCTCCGGAACCTCCAACAGGTGAAGGTCAATTACGAGGGGGAGCTAACTGAGAGTGATATCGAGGAGATTCAATCAGAAATTGATCGGGATGAAAATTCGGCATGGAGGTATTTAGAGGATTTTTACGAGGATAAAGCCGGAAGAGGTGTCTACGAGGTCACTGATGAATTGCGGGAGGTAATCCGTGAGATCGAACAACGAGCCGAGGCGCGAAAGGAGACGCTCTACTCAACGTTCCAAGGCTGGCTGAGGATTAGTTCGCACGAATCGGTACAGGACGAATTGACTCAACTCCGGGCTCAAGACGAGGAAGATTTCTGGATTGTGATCGATGCTCACGATGTCGCCGCAAACGTGCCGGGAGAAACAGAACTAGCGACAACGAATCCTGCAGAGTTTGCAGATGACCAAATAAAAGAGGAAGTTTTGGGAGCAACAGCCATCGATAGTATCCAGTTAGTGTTTGTTTCGAGGGACTATTCACCATTAGCACTCAGGAACAATCCCAGTGATGGCAGCGTCCCGACGGACGTTTCTGGGGACAATACCTGACCACTTCAAACACCAAGTCCGTAACGCGTTCCCTCGCTGAATTTCGGTTAAGGGAGCGACCTAAGTGCGCACGTATAGTGAGTATATATTCACTAATTCCGGCATGAAACAAGCTCACCTGTCTTGCTGCATTGCTATATCTTGCATACGAAGAATCGAATTGTCTCGTTCGATTACTATCTTGTCCGAACTTCTTCCCCCTCTACCAAGTTCGGCACTCGTGAGCGGTGATCCGTTCTGGTAACCCAACCCGCCCACAGACCGGACACTCCACCAGCGGCCTCACCGGAAGTTCCTCGGCGGCCTCCAGCGCCGCCTCGACGTGCGCCCTGGCATCCGGATCCTCGACCCGCGTGGCCGCCTGGGCGAGATGCATCCGCAACTCCTCCGCTGCCGTTCGGCCGTCGGTCATCGCCGCGCGCTCCGTTCGCGGTGTTCCCACGCTTCCCGTGCTTCCACGGGATCGCGCCGCCCGACCTTACGGAGCCCCCGCGCTTCCCGCGACGGAGTGTCACCCAGCGGCGCCACGCCCGTGAGCACGCCGATCCACTGGTTATGCTGGTTGGTGAGCGCGATCGTGGTCCCGCGGGGCGTCTCCGGGCGTCCCTGCCGGACGGGGATCTCCTCGGCCGGGTCGAGCGTGTCGGGATCGCCTCAAGGGTGCTGTTCTCACGCGTGACGATCCAACTTGCGGAGGCCGACGTGATCGAGACCGAACGAGTGCCGATCGATATCGGTAAGCCACGGAACCGGTTGTAGCTGGCGGACGACGTTGTGACATAAGCTCCGACGTTCGAATCGGTGATCGGTGCGCTTTAATATAAGTCGGCAACCGTCGACTAAATACGCCACACGTTTTCCAGCGAAAACTGACAGGCGTAACGAGAGAGCAAGAAGGCCCGATTCAACCAGGTCAGGCGTCCTCTGTTTCCGAGACCTCGACTAGAGCTGCAGAAAGCAGTTTTGTGGCATCTGCTCCGTCCTCGGCCTCGTCCTCCTCGGCTTCGAAGAATTTCGTCAATATATACTCATAATTGACATCGACAACAAGGAACGTTCCGAGCTCTTCAGTCCGTTCTCCGGCCCTCTCCGTGTCACTATCTGGTTCGGGATCATATATGAGCAACTCCGAGAGTGTTATTTCACTTCCCTCGCGAGGGACCATCATTTCCTCATCGTGGAGTGAAGCAATCGGATCGTCCGGATCCCCATCGTGGAAAATGATGAACTCCGTTGGCGGTAGCGATTGCGATTCGGGGTCCCGATCTAATAATAAATCAGCCATGTCTGTCTCACTTATTTGGGGAGGACAGCTTTCTGGGCCGCCCTGTCGTACGAGCGTTCACGTTCGGATTGCTCCGATTCAGTTGGCCCAGATGCAGCGTCGCCCGACACATCATTACGTTCTGTCTCAAGCCGGTTCCCGAGTGCGTCGCGGATCTGCTCGATATCCCTGTGCAGCAGCCACCCCGGCTTGTACACCTCCGTCTGTTCGGCGATTACAGGTGCGTGTGCCTGCAGTTTGGTGTGGGTGTCGTGAAGGATCTCGACGAACTCGTTCTCCTTGTTCAGTCGATAATATTCCGTCTGACCCTTGACGCGGGTTTGTTCGATAATGCCGAGATCGAGGAGTTCCTTCTTGTTTTTGTGGAACGTGGCCTTGTCGATGCCGCCGAGATCAGCGACCTCTGCGGCCGAAAGCTCGGTGTAGTGCTTTCGCAAAAAGACATCGTAGATTCGAACATGTGCCGGTTTCTCCAATAGCCGAACGAACGGCGAACGGTCACTGTACTCCGATCGCTTGATCCGGCTATCTTTCTCCATCATAGTGGAAGGTACTGTGCATACACATTAAAGGTATTGCATCTATGCAACAGACCGATGCTAAAATGCAATGGTGGGGGAAAGGGGGTGCAACGAGAAGATTCTTTACCGATGCCACCGCCCCGTCGGATAATGAGCAACTCGGCGAAGAAGAAAGCAGTTATGTCTGATATTCTTCGCATCCTCATCAACAACCATACGCCGGGTGGACGGAGGCGTATCGAAACGGGAGTCAGTATTGACAAACTATGTGACTACCATTTCCAGGCCGACGGAACGGATGACGAGTTCGTCGAGACCGCAATTGACGAACTCGTAACTGGCGACTTCGGGGTGGATTCTTGGGGGCGAAGCGGTGAGATGATCTATCTCGAAGATTGTGACACGGCGATCGACAAGCAGCAGGAACTCGAAGACGAGGCGTGGTGAGTGTGTTGCATCAACCTCCAAGGAGCCAAGCCTCGGTGGGATCCCGTCTTACGCGATTCACCCTCGGGGTCAAGTCGTTCGAGAATCTTCGATTCTCGTGATCACGAAAATCTTCGATTTTCGGACGACTCCGAGGCACTCTCGCTGTCTCTCTGTAGACTGATCGGAACCATTGAAAAACAGTTTCTCAACACTCGTGTACGGCGAGTTGCTCCGGCAATTCCTCCCGCTCACACGCCGGACAGATCTTCAGAAGAGTGCTCGCTAGGGGATCGTGAACCGAATGGAGACGGTCCGGGATGCTCGCTTCGCTGCGCTTTCGGGCTGCGACTCCCCGGGTTCAAATCACTCGCTGCGCTCCTCTCTCGTCACTTCGTTCCTCGAGAAGTGCTCGCTAGGGGATTTGAACCCCTGTCATCGGCTCGAAAGGCCGATATGATTGGCCGGGCTACACCAAGCGAGCGTGCAACCGCACGTATTGCTGCCTTCGATTTAACTCTTCTCAACTACGGCCAGTGTGTGGGCCGCCGGCACACCTTTAAATCGGGATGTAGATGTTCGGAATATGACGGAATCGAACGGCCTCGAGCCGGGCACGAAAAAAGGGGCAGGATCGGAAAACGCGGGCCCTGAGGACCCGAACATCGGCGACCTGATCGCGAAACTCGAGCGACTGGAGTCGACGGTCGACGAGGGACACGAGCGACAGAAGGTACGACAGACGATCGCCCTCGTCGAACGGATGCCGGGAAGTCGGGCGTTCACCCAGCGCGTGAGCAAGTACACGACCCGGGACATGGCGGAGGCGTTCGTCGGGGCGGTGCTGTTTTCGTTACCGCTTCTGGTCGAAGACGGCGTCTTCGAGATCGCCGACTACCTCACGTCCGTCACGGTCGGCGCCATCCCGGCGTTCTTCCTCGCGAACGTGACGTTTGTCGTCGTTCTCACCGCCGGGATGCTGTACTACACCGACTTCCGGGACGTACAGATCCACCGCCCGGTGTTCGGAATCATCCCCCGGCGACTGATCGGTGTCCTCGTGATCTCGCTTCTCACTGCGGCGATGATGATGTACATGTGGGGCCGTCTCGCCGCCGAGGATCCGACCTCCTTCGAGACCGTCGGTCGGATAACGGTCATCTGGGCGGCAGCCGCCTTCGGCGCGGCGCTGGGCGACATCCTCCCCGGCGAGTCGACCGGGACGGACGTCAGTGAACTCCTCGACCGTTCCGGCTCCGAACGGTAGCCGGGACTTTTTCGCCGGCGGTCCGCGTACGGTTCCGTCGATGACCGACGAACCCGATCCCAGGGCGGACGATCCGGGGGGACGGCCGCGCACCCATCCCGAGGCTGTCGGAGGACAGAATAGACCCGACATCGACCGAGAAAACCCGGACGTATCGGATCTCCTCACGGAGCTTGCAGAACTCGAAAAGACCGTCGACGAGGGGCACGAACGACAGAAGGTACGCCAGACGATCGCCCTCGTCGAGCGGATGCCGGGAAGCCGGGCGTTCACCCGGCGCGTGAGCAAGTACACGACGCGGGACATCGCGGAGTCGTTCGTCGGCAGCATCCTGATCTCGCTGCCACTTCTCGTCGAGGACGGCGTCTACGACATCGGCGACCACTTCCTCGCAGTGACCGTCGTCGGCGTCCCGATGTTCCTCCTCGCCAACGTGGCGTTCATCGTCTTCCTGTCGGCCGGACTGATGTACTACGCGGATTTTCGGGACGTCGACGTACAGCGCATCCTCGGTATCGTTCCCCGTCGGCTCCTCGGCGTCCTCGTCGTATCACTCGTCACGGCGACGACGCTCATGACGATGTGGGGTCGCGTCGAGGGGTGGGAGGACCCCTGGGTCGCGTTCGCCCGGATTTCGGTCATCTGGACGGCTGCCGCGTTCGGCGCGGCGCTGGGTGACATCCTTCCCGGCGAGTCGGAGGGGCCGGACATCCGCGAGCGGATCGACTCCTTTACCGACGCAGTCGGTGGCGACGACTAGCGCCGCCCGGGCGCTCAATACGCTTCGGCCCCTACATCGATCATGGAACGAAGCGAAGATCTCGCCGCGCTGGCCAGCGACCTTCGTGAGGCGGACACCGCGATCGCGCTCACCGGGGCGGGTCTGTCAGCCGCCTCGGGGATCCCGACGTTCCGGGGTGAAGACGGGATCTGGGGCGAGGAGTTCTCCGAGGCGGATTTTCATATCAGTCGGTTCGAGCGTGATCCAGAAGGGTTCTGGGAGGACCGACTCGATCTGAACGAACTGTTGCGGCCAGACAGCATCGAACCGAACCCGGCACACGAGGCGCTCGCGGACCTCGAGAACGCAGGGATTCTCGACGCAGTGGTCACCCAGAACACGGACGGGTTACACGCCGCCGCCGGCACCGGGGCGGTACTGGAACTGCACGGCAACGCCGACCGAGTGGTGTGTCACCGATGCGGCCGAACGAAACCGGCCACCGAGATCCACGAACGGGTTCGAACCGGGGGGAACCCGCCGGCCTGTTCCGACTGTGAGGGCATTTATAAGCCGGACGTCGTCCTGTTCGGTGAATTACTCCCCCGGGCCGTCCTCAAGCGTGCCCGTCAGTTAGCAGAAGACAGCGACGTGATCGTCGCCGCCGGCTCCTCGCTGCGGGTGGACCCGGCGGCGTCGCTGCCGAGTCAACAACGGGACGGCGTGCTGGCGATCGTCAATTTCGAGGAAACTCGGTACGCCTCGCGGGCGACGTACACGTTTCGCGAGGACGTCACCGAACTGCTGCCCGCCCTCGCAACGCGAGTGTTGAAGTGCGATCCGGAGTGAACACCGACTATGGCCATCCGAGCGTTCGCACCGGGTAGTATCACCGGACTGTTTGCCCCGCCCCCGGAGGAGGGCGGTGCCTCCCGAGGAGCCAGCTTCGCGACCCACGACGGGGTCGTCGTCGAGCTCGAACCGGCCACCGTAAGCGCCGTTACTGTTGACGGGGAGCCGGCCCCGTTCGAGCCCGTCGAGCGCGTCCTCTCGGAGCTCGGCGTCGACGCCGCGGTCGACGTGATGCCCGACGTGCCCCTCGGTCACGGGTTCGGCGCGAGCGGCGCTGCGACGCTCGCGACTGCGATCGCCGCGAACGACGCGTTCGATCTAGGACAGGCCCGCCCGGAACTGGTCGACGCCGCCCATCGAGCGGAGATGGCTGCCGGAACGGGACAGGGCGACGTGTTCATTCAGGATCGGGGCGGTCTGCTGTGGACCGTCGGCGATGGCGTCCGGCGGACGGTTCCCACCGAACCAGTTGAGTACGCCACCGCCGGCGGAATCGCGACCGAATCGATGCTCGCAGACGACGCGTTCATGGAGGCGGCACGTCGGGTCGGCTCCCGTGGACTGGATGCGCTCAAGTCGGAGCCGACCCTGCAGGCGCTCGCAGAACGCTCCAGTGAGTACGTCGACGCAACCGACGTCGCGACGCCGTTCGTCGAGCGAGAGATCGACCGGGTCGAGGAAGCCGGCGGCACGGCGGGGATGGCACTGTTCGGCGAGACTGTCTTCGCGGTCGGGGTCGAAGATATCCTCCCGAACCGGACGCAGGTGGCCAGAGAGGGGGCGAAACTGTTGTCCGGAGACTAGCTCCGTCTTCCGGGTTCTCCCCCGACTGCGCTCACTCCAGGTACTCTTCTTCCCGTTCGTCTTCCTCGACTGCGTCGTCGACCCGCTTTCGCACGTCGACCCGGTAATGCTGGAGGATGTCGCGCCCGAGCAACAGCGGGTATTCCATGTGTGAGCGGTCCTCCACGCTCGCGGTGACGGTGTGCTGGTTGCCGCCGATCCCGATCACGAGGTCGACGACGGGCCTGGCTGTGCCGGTCTTCATGCTGCCCGACTTCACGCGGGTCATACTCTTTATCGGGCCGGCGCCGATTTCGGCGGCGAGCTGGGTGTCGATGCTCGTGCGGGTCGCACCGGTGTCGGACTTGGCGTGGGCCTGCTTCGAGCCGCTGGTTCCGATGACCAGTACTTCCTCGATGTAGCCGATGAGCGGCGTTTCTCCGAGACCGGTCCGGCTCGGTCTCGGTGCCGAGGCCGGCCGTGAGTCGTCCAGCGTCGTCGAAAGTCCCTCGACGCGGTCCTCGTCGACCTCGCCGCCGACTGTCTCGATCGCGTGTTTCGCGATGTGCGGGGCGGGCGAGACGCCGGTCGCTTCGAACAGTCCCTTGAATCCCGCGGTCGGGTTCACCTCCAGCACGTACCAGCCGTCGTAGCCCTCGACGAGGTCGACGCCGGCGTAGTCGAGGCCGATGACCTCGGTCGCGTACAGCGCGGTTTCGGCGGCCTCCTCGGGCATGTCGGTCGCGTCCTCGACGGCGCCCCCGAGCGCGACGTTCGTCCGCCAGTCGCCTTCGGGGGCGTACCGGTACATCGCGCCGACGATCTGATCGCCCACGACGTACACGCGCAGGTCTCGATGCTTCTCGCCGTCGCGGTCGATCAACTCCTGAAGGAACGCCTGCCGGTTTCCGACCTTCGGGTTCACCGGTTCGGTGAGATCGACCTTCCAGGTACCGCCGCCGTGAGTTCCGATCGCGGTTTTGTAGACGCCGACGTCGCCGAAGCGTTCGCGGTCCTGGTTGAGCCGTTCGTTCGACAGCGCGAGCAGGGCGTCCGGGACGCGGATGTTCCAGTCGGCCAACGTTGCGGCGGTCGCGAACTTGTGGATCGCCGTGAGAACGGCGCCGGGCTCGTTGAGCATCGGACGGATGCGATTGAACGTCGTCGCGAGCCCGAGCGCTTCGGCTGGCTCTTCGGTGTTCGAGAGCAACAGCCGGTTCGCGATAACGTCGACGTCGGGTTCGACGCTCACGTCGCCGTCCTCGATCGAGACCGCAGCGTTCTCTCGTCGGAGCCAGATCCCCTCGTGTCCCAGGTCGTCGATCGCGTTGCAGATCGCTTTCGTCTCCTTGCTGTTGTGCAGCGACAGTACGCCCACTCGGACTGGCTCCTCTGACATGGAACCCTGTATTTGGGGCGCGTCAATATGTTTGCCGGTTTTTCCCCTGTTCGGGTTTCCCATCGCCCGAACGACCGCTCCGCTGTCAGACCATTTAAGACCCCACGCGCCCGATCCCGGCTCATGGCCGAATCCGGGGACGTTTTCACGTACAACGGCGGCAGGGTCGAACCCGGGGAGCGGCAGAACCTCCGGTATCGGATCAGCGAGACGTATCTGGGTGATCCAGTCCGCATCCCGGTGACGATCGTCAACGGCAAGCGTCCCGGTCCGACCGCGTTTCTCTCCGCAGCATCTCACGGCGACGAACTCAACGGGATCGAGGTGGTTCGGGAGGTCGCCCACGAGTGGGAACTGTCCGATCTCGCCGGAACGCTGGTCTGTCTGCCCGTCCTCAACGTGCCCGGATTCATTACCCAGCAGCGCTATTTACCGATCTACGATCGCGACCTCAACCGGTCGTTCCCGGGTGATCCCGAGTCGACGAGTTCGAAACGGATGGCCCACCGCATCTTCACGAACTTCCTCGAGCCGTGTGACGTCGGGATCGACTTTCACACCTCGACTCGAGGACGAACGAACATGCTTCACGTCCGGGGGGACATGACCGACCGGGAGGTCCACCGTCTCGCGATGGCGTTCGGCTCGAAGGTGGTTATCGACAGCGAACCGCCCGAAGGGACGCTCAGAGGGGAGGCGACGAGAGCCGGGACGCCGACGATCACCGTCGAGATGGGGGAGGCACACCGGTTCCAGCGGGATCTCATCGACGACGCGCTCGCCGGCGTCGAGTCGGTCTTCGCGGAGTACGGGCTGTTGGAAACTGCGGCGGTTAGGTGGCCGGGATGGCGGACGATCGTCGCCGGCGGGGCAGAGAAGACGTGGATACGCGCGGACGCGGGCGGCATCGTCGATATGCACGCTTCGCGGGGCGAACTCGTTCGCGAGGGCGACGTGATCGCGACGATCACGAACCCGTTCAAGGCCGACGACGTCGCCATCGAAGCGCCGTTCACTGGGGTGTTGGTCGGCGTACTCGAAAATCCGGTCGTCTACCCCGGGAACCCCCTGTGTCACCTCGTCGAGCTCGAGCCGGAGGTTCGGCGAGTGCTCGAATCCGGAGCGTGAGTGTCCGTCGCCGTCGGTTCGTATTTTCCCCTCCGAGTTTCCGTTCCCTGCCGCCGACTACGTAACTACTATACCCCCCCGCGACGGACTGCCAAACGTTATGAGTCAGTCGTACAACAGGGGCGTGATCGAGGACTTCAGCCGCTGGCGGGAGTTCTCGGCGGGGATGTGGGCCTGGATCTTCCACAAGTTCACCGGCTGGGTGCTCGTGGGATACCTGTTTACCCACATTGCCGTGCTCAGTACGGCGATTCCCGCGGCGAGTCAGGATCCGTCGGTGATCGCAGCCGGAAACGACATCTACACGCAGACGATCGTGACGCTCGAAGAGTTGTTACTCGTGCGCGTGCTCGAGGTCGGGTTGCTCGCAGTCGCCGTGTTCCACATCCTCAACGGGACGCGGCTGCTGTTCATCGATCTGGGGATCGGCCTGGAGTCACAGGATAAGAGCTTCTACGCGTCGTTGATACTGACTGGTGCAATCACCGTCGCATCCGTTCCGACGTTCATCGCGGGGGCGTTCTGAGATGGCACAGCAGTACTCCTCCTTTAGACACGGCGGGACGATGTGGCTGCTCCAGCGGATCACGGCGGCGTTTTTGATCGTCGTGCTGGCGTTCCACTTCTTTTTGCTGCACTTCGTCCATCACGCCGACGAGGTGTCGTTCCTCGCGACGGCGGGACGGATGGAACAGTGGAGCTACTACTCGCTCATGGT
Organism: Halalkaliarchaeum sp. AArc-GB; assembly: GCF_031432225.1. Taxonomy (NCBI): domain Archaea; kingdom Methanobacteriati; phylum Methanobacteriota; class Halobacteria; order Halobacteriales; family Haloferacaceae; genus Halalkaliarchaeum; species Halalkaliarchaeum sp. AArc-GB. The sequence goes on along the minus strand of NZ_JAVKGM010000002.1, from coordinate 94,959 downwards.
GTTGTTTTTGATCACGGCGACGTTCCATGGGGTAAACGGCGTGTACAATGCGCTAATAAATCAGGGACTCTCGGGGACCAAGCGCACCGCGGTGAAGTGGATCCTCGTCGTCGCCAGCCTTGTCGTGATCGTCCAGGGGATCCGGACCGCCAACGCCTGGGCAGGAATCGGGGTGTTTTGAACCATGAGTACTGACGCAACTGAAACTACGGACGCGGAGACGGCAGCCGAAACGGAGACGGAAACCGACGCGACGGCAGACTCCGAGGTGGCGACCGACGCGAAACCGGAGGCTCCCTCGCCGGGCGAACAGAGACGACAGGCGAAACAAGAGCGTGCAGCCGACCGCGAGGCGGCAGCCGACCGCGAGGCCGAGGACATCGCAGCGTCGGCCGACAACACTGTTCACCTGCGCGTGTTCAGGTACGACCCCGATGTCGAGGGGAAGACGGAACCGTACTTCGACGATTTTCACGTCCCGTTCACGAAGGGGATGACCGTCCTGGACGCGCTGATCTGGGCACGCGACAACTACGACCCCTCCCTCACCTTCCGGCACTCCTGCCGGCAGGCGATCTGTGGGTCGGACGCGCTGTTCGTCAACGGGAGACAGCGGCTCGCCTGCAAGACGCAGATCAGCGACATGAGCGAACCCGTCATGGTCGAGCCGCTCCCGCACTCGGAGGTCGAAAAGGATCTGGTCGTCGACATGGAGCACTTCTACGACCAGATGGAGGCGGTCGAGCCGTACTTCCAGACGAACGAACTCCCCGAGGACGAACTCGAAGAGCAGCGACAGTCCCGGGAGAACCGCGAGACGATCAAGATGTCCACCCGGTGTATCTGGTGTAGTGCGTGTATGTCCTCGTGCAACATCGCCGCCGGGAACAACGAGTATCTCGGACCGGCCGCGCTCAACAAGGCGTATCGGTTCGCCATGGACGAGCGGGAGGGCGAGGACATGAAACAGCACCGGCTGGAGATCATCGAAGAGGAGAACGGCGTCTGGCGGTGTCAGACCCAGTTCTCCTGTACGGAGGTGTGTCCGAAGGACATCCCGCTCACCGAGCACATCCAGGCGCTCAAGCGCGAAGCGGTGAAACACAACCTGAAGTTCTGGTGACCCCAGACGCGAGAAGACATTCAGATCCAATCCATGTACGAATACGACGTTATCGTGGTCGGCGCGGGCGGTGCCGGTCTCCGCGCGGCGATCGCGGCACAGGAGGCAGGGGCCGACGTGGCCATCGTCACGAAGCTCCATCCGGTCCGGTCTCACACCGGTGCGGCGGAAGGCGGCGTCAACGCCGCCCTCCATCCGGACGACTCGGTGGAGGATCACGCCTACGAGACGATGAAGGGATCGGACTACCTCGCCGATGCCCCCGCGGTCGAAACCTTCGCCGAGAACATCCCGCGGGAGGTGGTCCAGCTCGAACGGTGGGGAATGGCCTTTTCCCGCGAGGAGGACGGTCGGATCTCCCAGCGACCGTTCGGCGGAATGGCGTTCCCGCGGACCGCCTACGCCGGGGCGGAAACCGGCCACCACCTGCTCCACACGATGTACGAGCAGGTCGTGAAACGCGGCATCACGGTCTTCGACGAGTGGTACGTAACCAAGCTCGTCGTGACCGACGAGGACGATCCTGCCGATCGGACGTGTCACGGCGCGGTCGCGATCGACATCGCGACCGGCGAGATCGCGGGCTTTCACGCCCGGAACGGTGTGATACTGGCGACCGGGGGCGCCGGACAGGTGTTCGAACACACCACGAACGCGATCTCCAACTCGGCTGACGGGATGGCAATGGCGTACCGTGCGGGGGTGCCGCTGGAGGACATGGAGTTCATCCAGTTCCACCCGACGACGCTCCCCTCGACGGGTGTCCTCATCACGGAGGGCGTTCGGGGGGAAGGCGGAATCCTCTACAATGCGGAGGGGGAGCGGTTCATGTTCGAGCACGGCTACGCGAACAACGCCGGGGAGTTGGCCTCCCGGGACGTGGTCTCGCGGGCGGAGCTCACCGAAGTGAACGAGGGACGGGGGATCGAAGACGAGTACGTCCATCTCGACATGCGCCACCTCGGCGAGGAGCGGATCATCGATCGACTGGAGAACATCGTTCACCTCGCGGAGGACTTCGAGGGCGTCGACGCGCTCGAAGAGCCCATGCCCGTAAAGCCGGGCTGTCACTACACGATGGGCGGGATCGAGACCGACGAAAACGGCCAGACCAGAGTCGATGGGCTGTACGCCGCCGGCGAGTGCGCCTGCGTCTCGATGCACGGCGCGAATCGCCTCGGCGGGAACTCGCTCGCGGAACTACTCGTGTTCGGGGAGCGTGCCGGTCGAGACGCGGCCGGCGACGAGATCGAGGAGCCGGAGATCCCGACCGGCTGGACCGACAACGCCGAGGAGGCCGACTTCGTGCCGCCGGTCGAACTCGGGGCCGCCGGCGTCGAGCCCGCCGCGGTCGCGGACGGCGGCGCGATGGCCGCCTCGCCGGTCGAACTCGTCGAGAACGCGGTGGAGTCAGAACGCGCGTGGGTCGATCAGTTGCTCGAACGCGACGACGGCGTCAATCACGCCCAGATCCGGGCGAGAGTCCAGGATACGATGGGCCAGCACGTCAACGTGTTCCGCGAGGAGAAGGGACTCGAGCAGGCGGTTCGTGACGTCCAGGAGGCACGGAAGCTGTATCGGGAGGTGCACGTGGAGGACCCCTCGCGGACGTTCAACACCGACCTGATCCAGGCGCTGGAGACGCGCAACGTCATCGACGTTGCGGAAACGATCGCAGTCGGTGCGCTGGCGCGCGAGGAGTTCCGGGGGGCCCACTGGCGCGAGAAGCACCAGCGGCGCAAGGACGACGAGTGGCTCAAACACACGTTCGTCTCGTGGAACGACGGGGAGCCGCAGCTGTGGTACCGGCCGGTACTCCTCGAGGGCGAGATGCAAAACTACGAGCCGAAAGAGCGAAGCTACTGAACTGTCGCCGGCGGTTGTGAGTTCTCGCGGTTGCCGTTTTCTCGTGTTCGATTGGATCGAGCAGTACAATTAGGTCGCTGTAGTTCCAATACGGAGAGGAGATAAATGTACGAGTACGACGTCATCGTGGTCGGCGCGGGCGGCGCCGGCCTCAGAGCGGCGATCGCGGCACAGGAGGCAGGGGCCGACGTGGCCATCGTCACGAAGCTCCATCCGGTCCGGTCCCACACCGGCGCGGCGGAGGGCGGCATCAACGCCGCACTCAGGGAGGGCGACTCTTGGGAGGATCACGCCTACGACACGATGAAAGGCTCCGACTACCTCGGCGACGCCCCGGCCATCGAGACGCTGTGTAAGGACAGTCCAGAGGAGACCGTCCAGCTGGAACACTGGGGAATGGCGTTCTCCCGCGACGACGACGGTCGGATGAGCCAACGGCCGTTCGGCGGGCTGTCGTTCCCACGGACCACCTACGCCGGTGCGGAAACCGGCCACCAGCTGCTTCACACACTGTACGAACAGCTCGTGAAGCGCGGCGTCGAGGTGTACGACGAGTGGCACGCCACGCGGCTCGCGGTTTCCGACGAGGAACAGCCGGAGGATCGGACGTGTCACGGCGTCGTCGCCTACGACGTCAAGACCGGCGAGATCGCGGGGTTCAAGGCGAACGACGGCGTGATACTGGCGACCGGTGGTCCCGGCCAGGTGTACGATCACACCACGAACGCGGTCGCGTGCACCGGTGACGGCACTGCGATGGCGTACCGTGCGGGGGTCCCGCTGGAGGACATGGAGTTCATCCAGTTCCATCCGACGACGCTCCCCTCGACGGGCGTGCTGATCACCGAGGGTGTCCGCGGGGAGGGCGGCATCCTCTACAACGCCGAGGGGGAGCGGTTCATGTTCGAACGGGGGTACGCGAACAACGCCGGGGAGTTGGCCTCCCGGGACGTGGTCTCCCGGGCGGAACTCACCGAAGTGAACGAGGGGCGGGGGATCGAAGACGAGTACGTCCATCTCGACATGCGCCACCTCGGCGAGGAGCGGATCATCGACCGCCTGGAGAACATCCTCCACCTCGCGGAGGACTTCGAAGGCGTCGATCCTCTCGAGGAGCCGATGCCCGTAAAGCCCGGACAGCACTTCGCGATGGGCGGGATCGAGACCGACGAGAACGGCCAGACGTGCATCGAGGGCCTGTACGCCGCCGGTGAGTGTGCCTGTGCGTCGGTTCACGGCGCCAACCGTCTGGGCGGTAACGCGCTGCCCGAGTTGACCGTCTTCGGCAAACGGGCGGGCCACCACGCTGGCGGCAAAGAAATCGAGGAGGCGAAAATCGAGACGGGGAAACGCGGCGAGTACGAATCCGGTGCGATAGAAACGCCCGTCGAACTCGGCGAGGTCGACACCTCCGGCGAACCCGTCGCCTCCGACGGTGGAACGCCGGGAGACGGCGGTGCCGCGGACGGGGGAGAGATCGTCGAACGCGCGGTCGAAGACGAACGAGAGCGCGTCGAGATGCTGCTGGAACGCGACGACGGCGTCCACCACGCCCAGATCCGGGCCGAACTCCAGGAATCGATGACCCAGTACGTCAACGTGTTCCGCGAGGAGGAGAGACTCGAGCAGGCGCTTCGGGACATCCGACGCGCACGCGAGCGGTACCAAGACGTCGCCGTGGCGGATCCCTCGCGGACGTTCAACACCGACCTGCTTCAGACGATCGAAACCCGGAACCTACTGGATCTGGCGGAGGCGATCACCATCGGTGCGCTGGTGCGCGAGGAGTTCCGGGGAGCCCACTGGCGGAAGGAACACCAACGGCGAAAGGACGACGAGTGGCTCAAACACACCATGCTCTCGTGGAACGACGGCGACCCGGAGCTGTGGTTCCGGCCGGTCGTTCTCGAGGGCGAAGAGAAGACCTACGAGCCGAAGACGCGCAGCTACTGATCCGCGTTCCGTCGTATTTCCGGCCGCCGCGGCGACCTCACGCAAGCAATGTTTTCGGGAAACAGGGGATTCATAACGATCGTTTTGTGGTAATTCATAGCAAGCCCTTTTACCTCGCCCTTGTAAATTCAGATTACTCGGCCCGAACGGGCCGCGGCCAAAACTATGACTGAAAGTGAACTCATCTGGCGGATTTCCGGCGGTTCGGGGGACGGTATCGCCTCGACTAGCCAGAACTTCGCCAAGGCGTTGATGCGTTCGGGACTGCACGTGTTTACGCACCGCCACTACCCGTCGCGGATCCGGGGTGGCCACACGTACACGGAGATCCGGGCGTCGGACGAACCCGTCAAGTCACGGGGTGACGGGTACAACTTCCTGCTCGCGCTGGGGGACTCCTTCGCCCGGAACCCACAGGAGGACGCCTACTACGGCAACGAGGAGCTCAAACCGCTCTCGGAGAACCTCGACGAACTCCGCGAGGGGGGCGTGATCGTCTACGATTCGGGGCTGCTCGACGCAGACGAGATCGAGGATTTCGACCGACGAGTCGAGGAGAACGATTGGCACGTCTATCCGATCGACCTCCGCGGGATGGCTCGCGAGCAGGGGCGTGAGGTCATGCGGAACACGGCCGGCGTCGGTGTGACGTGTGCGCTGATCGGGATGGATCTGGAGTACATCCAGGACCTCATGCGTGAAGCGATGCCGGAGAAGATCCTGGAGCCGAACCTCGAGATCCTCCAGACGGCGTACGAGCAGGTCCAGGAGGAGCACGATCCGGACGCCCACGACGTTCGGGTTCCGTCCGGGGAACACGACGAACCGCAGCTCCTGATGTCGGGATCGGACGCGATCTCCTACGGCGCGATCGACGAGGGCTGTCGGTTCATCGCCGGCTATCCGATGACGCCCTGGACGGAGGTGTTCACCATCATGACACAGGCCATGTCGGGGCTCGGCGGAATCTCCGAGCAGGTCGAAGACGAGATCGCGGCGGCGGCGCTGGCGCTCGGGGCGTCCCACGCCGGCGTCAAGTCGATGTCCGGCTCCTCCGGCGGCGGGTTCGCGTTGATGTCCGAGCCGCTCGGGCTGGCGGAGATGACCGAGACGCCCGTGGTGTTCGTCGAGGCGATGCGTGCCGGTCCCTCCACGGGGATGCCGACGAAGACCGAACAGGGCGACCTCGAACACGTGCTGTACACTTCTCAGGGTGACACCCACCGCGTGGTGTTCGCCCCGGGGACCGTCGAGGAGGCGTACGACCAGACCCGGACGGCGTTCCGGATCGCCTACGAGTACCAGATTCCGGCGATCGTCCTGTACGACCAGAAGCTCGGCGGGGAGCTGATAAGCGTCCCCGAGAGCACGTTCGACCGGGAGCCGAACCCGGACCTGGGATCGGTGCTCACGGAAGAAGAGCTCGTGGACGCGCCGCACAACGCCGCCGGCAAGTACGAGCGGTTCCAGCACGACGTCGAGGACGGCGTGAGCCCGCGCTCGTTGCCCGGCCAGAAGGGTGGTCGATTCCTCGCGACGGGCAACGAACACGAGCCGTCGGGGCACATAAGCGAGAGTCCCGAAAACCGGGTTGCGCAGGTCGACCGGCGGAGCCAGAAGGTCGAGGCGATCCGGGCGGAGCTCGACGACGAGGGCAACCAGACGCCGCACGGGCCCGAGGACGCCGAGTACGGCATCCTCACGTGGGGGAGCCAGCAGGGAACTGTCGAGGAGGCGGTCGACGAACTGAACGCTGCCGGCCATTCGGTGAAGTCGCTCGGAGTCTCCGACCTCACGCCGTATCCGGTTACGGACGTCGAGGCGTTCGTCGAAAGCGTCGAGGAAGTGCTCGTCGTGGAGATGAACGCGTCGGCACAGTTCCGTGGGCTCACCCAGAAGGAGCTGGGTCGCTACGGCGAGAAGCTGTCGAGCCTGCTGAAGTACAACGGCAACCCGTTCGAGCCGGCCGACATCGTCGAGGGGTTCGAGTCGACGATGATCGACGGCAACGACGACGTGCCGGGCATTGAAACCACGTTCGTACCAGCGGCGGGTGATTAACTATGAGTGCATTCAACGCGATCGGCGAGGAACGCGAGATCGATCGAGAGGAGTTCACGCCCGGAATCGAACCGCAGCCGACATGGTGTCCCGGCTGTGGCGACTTCGGCGTACTGAAGGCGCTGAAACAGGCGCTTCCCGAGGTCGGGCGGACGCCCGAGGAGACGCTTCTGGTGACTGGAATCGGCTGTTCGGGCAAGCTCAACAGCTATCTCGACAGCTACGGCTTCCACACCATCCACGGTCGGTCGCTGCCGGTCGCCCGCGCAGCGAAGCTTGCAAACCCCGGACTCGAGGTCATCGCTGCCGGCGGCGACGGCGACGGCTACGGGATCGGCGGGAACCACTTCATGCACACCGCCCGGGAGAACCACGACATGACCTACGTCGTGTTCAACAACGAGATCTTCGGCCTCACGAAGGGGCAGACGTCCCCGACGAGCCCGAAGGGACACAAGTCCAAAACACAGCCCCACGGCAGTGCGAAGGATCCCATCCGACCGCTGTCGCTGGCGTTGACCTCCGGGGCGTCGTACGTCGCCCGGACCGCCGCAGTGAACCCGAACCAGGCGAAGGAAATCCTCACGGAGGCGATTCAGCACGACGGCTTCGCTCACGTCGATTTCCTCACGCAGTGTCCGACCTGGAACAAGGACGCTCGCCAGTACGTCCCGTACACGGACGTGCAGGACTCCGACGACTACGACTTCGACGTCCACGATCGCGTCGAGGCCCAGGAGGCGATGCGCACCGCCGAGGACGCGCTGTCCGAGGGCGAAGTGCTCACCGGTCGGTTTTACGTCGACGAAAAGCGGCCCTCCTACCAGGAGGAGAAACAGCGCATCGGCGAGATGCCCGAGACGCCGCTTGCAGAGCGGTACTTCGACGACGACTACGAGTGGGAACGCGCCTACGACGAGTTCATCGACAAACACCGGTAGGCTGACCGCCACCGGACGTACCGATCTGCGGCCGCCCTTCTTTCTTTTCGACGCTATAACTCACAGACTGGGGCGCCTTTTTCGGCCGACCAAATCCTGTGTTGGCGGAGACGAAGGGTGTGATCAACTGTCCGACAAACGATTTTGTAATTCGGAAGGTATTTTTTCTATCCGGCCAAAACACGTGACATGAGCGCTGCCCCGACGGAGGATCGAATCCTCGAAGCTCTCGAGGAGGACGCCCAGGCGTCGTACGCGGAGATCGCACAGCAGGCCGGGGTTTCGAAACCCACCGTCCGGAAGTACATCCGCAAGCTGGAGGAGGAGGGAGTCATCGTCGGCTACTCCGCGGAGGTCGACCCGAAGAAGCTCTCCTCGCAGTCGATCGCGATGGTCGGGATGGACGTCGACAGCGGGCGGTACGTCGAGGCCACCCGGAAGCTCAAGCAGCTCGACGCCGTCGAATCGCTGTACACGTCCTCCGGGGACCACATGCTGATGGCGGAAGTCCGGGCCGGAAACGGCGACGAGCTCGGGGACGTCATCGCCGAGGAGATACTGGGGATCGAGGGAATCACGGCGGCACACCCCTCGTTCCTCCAGGAGCGGCTGAAGTGAGCCACTGTCGGTTCGAACGGGGGCCAACTGTCGGTTCCATCGGTTCCATCAGTTCCTTTTCTCGGCTCCGCCGACAGGTTAGGCGGAGAAATTACTAAGGCCGATGGGCAGAGACGTTGAAACTATGGGGGGTGTCGACACAGGGGCGCGGATAGCGTTCACTGCCGATGGAGAGACGCTTCGCGTCCGAGATCTCATCGAGGGGAAGGAGATGGTCGTCGAGGCCGACCGGGAGATCGATCCGGTGCCGGCGCTTACTGACCTGTTCGTCTTTCCGGTCGACCGGGCAGTTTCATTCGAGACGGAATCGATTCACCTCCCGTCTCACTCGATGGTTCGGGTCCGCGATGGGGAGGGGAAGTTCCTCGGAAACCTTTTGGAACCCACCGAGTATCCGACTCGAGATTATCTGTTCGACGTTACTGGTAACGTTCGGACGTACGTTCGCGTGGAGGACAGAGCGTTTGCAGCGTCCGGAAGAAATCAGGACGACTCATTCACCGTCGAGTTCGACGAGCCCACAACGGTGACGGTCGGGTCCCGCTCACTTCACACTCGACCGGAGGCGACGATCGTCGTACCCGACGAGCCGACAGCCGCGATGGAGGCAGTTTCGCATCTCGGCTCCTCGATCAAGGAGTTCTCCGCCGAGCGGTCGTGGCCGACGCTCCGGGGGCACCCGCCCCGGATTCGTCGGGGCGATCGGCTCGAAATCCCCGACCTGATCCAACGGCCCGAAACGGGTATCCGGATCGAGGTGCCTCCGGAGTATCCGGACGTCTATCGGGTTGCGCCGCTTGCCTTTTACTTGGGGGCGAGCGTCGACCCCGGCGATGCGGCCGAGCTCCATCTCGAAAACGGATACATCGAACCGCTTCGATCCCCCGGTCGATCGCTTTCGGAGACCGTCGAAGAGCTATTGAAGCGGTGTCTCCTTCTGGATTCTCTCGTTCGAATCGGGGGATACATTCCCTCACGGCGCCTCGAGTACGAGGAGCTGGGTCCGGATCTCCCGTTTTATCCGCCGAACCTCTACGACGCCACGCTGTCGGAGCAGCTGCTCGAGTATCTGGAGGTGGAGCGATCGGTACTGGAACCGTACTTCCCCACGTGGAGTACGACGGCCGTCCTCCGGCCCGATCCGGCGGACGTCGAACTGCTTCCATACCTGGCACATACGCTTTCGCCGATACGCGTATGCGATTCGCCTGGTGACAGTAAGAACGGAGAGAAGACCGCCGGAACAGTTCCATACGGTTGGCCTGATGGGCGAATCCCGGATTCCCCGACCGACGCCAGTACCCTAGCGGTGACCGCCGAGACTCTTCCGTCGAATGCTGCCCTCCTGAACGTCGAGACGTACGAGAACGCATTCGATCTCCCGCCGGTGCCTCCGGGAGAGGCTGCCGTCGCGCTCGTCACCGACTCTCCGGAACGGGGGCGGCGATGGCGAGAGCAATTGCGTGGCCTCTCCGATGGAGACGTCGGCATCGGGGCGATCGAGGTCGTCGTGCGACCGGATTGTGATCGGTTCCGGGCGCTGTTCGCCGGGAGGTACGATGGAGTATACGCTTCGCTTCCCGTGGTGGGGGACGAAATCGTCTGCGATGACGGCGGCATGCGTCTCGAAAGAATTGGGGCCGTCGGAGCCCGGTTTGTTGCCTTCGAGGCGGGACCGTCCGTGGAGCAATCCGCGTCGGTAGTCCGGAACGGCGCCGTCACTGCCGCCGTCATCGATGGGCCAGTTTCGGATGACCGGTTACGCGAGTTCCTGGAACTGCTGGGGATCGGCCTTTCACTGGAAACGAGCAGTAGACTCGTCCTCTCTGAGGGGCCCATCCAGATTCGGTTCGTCGGCGATCCAGGACATCAGATGACGATCAACAAAGACGGGACCCCACCACAGATCGTCGAGGTGGATCCCGTCGAAGTCGACCGCCATCGAGTGGCGACCGAAAGTTTCCTCACAGTTCGTCATCGTCCCGGTCAAGAGAAGCGATTCAACACGAATTGGGCGGACGATCGTTCTCACTTGACAGGCACGCGTCGAAGTGACCATTCTCTGGTGTCGACCGACGATCTCCTGGAGATCGCAACGTTGGACGATTCGGTCATCGCAACCCCGGATATGGTTACGGCCGATCCCGAACGCTTCACCGAGAAGGACGTCAGACGAACGGTCCGGCGTTCCCGGTGGAAGGGATCGGACCGTGAAGTTCCTGAAACCTAGCGATCGGTCGCGGTCGAACGCACCCTCGAACCCGACGCGCCGCTTATAAGTTCCGACGGCACCCAGTCCCGGACATGATCGGATTCATCGGCGGTAGCGGCATCTACGAGGCCCTTCCCCTCGAGAACGTCCAAAAAAAGGAGTATGCGACCCCGTACGGGGAGCCGAGCGCGCCGGTGACGGTCGGCGAGTTCGGCGACACCGGGCGGGAGGTGGCGTTCCTGCCCCGGCACGGGCCGAACCACGGCAAGTCGCCGACCGACCTGCCGTATCGTGCGAACATGTACGCCCTGAAGCTCGCGGGGGTCACACACGTCTTCGCGTCGAACGCGGTCGGCAGCCTCAGGGAGGAGCTCCCGCCGGGGACGCTCGTGATCCCGGACAACGTCTACGACCGGACGAAACACCGGGAGCTGTCCTTTTACGGCGACGGGATCGTGGTCCACCAGCCGTTCGCGGAGCCGTACAGCCCGGAGCTGGTCGATCACCTCACCGAGTCGGCCCGGACGGCCGTGTCGGATCGCGGGATGGACGCCGACGTGGTGAAGGGGGGGACGTACGTCTGCATCGAGGGGCCGCAGTTCTCCACGAAGGCGGAAAGCGAGTTCTACCGGTCGCAGGGGTGGGACCTGGTCGGGATGACCACAATCCCGGAAGCGAAACTGGCCCGCGAGGCCGAGATCGCCTACGCGACGATCTGTGGCGTCACCGACTACGACGTCTGGAAGGAGGACAGCCAGGTGACCCTGGAGGAAGTGCTCGAGAACGCCGAACGGAACCAGCGCGCAATAAAAGCGACCGTCGAGGAGGCGATTCGGACCCTGCCCGAAGGCCACACCTGCGAGGCGCATTCGGCGCTCGAGGGCACCGTGAACACGCCGACAGAGTCGATTCCCGAGGAAGTCCGCGATCGGGTGGAACCGCTCGTGGGTGAATACCTGTAACAGCGTACCGGAGGCGATCGGGGCGTTACTCCTCGTTTTCGTCTTTGATTTCCGCCAGTCGGTCGACGAGGTCGTCAGTCGACGCGTCCGACTCGAACTTGACTTCCCCCTCGTGGTCGTTTTCGTGGACGTTGACGCCCTTGCTCTCGTCCGCGTCGACTTCCTGATCCTGTTGTTCGGACTCGTCGTAGCTTCCAAAACCCATACACGTCCCTAACCCCGTCTCGGATTAAAACAACCGATCCGGGCCCGCAGTCGGGCCGATCGGACGGCACGTTTCGAGGGCCACTCCGACAGTCGAGGCGACCGTACCGACTACTCTGCGTCGGTGTTGGCGTCGCCGTCGACCTGGGTCTCGCCGTCGGGGTTTTCGACCTCGACGTCGAAGCTGTCCGAGAGCGTCACCGTATCGTCCTCGTTCTGGTTGCCGTCGGCGTCGACGGTCAACTCGAGTTCCACCGTCGTCGTCTTCGAGTCCCCCGCGTCGAGCGAACTGTCACTGAAGTCGTCCTCGGTGATGTCGGTGCCGACGTCGGTGATGTCGTGTTGGGTGAATGTTATTTGGAACCACCCATCTGTATTCGAGAATTGGTCTGTAGTACCTCCCTCCGCGCTCTCGACCTCATCACTCGAGTCGTCGTCGACTTCCTCCAACACTACGTCGTAAATCTGATCGGTCTGTTCGCCCACGCGCGCTTCCAGCGTCACCGAGACCACGTCGACGCCGTCGGCGAAGTTTTCCCAATCGATCTCGATCTGCGGTGCGACGTACACCGCCGACACTTCGCCGTCGTTGTTCTCGACGGTCGGCGTGTCGGCGGCGGTGAACTCCGAGGCGTCGGCGTCGACGGCGGCCGTCGAGCCGGCGAGATGATTCGCGATCCCGGCCGCCAGCAGGGTGGTGCCGGCGGTGGTCCCCAGTCCCCGGAGGAGTCCTCTTCGTGTGCGGTTCGCCTGTCCGTGTGAATCGACTTGCTCGTCAGTCATCGTTGTGTAGCGATCGGTCGCTACCCCACTGGCTCGATCCCTCTCGGGACGCTCCGACGCTCCGTCTCCGTGAGTCATCGCCGAACGCGACGCATCGTGCCGCGTGTCATCCCCCGACGGCGATTCCCTGCCTGTTGTCTTTCCTTCCTTCCTTGTATTCTCGAGATTCCGTAGAGTATTTAGTAGTTTTTATTGTGTAAAAAATACCTCAGTTGAAACGTTCGCGGAGAGTCAGCTGTCGTCGACGTGATCGGTTCAGGCCCGGCTGGGCCTGGTCGTCGATGCCTCGTTCCTCCCCAGCCGCAGCCGTGTCGCCGTCGCGAGCGGTGAAACCGCGAGCCGGACGACACGGCTGCCCTCCGCGCGTTTCTCGCGCGCGCGCCGAATTTAAAGGGGATCCGCGATGCTGTCCGGTGGTACTTACACTTATCCGACCGTCGGGTTCGCTACCCGTTCGAACCCCAGACCGGGTTCGAAACCGTACGGTCGCCGATCGTGACCTTGATGATCTGGCCTCCGCCGTCACGGAGGGAAACCTTCTGATTTTCGGGTATCTCGATCTCTTTCTCGGTGGAAGTCGGTTCACCCTGGCCCTTTTTGTACGTCACCGTCACGGTGTAGTTTCCGGGATCTCCAGAGACGAACACGTTTCCGGTCCCTTTGAACTCCACGGTGAGATCCCCTTCGTCGCCGTCGACAGTGCTCACGTTCTCCAGTGTCACGGTCTCCGTTCCGGTCGTCGGCCCGCAATCGACCTCGACTGTCCGAGTGATCTCGAAGCTCGCGCCGCCCGCCCCGCCTTCGATGTCGAGTTCGACCACGCCAGTTCTTTCGACCGCTGTACACTCGGCTGTTGCGGCCGTCCCTTCGCCGACACCGATCGCCGTCGATTCGAGTTCTACTGTGTCGGCGTCGATCACGTCGTTCCCGTCGGCCACCGTGACGTCCAATTCGTCCATCTCGCTCGCGAACTGGTTCGTGATCGTCAACAGGTGAATCCGGTCCTCTTCGGACAGTTCGTCGCCTACCATTTCGATCCCGACGTACGCCTCGTCGTCAGGAACGACGCTCACGTCGACGCCCCGGTCGGCGGTCATCGCCGAGAAGCCGCCGGTCCCGGCGACTAAAAATAGGATTCCCAGCACCGCGAACGCGACGCTCACTCGCGTGAGTGGGCTCACGGCTGATCACCGTCCGCGTTCGCACTCGACCCCGTGTAATCGTCCGTCATATCTCCCCCAGGTTTACGTTCCGTGTCAGTTTCGCCAGTGGCTGTCGTGGGTGACTGCCGCGTCGATCCGCTCGATCAGGACGACTCCCGTTCCATCTCCGGCGGCACGTCGCCGGCTCCCAGCCGCATCTCGGAGGTGTAGTAGCGGTGCGCGAGCGCCGACACCAGGAACGCGACCACGATGAACACCCCCCACGAGAGGTCCGGCAACAGCGTGAACGGGTACACCCCCAGCCAGACGGCGGCGTACAGCGCCGCCGACACCAGCGAGAGGCCGAGGTAGTACTCGCTCCAGGGAATCTCGTTGCCGTGGATGACGTCCATGTAGATCTCGACGTCCTCCATCGCTGGCGTGGGCTCTACCACCCCGCGATCCTTGTTGAACGAGACGATCCCCGCCTCGTCCATCTTCGGCAGGTGCGACTGCTGTAAGGCGGTGTACACCCGCTTTCGCTCGTCATAGGACACCTCCGCGAGGTCCACCTCGTTCTCCCAGGCGGCGACCTGCTCGGCCAGCGTCCCCAGGTCGACCTGCTCGTCGGCGCCTTCCGCGTCGCGTTTGAGCGCGTGCAACGCGTACCGCCGCCGCCGGTTGGCTAACACCTCGAACAACTCGTTTTCGCTTACGTGGCCGGTCCCCCCGCGGCCTGTGGCTGACGCGACACCCATCTCGGTCCACATGTTGCTCGGAATACTATTAAAGATAAACGACTGTTTTACTTTCTCCCCCGTTCAGGCGGGGCTTGAGAATCACTGACAGAGAATGCCTTCCCGACCGGACTCGCGACCGTTGCGCTATCTCCACTGATACTTTCGTTTAATCGACGATTAGCTGTCGATTGAATCCCCCGAATATCGGATTCAGCTCCGACGCGCCGCCCGGGTGGGTATTTCAACCGCGTATACACCGGCGGTGTGTCACACTCCGGAGTCGTTCGGGTAACCGGTCGGTTCGGGACGCTCTCGTGTCGACGGGTCGGTGGGCATAAAACGTCTCAAGGTCACCCTGAGCGACACCGAACGAAAAAACCCTCCGGTCGCTTCCCCTCAAACGGATCAATACCTTATATGCTGGACGGATAGGTCGAACCGAACGCGAACCGATGACTCGGTAGCAAACGATGGACCGGACGCACATCGTCCTCCTCGCGGTTGCGCTCGCAAGCGGCCTCGTGGTAGTGGCGACTGCCGGAGCGCCGATCGACGCGCTCGCGTCCGGGGACGGGATCGACGTGATCGGGCCGGACGAACCGGCCGGCGCGACCGGACAGCTGGAACTCGAACCGCACGATGGACCGAATGGAAAGTACGCGTTCGTAAACGACGACGACGAGATCGAGATCGCCATCGACGCTTCCAATCCGAACATCGACGGGGAGCGCGGGGTCAACGTCGAAGCGGGGACGACGATACACGACGTGTTCACGGTGACGTACAACGCGTCGACGATCGAAAACAACACGCCGGTGCGAGTGTGGATCGAACACGGCGACGATCCGGACACCGACGTCGTGGAAAGCGAACTTCTCACCTTCACCAGCGACGGCAAACCGATCGAAGGCGAGAACGCGAACCTCACCCTGTCCCCGAACGAGACGGCGTCGATCGGCCTGCACGTCGACTCGACCGGCGCAGATCCGGGCCTGGTGACGAGTAACTTCACGATTCGCGCCCAGTTCCCCACGGAACCGGAGACGGACGACCGGGCGGTGACGACGACCCGGACGAGTTTCTCCTTCACCTCGCCGGCGCCGACCCTGTGTGAGGGGACGGTGTACAACGCCAGGGGCGGCGAGACGACGCGCGTCGACGCCTGTTCCGTGGAGATCGTCGACGGTGTTACGCTCGAGTCGGCGGCGTTCACGATGTCATCCGACGACACTGTCGACGTCCGCCTCGAAGGGAGCCCAACGCAGCTCTCCGACCGGCCTGCGCTCGATCCGGCCGGGACCGGTGCCGCCCCGCTCGGTTACTTCACCGCCGAGTTCGAGCCCCACGCCGGAGACGCGACGTCGGTGACGGACGTCAGTTACGACGTCTTCGTGTCGTCGGAACGACTCGCGACGCCCGGTATCGAGACGCCCGGAACGGTACGCAACCCCGATCCGATCGACGAACTCGATCCGGCGTCGATTCGACTGTACGGCTTCGATCCGGTCAACGAGAGCTGGATATCCCTCGAAACGGAAGTCGTGGAAACGACCGACGAAGGCGTGCTCCTCCGAACCGACGCGGGTCGGTTCCCGGTGTACGCTGTCGGCGTCGACGCCCCGGTCCTGCGCGTCGAGGAGACGAGTCTCGATCCGTCGACCGTCGCGGTCGACGAACCGGCGACGGTCACTGTGACGCTCGCAAACGATGGTCTCGCCGGAGGGGACGCCAACCTCACTCTGCGGGCGAACGAAACGGTGATCGCGACGACAACGGTCGCAGTTCCGGCAGGAAACCGGACGGTCGCCACCGTCGAGGCAGTGTTCGACGAGCCGGGTGTCTACGAGATAACCGTCGACGGCGAGGCTGTCGGGGAGCTCACCGTCGAGGCGCCGCCGACCGAGGATCCGCCGGAAACCGAGGAGCCGTCGGTCACGACGCCGGGGGCGGCGGATTCGACCCCCTCCACCCCGGAGGAACCCGATGAGACGCCCGACCCGGAGGACGTTCCGACGGAGGCTGACGGGGCGTTCGACGGCATCGAGGAGCCGGCCGGGATCGACCTCGAGCGGACGGTCGGACTTGTTTCGTTGCTCGTCATCGTCCTGGCAACGACGTATCTCGTCAGGCGGATGCCACGGAGATGAGAGATAATTCATGAACGGCGCACGCGACTCGGGAGCCCGAGCCCCGAACGACGGCGAACTGCCGCCGTTCTCTGCGGCGCTCCGTCGGCTCATCTCCCTCCGCGAAATTGCGGTGCTCGCGGTTTTTCCCCTCGTGCTTGTGGGAACCGCTCTGCTCCCGGCGGAAACGAAGCGAACACTCGTGTTCGCGTACACCGACCCGACGGTGATCACTGCGTACGCCTCTCACTTCGTTCATTTCCGGGTCGATCACCTCCTCGCGAACCTGCTCGGATACCTGCTCGTGGTGCCGACGACGTATCTCCTTTCGACCTTTGCAGATCGTCGCCGACTGTTCTGGACCATGTTCGCCACCGTATTGCTGGCGGGGCCGTTCGTCCTCTCGGGGCTGAACCTCGCGATCCCCCGAGACGCGATCGGGTACGGGAGCTCGGGTGTCATCATGGCGTTTTTCGGCATCCTTCCGGTCGCGCTGTACAACTACGCTCGTCCGTTTTTCGTCTCCGACCTGCGAGCCCGTGATCTGCCCGTGCTGTTTTTCCTCGTGGTCGGGATCATCAGCGGAATCGTCCTCCCGCGGTCGGACGCGACGGTGGCGATAGCGGTCGTCTCCGGACTCCTCGCCGCCGGCTACGGTGGATTTATTCTCGTCCGGGAACGTCGTGCCCGGAACAGATTGGGATCCCCGTCACGTCCGGTACGACCGTTCGGATACGTCGAACTCCCCCTCGTCGGCGGGGTGTTGCTCGTCGGCTATCCCCTCGTCGGATTCCCGTCGGAACTCGTCGCTGCTAACCGCGTCGTCAACCTCTACGTGCACTTCCTGGGTTTTGCGATCGCGTTCGTCGCCGCGTACGTCGGGGAAGTAACTCACGTACTGGCAGAGACGACCGGAGCGGACGCGGAGTGAGTTCGCGACCGGCCGAAGCTATAAGACGACGACCGGCAAACGGTGAAAAGTAACAACAATGTCACGTCGTCGGGGCATGCGGGGGGACAGAGCCGTGAACGAACGGACACTCCGGGTTCGCGCGTTCGTCGACTCGAACTGGGGCGTCCTGCTTGCGGTGTTTCTGCTGGTGGCGCTCGCGGGGGGCTGGTTCGCCTACGGCGCGTACGTCGATCCTCCGGAGGAGACGACGACCGAAACGGTCTCCTCCTGGAGCGTCGACGCGGAGTGGAGCCACAGTGCGACCGTCACGGAGGACAACACCGTGTTCCCGGTCGGCACCGAACTCGACGACCGGACTACCTACTTCGGCGCGATCGCGCCGACCCTCTCGGGAGCGTTCGAAGTCGGCTACACCGCGACGGACGCCTCGGACGTCTCGATCGACACGGAGAGCACGCTCGTCGCGCAGTCGGTAGACGAAGAGACGGAGACGGTTTACTGGTCGGAAACTGACGTGCTGGATTCGGCGTCGGCCGACGGGCTCGATCCGGACGGGACCGTCGAGACGACGTTCTCGATCAACACCACCGCCCTCGACGAGCGGATCGGGCAGATCCGCGAGGAAATCGGTGCCGATCCCGGCACGCTCGAACTGTTCGTCGAGACGACAGTAACGATCGAGGGCACGTTCGACGGCGACCGGGAGACGGCGGAACTGACCTACGAGCTGCCGCTCGACCTGGACGGAACGACATACCGCGTCGACGATCCCGGTTTCCTGACCGAGGAGTTCGAGCGGACCGAACCCGTCTCCGAGCCGGCAGACCCCGGGCTTTTGGGTGGCGTCCTCGCGCCGATTCTCCTTTTCGTCGGTCTGGTGGGCGGGGCAGGCGTCGCCGCCGGGCGTCACACCGGCCGGTTCGCGGTCGACGACGCCGAACGCGACTGGCTCGCGTTCCGCGACGACAGGTCCGAGTTCGACGAGTGGGTGACCCGGATCTCGCTGCCCGGTGATGCGCTCGAACGCCCGACTGCTCGCGCCGCATCGCTACAGGATCTGGTCGACTTCGCGATCGACAACTCCGCCGGAGTCATCGAGGACCCCGAACGGAACACGTTCTACGTGATCACCGACGAGTACGTCTACACGTACGAACCGCCGGCGGCTCCCGCCCCCGAGGGGGACTCCGACGGCAGCGACGATGACGTCCTGGCGCCCGATAGCGAGAAGAAACCGACCACCGACGACGTGTTCGAATCCGACGAGATCGTCTCCACGTCCGTCCCGGGAACCGGGACAACGGAGGACGACGTTTCGACTGGGGATGGAGAGAACGGAACCGGGGCGGCCGACGGACAGCCCTTCGAGTCCGTCGACGGAAACGCTGACTCGGCTGAAAATCCACGTTCGGACGGAGGCTAAGTCGCTATCCTGGGTCTCCGTCGGCCCGGAGACGTGCAAACCCGCCGGTCGTTCGCCGAACCGACCACACGTGGATCACGGCCGATCCCAGGAATCCGACGACGACGCCCGCGACCCAGGCTTCGACCGGGAGCAGCGTAAACGGGTACAGTTCGAGCGAGACCAGCACGAACACCGCGAGTGTAACCAGCGACAGCCCGAGGTAGTAGCCGCTCCAGGAGATTTCCTCCGCGCCGACGACGTCGAGGTAGACGTCGTACGTCTCGATCCCCGGCGACGGGTCGACGACCCCCTGGTCCTCGTCGAACCGGACGAGATCGGCCTCGTCGAGCCGGGGGAGGTGAACCTGCTGTAGGGACGTGTACACCCGATGACGCTCGCGTTCGGTTATCTGCTCGACGGTGGTGTCGTGTTCCCACGCGGCCACTCGATCCGCGAGATCCCCGACCGACACGGGCCCGTCGGCGACGGACAACGCGTGGAGGGCGTACCTGCGTCGTTCGTTGCGAAGGAGCTCGTAGACGTCCTGTGTGTCCTGGCGCTGACGCTTATCCCGCTGCAGTAGCTGTCCCCCCGTCGCTTCACTCGACGACCCACGCACTACCACATACTGGGTGGTTACTCGGACATAAGTGTTCTGTCGACGACACGATCCGCGGTTGCCGCCCCGGCTAGTCGGGGCTTCTCATTCGATCCGGGCGAGTAGATTCATCACGAACGCGGTGCGTAAAAGCGAGGCAGACTGCCCCTTCTCGAACACCAGATCGTCGGTATCCATCACGTGTTCGAGCACGTCCGTGGAGGCGTGTGCGGGTGCTGCCGCGATCCCGGTGTCGTGTTCCTCGGCCCACCGCATCACTCGGAGGTCCGACTTGCTGTCGCCCATCACCAGCACGAACGGGTCCTCGATTTCGAGCACGTCGAGGGCGGCTTCGACCCCGGCGACCTTGTTGAGTTCCAGCGAACCGATCTCGGCGGCGTCGGCGTGGTAGTAGGCGACGTCGATCCGCTCGAAGAGCGCCCGGACGGGGTCGGGGACGTCGTCGACCCCGATCGAGGACGTCTCCCGTTCGGTTTCCAGCACCTCGCGGACCTCCGGATCCGCGTCGGCGTAGAACGCCCGGGCCCACGCCGGACCCGGATCGAGGCCGCCGTCCTCGGTGTGATGTTCCGGGAACTCCTCGCCAGCGCCGTCCACGTGTGTGGCGACAGCCTCCCCGAGTAGATCGAGCAGATACACCACCCCCGAGTCGATCACGGCCTCGGCGCGGTCGCTTCCGGTCTCGAAGTTCGGCTTCAGCGTGACGTTGAACTCGTTGCCCTGGAGGTGACAGCCCCGGCGGATCTCCTCTGGAGCGTCCGGCAGCACCCGCGAGCGGATCTCGTCGAAGACGGATCGGACGCCCTCGTCGAGATCTTCATACAGGAGCTGTTTCGTCCGGGAGCCGTGGCCGGGCGTGAACACGCCGGTTCCCGCCTCGTAGACGATACTCATCTTCCCCGAGTGGACGATCTCGTTTCCCAGCCCCTGGATCATAAAGCCCTTGACGTTCTCGAGGGTCTGGCCGGTGCAGATGACGATCGGAACGCCCGCCTCGTGGAACTCGGTCAACACGTGGAGCGTGTCCCGAGGGATCTCGTTGTCGGTACCCCCTGCGGATCGAAGCGTCTCGTCGACGTCGAGCACGAGCGCATTCAGAGCCCGGTCGTAGGATGTGAGCAGATCCAGCGCAGTGAACGCCGACTCCCGGTCGGCTCGGGCGGCAACCTCGGCGAACACCCCGCCGGACGGGAAGGCGGTCCGGATCTCTTCTTTCCGGCGGTCGAGTTCGTCGTTCGCGTCCTGCCAGTGGTCGAGTGCGACCCGGGAGTCGACGGGCGGGAACAGGTCGACAAAGTCCTGGTACTCGCGGAGCGTCTCGGTGTCGAACTCGTCGTAGAGCCTGTAGAGGAGATCGTACCGTTCCATTTTCGGCGAACTTCGCGTTCCAGTTAGTTAAGTGCGTCCCGGCTGGCAGCTATTTCGACTCGGCTCCCGTCTCGAACCAGTCGATCGCGTCGCCGATCGAGTGCCGCGGCGGCGAGCAGCTGAACCCGCGACAGGCGTACACCGTCGGCTCGCCGTCGACGGCCGCCCTGTTTGCCCAGATCGGCGGTGCCGCCGCCAGCCCGAGCGTCTCGAGCCACTCGTCGAGACCGTCGTCAGTCGGCGGTCGATGTGCGAGGACCGATCCCGGAAGATACCGTTCCGAGAGCGCCTTTCGCCAGGGTTCGGGGAAATCCTCGGCAGCAAGCGTCAGTTCGAGTGATCCCCGCCGTCGGCGCTGTGCGGCCCTGACGAGGGAGACGTGCTCGATCGGGCTCGCCCGGATCCGGTCGGCGTGGGTACGGAGGATGCGATCGGCGCGGTCGCCGAACTCGTCTTCCGGCGCGAACGCGTCGAGTTCGATCAGCAGTTCCGTCGCGACGCCGAGGCTCGACGGGGTCGATCCGTCGGTGAACTCCTGGGGACGAACCTGCAGTGTTTCTCCCGATTCGGGCGTGTAGTACAGCGTTTCGTCCTCCTCGTCCCAGAACTCCGCGATCGCAGCTCTGGAAAGCGAGAGTGCAACAGAAAGGGGTTCGACGTCTCCGGTGGCCTGATACAGGTCGAACGTGCCCCGCGCGAGGAACGCGTAATCGTCGAGGAATCCCGGTCCCGAAACGTCGTCGTCGAGCCACCGGCGGTCGAGCCGTCCCGTCTCCCCGGCGTCGGGGTCCCATAGCCGACCGCGAAGGAACGCAAGCGCCTCCCGGGCGGTGTCAGCGAGGCTGTCGTCCCCCAGCACCAGCGCTCCCCGGGCGAACGCCGAGATCGCGAGCCCGTTCCACGCCGCGATCACTTTCCCGTCGCGATCGGGACGCGGTCGGTGCTCCCGAGCGTCGAACAGCGACTCGCGACCGTCTTCGATCGCCTTCTCGACCTCGTCGATGGCCATCTCGTGATCGTCGGCGATCTCCTCGACCCGCTTTGCGATCGTCGGCACGGTGGTTCCCCCCTCGAAGTTCCCGCCGTCGGTGATCCCGTACCGCTCGCAAACCACGGTCGCGGTCGGCTCCGCCAGGATGTCGCGAACCTCCCTGGGCGTCCAGACGTAAAAGGCGCCCTCGGTCGGGCCGCCGTCGCGGCCGGCCGGCGGCTCGCTTTCGGCGTCGAGCGTGGCGGCGAATCCACCGTGGTCCCCCTGGAACTCCCGTTTCAGGAACTCGAAGGTCTCCGCCGCAATCCGGGCGTACTCGTCGGTTCCCGTGATCCGATACGCGTCCAGATACACCGGAGGTAGCAGCGCGTTGTCGTACAGCATCTTCTCGAAGTGGGGGACCGTCCACTGCCGGTCGACCGCGTATCTGTGGAACCCGCCGCCGACGTGGTCGTACATTCCGCCGGCTACCATCGCGTCGAGCGTCCGCGTTGCAGCCGACAGCGCTGCATCCCGTCCCCCTGCCGTGGCGCCGTACAAAAGCAGATCCAGCCGTCCGGGCTGGGGGAACTGCGGGCCCTCGGAGCCGAACCCGCCGTGGTCCGTATCCGCGCTTCGCAACGCGGCGTTCGTCGCCGACGCGAGCAGATCGTCCCCCGAGTCGTCGTCCAGGCCGAGGGGATCGACGACGTCGTCGGCCGTACCCGACGTCTCGGAGGACTCACCCGCCGATTCGAGGTGACTTCGAGCCGCCTGGATCCACTGGTCGCCCCGCGATTCCATCTCCGCCCGCTGGTCCGGATCCGCCCAGGAGTCGGCGATCCGTCGGCACAGTTCCGCAAAGCCCGGCCGCCCCCGTTGCGGCTCCGGCGGGAAGTACGTCCCCACGTAAAACGGGTTTCCCTCCGGTGTGAGCCACGCCGAAAGCGGCCAGCCGCCGCCCCCGGTGACGAGCTGACACACCGTCATGTAGAGCGTGTCGACGTCGGGTCGGTCCTCGCGGTCGACCTTGATCGGGACGAACTCCTCGTTTATCACCGCCGCGATCGACTCGTCGGCAAACGACTCCGACTCCATCACGTGACACCAGTGACACGCCGAGTATCCGATCGAGAGAAAGATCGGGCGGTCGCGATCGCGGGCGCCCGAAAGCGCTGTTTCGTCCCACGGCTGCCAGTTCACTGGGTTCTCGGCGTGCTGCCGGAGG
Source organism: Halalkaliarchaeum sp. AArc-GB (assembly GCF_031432225.1). NCBI lineage: Archaea > Methanobacteriati > Methanobacteriota > Halobacteria > Halobacteriales > Haloferacaceae > Halalkaliarchaeum > Halalkaliarchaeum sp. AArc-GB. Next base: position 71,725 of record NZ_JAVKGM010000002.1, on the reverse strand, counting down.
TACGGGCTGACCTCCTCGTCGAGACGGTTCCGGGATAGCGGGTCCGACATGGCCGTAGCTTGGACCCCACGCCGAAAAGCGTGTATCCCGCGGGACGACTGTCCCAGTCGCCGTGAATGCGGGTAGCTATCGGTTCATACGTAGCTTTCCTGCTCTTCGAGCAGGGAGTCGAGGTACTCGTGGGCCTCCTCGAGTATCTCCCGGGGGCCGTCCTGAGTGATGGTGTTTATCGCCTGTTCGTAGTCGCGCCACTGGAGGTCGCGGTGCTCCTTCGACAGCTCCGCGCTCGCCTCGAACGAGTGGGCGATGAACAGGTGGACCGTCTTGTGGATCGTTTTGCCGTTCGCTTCGAAGACGTAATCGTAGTCTTCGCGGAAGCCGTCGATCAGCCGGAACTCCTCGATCCCGGCCTCCTCTTCGACCTCCCGTATCGCCGTCTGCTGGAGCTCCTCGTCGCCTTCGACCCCGCCTTTGGGGAACTCCCAGTCCCCCGGTCGGCTCTTCAGGAGGAGATACTCCCTCCGATCGCGGGTGTCGCGGAAGAGGATGGCTCCAGCGCTGGTCGCTTCGACCGCCATTGACGAGAGGTAAGCTATCGGCGGTTAAATGGGTGTCGGAGGAACGGCCATCCCGGTTCCGCTGCCGTGTTTCGCCACGTGGGTCCCGATCCAGCCCGTTCGACCGTCGATCCCGCGGATTTATATCGCATGGGGGACACGTCGGAGGTGATGAGTCTGCCCGAGACACTCGCGACACGTCTGGACGACGAGGAGGCCGTCGCGACGGTCCCGCTGGGCGGCGACGACCGGCTCGTCGTGACGCCGTCTCGGACCCTCGTTTACCGTGCGGAGGGGTTGCTCTCCGACGAATCAGTCGAGGAGTATCCCCACGGGGCGGAACGTCTCACGGTCTCGCAGGGGCGACGGAAAGCGAAGCTCACCTTCGATTACGGGCTCGACGGCGAACGGACCGTCTCGATTCCGGCAAAACGGCTCGAGGACGCGCTTCACCCGGTGCTCGCGGGGACGCTCAGCGCGGCTGGAATCACGGATCCGGGGGAATCCGCGCTTCGCACCTTCCGGTTCAGCGAACTGACGCTGATAATCACCAGCGACCGGGTCGTCAAACACGTCGGCACCGCCGTGTGGGACGACGACTACGAGGAGTTCCACTACGACGACGTCACCGACCTGGGGTTCGAGGAAGGATCGGTCGCGACGTCGGTCGTCTTGACCGTCGATGGCCGACAGCAGCGGTTCAAGGCGCCCAACGAGCAGGCGCGGGCCGTCCAGGAGACGCTCGTGGACGCGCTGTGTGATCACTACGATGTCGCCAGCCTCGAGGAGTTCCGACTCGCGGTCGAACCGGAGGAGGAAGGCGGGAAGGAGACGACCGATCCGACAGACTTCGGCGAAGGTCCGGATCCCCTCTCGGCGGAACCGGCCGAAGTCGACGCTGCCGACGACGCAACGACCGTCTCGGAGGGGGCCACGGCGGCGGACGCGGTCTCCTCGGGTTCCGACGCGACGGGCACCGGCCCGGAGTCGAGGGGAGACGGTCCCTCTGGCACCGAACACGCCGCCGCTGTCGACGACGCGATCGACGACGTCCTCTCCGCCGCCGAATCCGGTGAGTCGGCGTCGAAGCCCGGGGACAGAGAACACGCCGGAACCGGTGCAGCGCCGGACGCGACGGCTGCCTCCGGGACAGATTCCGAAAGCGATAATGGGTTCGAAGGAACCTTCGAGCCCGCACGCGCCGCCGACGGCGATTTCCAACAGCTCATCGAGGAGGTCGAAACGCTGCAGGAGACGGTCGAACGGCAAGGCGAGCGTCTCGATCGACAGTCACAGCTCATCGAGCAGTTGATCGAAGAACTCCGCCGCGGACGGTAGTGCAGTGCCGTCGCGTGCCGTCGCATCCTGTCGCGTGCCGTCGCATCCTGTCGCGTGCCGTCGCATCCTGTCGCGTGCCGTCCCGTCTCGTTTGCGTCTCATTCGCGTCCCAGCACTTTTCTGACACAGGAGGAGCCGAACGGGCCGAGCTCTCCGGCGTCGAACCGGACGAAGTGACCGTTCGTGATCGAGGCCCCACACCGTCTGCACTCGAACTCCCCGTCCCGCTGGATCACCTGGCTTTCGAACCTGACGAACGTCCCGCCGCGTCGGACCCGGATCCGTCCGTCCTCGCGGTCGATCAGTCCGCGCCGATCGGCGGTGTCGAGGATCTCTCGAGTGAGCGACGGGCTCGTCGTGATCGTCTCGATCCGGTCGACGACCGCCGACATCGGGAGGTCCTCGTCCTCGAGGCTGGCAAGTAGCTCGAGACCGAGTTCCCGTTTGCGCTCGCGCTCGCTCACGTCGCCACGTTGTCCGGGGGGCACAATAACGGTTTCCGCAACCGTCCGTTCGCGGCCGGTCGTCCCCGTTTCGATCCGCGGGCGATCACAAAGCGTTTGTCCGGAAGGCCGGGAACAACGGTCGAGAACGGATCGTGAACCGTCGTCGGATCGCACTCGGAACTGCCGTGCTCGTCGTCGTCCTCGTGGGAGCGTGGACCACCTCCCCGGAGCGTGCGCTGTCGGCGCTCGTCTGGCTCGCCGACCGTCCGATCGCGTTCGGCACCCTCCTGCTTGTGGTCGCGGTCGTCCGACCGTTTCTCGCGTGGCCGACCACGCCGCTTGCGATCGCTGCGGGATACGGTTACGGCCTGTGGGGAGTTCCGATCGGCGTCGGGCTGCTCACGCTGACGGCAGTACCGCCGTACCTCCTCGCGATCCGGACGGTTCCCGACGGACGGTTCTCGGCGGCCGGGGCTCGCCTCGTCGACGCGGGCGGCGGGATCCGGACCGTGACTGCCAGCCGACTGCTCCCGGCGCCTTCCGACGTGATCACAGTCGCGTGTGGCGCCGCCCGGGTCCCGCCGCGTCCGTTCCTCGTGGGGACGGCCGCCGGAGAACTTCCCTGGGTGATCGCCGGCGTCCTGATCGGGGTCTCCGCGGAGTCGCTGCTGGCCGACGGGCTGGTTCTCGACTGGCGGTTCGTCGCCGGTCTCGCGCTCCTGGGCGTCCTGTTGCTCGCGGGACCGGTGTATCGGACGTATCGTGGCGACCCCTCACCGGCGGGAAGTTCCGAAGGGTAGCCCGAAATCGCCGAGATGCTGCGCTCGCGACCCACTTCCGTGGCCGCTACTCGCGGGCGACCCGCGTGAACGCGTCGAGGTGGTCCCGGATCTCGTCGGCGACGGCGACCGGCTCCTCGTGGTGGACCCAGTGGGTCGCGTCCTCGTGGGTTTTCAATCGCCCGTCAGCACAGTATTCGAGGCTCTCTCTGGCCATTTCGCGTTCCAGATACTGGTCCCGGGCGCCCCAGATTACGAGCGTCTCCGGTTCGACGCGTGCGGTCTCCGGCCGGGGACGGTCGCGCCCGACCGCCCGGTACCAGTTCACCATCGCGGTGAACGCTCCCGGGCGACTCCAGGCTCGCCGATACCGACGAAAATCGACCGGAGAGAACGTCCCGGGGAGGCTGCTCTTTTGCATCCCCCGCACGATGAGCCGCCAGTTTCCGGCGCGGGCGACCGCTTCCGGGACTCGGGGAACCTGAAACCCGAGGATGTACCAGCTTCGGAGCCGCTGGCTCCAGCTTTCCCCGAGCCTTCGATACATGACTGAGGGATGTGGGGCGTTGACGGCCACGAGCGAGGAGACACGCTCGGGTCGGTGCATCGCGAGCCACCAGCCGACCGCCGCGCCCCAGTCGTGACCGACGATCCCCGCGGATTCACAGCCGTGCGCCTCGACGATGTCGGCCACGTCGGCGGCGAGTTCGTCGATGTGGTACGGCCACACGCCGGACGGTTTTTCGCTTCTGTTGTATCCCCGCTGGTCCGGGACGACGACCCGGTACCCCGCGTTCGCGAGCGGCGCGATCGCCTCGCGCCATCCGTACCAGAACTCCGGAAAGCCGTGTAACAACACGACGAGTGGGCCCTCCGACGGCCCGGCGCGAACGGCGTGCAGCTTCGCCCCGCTCGTTCGGATCCGGACCGACTCTCCGGGTACCTCCGGCGGGATCTCCGGGAGGTCGTCCCCGCTCGCTGTCCCGTCTCCGGACATGGCCGAATCTACGTCCGCCCCGGATTTATATATCCTGCCGGCAGGAGTCCGGCCGTCCGTTTTCGATTCGAAAGCCAATCCGGGGAAATCTTACGGAAACAAAACTTTCCGGTCCACGATAGCCTCGACCGACCAACGAAAAGGGGGAAAAAACCCGACAGCGTATCTGTATCCATGAGCGACAACGGTTTGCTACGAACGCTGCTTCTGGTGGGGGTGGTGCTTCTTTTCGCCCCCCTTCTGCTCGGCTGGTTGTTCACGTTCGGCGGATCGACGATGATGGGTGGTGGGATGATGGCGTTCGGGGCACCGATGTTCGGCGGGTGGCTGCTGTTTGTCGCGCTGGTGCTCGGTGCCGGGTACCTCCTTTTGAGCGGCCGGGAAACGGGAGCAGAGGAGCCGGCGGATCGGACTGCTCGGACGCGAGATCGCGAGAACACAGACGACGAGGCGCTCGCGACGCTCCGGGACCGATACGCACGCGGCGACCTCGGCGACGAGGAGTTCGAACGAAAGGTTGAGGCACTGTTGGAGACGGAGTCGCCCGAAGACGCCCGCGATCGGATCCGGGATCGGGAGCGGTGAACCGCCCCGGGGTCGGCGTCGCGTGGGCGTCGTATCGAGCCAGGTGCAAAGCGTACAAATCCGGTCCCTGCGTCCGTCGAATTGATGCCGGATACCGGAAAGGTCGACCGCGAGTTCTTCGAGACGCAGATCGAACCGAAGCTGGGCGCAACGCGGGACGACGTTGCACTCGGGCCGAAACACGGTGTCGATTTCGGGGTCGTTACCGTCGAGGACACTGCCGTCGTGACGGCGACTGACCCGGTGTCGATCCTCCCCCAACTCGGCTTTCGGCGCGCCGGCCGGTTCGCGGTTCGGATCGTCCTCTCGGACGTCGCCGTCTCGGGACTGCCTCCTTCGCATCTCTCGATCGCGTTCACGCTTCCCCCGTCGATGACCGACGGGGAGTTCGCGCAGGTCTGGGACGCCGTCCACGAGGAGTGCAGCGATCTGGGCGTAAGCGTCGTCACCGGACACACGGCCAGATACGAGGGATGTTCGTACCCCTGGGTCGGCGGCGCGACCGCGATGGCGGTCGGAGATCCCGAAGGGATCGTTCGTCCCGACGGCGCACGCCCCGGGGACGACCTTCTCGTCACCCGCGGACCGGCGGTCGAGGCAGCCGGCCTGCTGTCGTCGCTGTTTCCCGACGAGGTCGACGTCGACGAGTCGACGCTTGCAACCGTTCAGTCCGGGCTGGACGATCTGGACGCGGTTCGGGACGCGGCGACGGCGGCCGCCGCCGGTCGGGTGACAGCGATGCACGACGTCACCGAGGGAGGGCTCGTCGGTGCACTCCACGAGATCACCGAAAGCGGCGACGTCCGAATCGCATTCGACACCGACGCGGTGCCCACACAGTCACCTGTTCTGAAAACGTGTGAGGCGCTCGGGATGGATCCGTGGCGTGCGACGAGTGCGGGGACGCTCCTGATCGCGGTCGATCCGGAGGACACCGACCGCGTGGTCGAGGCGCTCCGGGAACGGGACACCCCGGTCGGGGTCGCTGGGCGGGTGGAAGCCGGCAGCGGCGTCGTTATCGACGGCGAGGAGATCCCCCCGCCGGATGGTGACGCGTCGTGGCCGGTGTACGAGCGACTTCTCGAGGGATAGGGATCCTCGAATCGTGTCGTTGTCGGTTATTTATTTTGCTTTAACATTCGGAAAAAAGCGTCATTCCTTTCAGTTTCCGGGCACTACTTTTCGGTGCCGGACGGTTCACGCCGTTCCACGCGCCGCCCGACATGCGTGGTCGCCCACCTCTCGCTCGGACGCTTCCCCAGCGTCCGGCGACACCCCCCAACGCGCGGATCATCCCCCCGACGCCGCGCACCCTGCCACCGTCCACGCCTGGATTTTCCGGCGCGGCGGCACCGGACCGCTCCGGTCGTTTTTCGGACGCGTCGGATACACGGTCCCGAGCTTCGAATCGGCCGACGGGGCCGCGGAACATATATGTGGAACGCGCCCTACGTGCGGATAGTGACCCGTTTCCCTTCGATCTCCCTTCCCGGACTGTTGGCCGCGACAGCGATGGGCGTGTATCTCTTGCTGGTTGCCGGCGCGGTTACGGCAGTGACGGATGCGGCGTCCGCCTGTATGGCGTGGCCGGCCTGTGGGGACGGATTGAGCCTTCCGACGACGACCGACGGTTGGGTCGCGGTCGGTCACCGACTGGCGGCGGTCGTCGTCGGGATCGTGCTCCTGGGGACGACGGTTCTCGCGTGGCGACGCGGTGTCGAACGCCGCGTCATGGCAGCACTCGGGGTCGCACTCGCGTTGTACCCGATCCAGGCCGGGATCGGCGCAGTCGTGGCGGTCGCCGGCGCGAACGCTCCCCTGTCCGTGATCCACCTCGTAGTCGGCGTCCTCATTTTTGCGAGTACGCTCGCAGCACTTGCGTGGCGGCTCGAGATCCTGACCGGTCACGACGAGGACACCGACACGGGTGGAGTCGACACGCCCGGACTCGTCTCGACGGACGGTTCGGGGGCTCCCCCGGCAGACGGTGGGGGTATGAAAGCGTCGAAGCGACCGGAGCTACCGACCTCGTCGATCGTCCGCGTGAAACTCACCGTGCGGGCGTACTACAGCCTGATGAAGCCCCGGCTGATGTGGTTGCTGTGTCTGGTCGCCGCCGCCGCGATGGCGCTTGCAGGTGGCCCCGGCTTCACGCCGAGCACCGTCGTGGCGACGCTCGGCGGTGGCGCGCTCGCGATCGGCGCCTCGGGAACGTTCAATCACGTTCTCGAGCGGGACGTCGACAGACGGATGCAGCGAACGAGCGACAGGCCGCTCGCGATCGACCTGATTCCGATCCGCAACGCGGTGGCGTTCGGGCTCGTTCTGGCGACAGCCTCGCTCGTGCTGTTCGCGTGGGTAAACCTGCTCGCGGCGGCGCTTGGACTCGTCGCGATCCTGTTTTACAGCGTGATCTACACGCTGGTGTTGAAGCCCAACACGGTCCAGAACACGGTCATCGGTGGCGCCGCCGGGGCACTGCCGGCGCTCATCGGCTGGGCGGCGGTCACCGGCGAGATCGGTCTCGGCGGGGTGCTGCTCGCGACGTTGATCTTCGCGTGGACGCCCGCCCACTTCTACAATCTCGCGCTGGCGTACAAGGAGGACTACGCCCGCGGCGGCTTCCCGATGATGCCGGTGGTTCGCGGCGAGACGGCCACGCGGAGACACATCGTCTGGTATCTGGGCGCCACACTCGTGGTGGCGGCCGTCCTGGCGGCGTGGACCGACCTGGGGTGGCTGTTCGCTGCGACGACTGTCGGCGTCGGGGGCGTGTTCCTGTGGGCCGTGATCCGGCTCCACTTCGAACGCACCGAAAAAGCCGCGTTCCGTGCGTTTCACGCCTCGAACGCGTATCTGGGGCTCGCGTTGCTCGCAGTGCTTTTCGACGCGACCCTGTTTTGACCGACGTTCGCATGCGAGGCTCGATCCCCGGATCGAAAAGGAACGCTTAGGGCCGTCGCTGGCTTTCGGAGGGTATGGACGCGGCGCTCGTCGCCGAGGACGTACGCAAGCGGTACGGCGAGACCACGGCGCTTTCGGGGGTCTCCCTGTCGGTCGACGGAGGCGAGGTGTTCGGGCTCATCGGCCCGAACGGCGCGGGAAAGACGACGCTCGTGCGGGCGCTTTCGGGAACGATCCGGTACGACGGTTCGATAACCGTCCTCGGCGACCGCCCCACCGAAGTCAGCCGCCAGCGGATCGGGCTCCTCCCGCAGTCGTTTTCTCCACCCGCCCGACTCACGGCCCGCGAGTTGATCGGCTACTACGCGGGGCTCTACAAAAGTCCACGGCAGGTGGGGGAGGTCCTCGCCGACGTCGGACTCGAAGACGCCGCCGACACCTGGTACGAGAACCTCTCGGGGGGACAGCGTCGCCGAACCTGTGTCGGGACCGCGCTGGTGAACGATCCGGACGTGCTGTTCCTCGACGAGCCGACGACGTCGATCGATCCCGCCGGCCGTCGGTCGCTGTGGAGCCTGATCGACAGGCTCGCGGAAGGCGGGACCACTGTCTTCCTCACGAGTCACTCGATGGCGGAGGTCGAGCGGCTCGCCGACAGGGTCGGGATGCTTCGGGACGGCGAACTCGTGGCTGCCGGTACGCCGGCGTCGCTGATCGCCGAGTACGGCGGCCGGAGCCGGCTGGTCGTCCGTGGCACTGTGGCACCGAGCGACATCACCGACGCTCTCGCCGACGCGACCGGCTTCGAGGTTACGGCCGCCGGCGGGAACGTCGTGTTCTCCGGCGTGACGCCGGCCGACATCCCGGCTGCAGTCGACGCCCTGGAGTCGGCGGGCGCGAGCTACGAGTCGTTGACCTGGACGGAACCTTCCCTCGAAGACGTGTATCTCTCCTTGACTGGGGAATCGTTCGAGGGACGGCGGGCCCCTGGCGCGGGAATCGCCGTCGACGGTTCGGCGACGGCGACACCGGAGATTGAACCGACCGTCTCCGCCGACGGGGGGGACGAATGACCGATCGACCCGGGCGCGTCGGGAGTCGAGTTCGACGCGTCCGAGCCGAGTCGCTCGCCGCCTGGCGCTCGTTTTTCCGGCGGCGCACCGCGGTGTTTTTTACGTTCCTCTTTCCGGCACTTCTGGTGTTGATCTTCGGGGCGCTCATCCAGACGCAGTCGGCCGACGGCGGGCTGTTCGCGGAGCCTGCGGGCTTTTACGTTCCGGGGTACGTCGTCACGGTGGTCCTGTTTACCCCACTTTCGCGCATCGGTAGCGAGGTCGCCCGCCACCGCGAGGACAACCGGTTCGAGAAACTCGCGACGACGCCGCTGTCCCGGGCGGAGTGGCTGTTTTCTCACACCATGGTCAACGTGTTGATCATCGTCGCGGCGAGCCTCCTCATCCTGGTTCTGGTCGTCGGACTTACCGGTGCGGCGATCCCACTATCCGGGCAGCTTGTGGTTTTGCTCCCCTTCGTCGCGTTCGCGTCTGCGCTGTTCTGTGGGGTCGGCGCTGTCCTCGGCCGAATCACCGACTCGCGCGACGGCGCGATCGCCGCCTCGAACGGCATCGCGTTCCCACTTTTGTTCCTCTCGGAGGCGTTCGTGAGCGGCGAGATGTTCCCCGCCTGGATCCTCCCGATCGTCGAGCACTCGCCGGTCACCTACTTCGCCCGGGGCGTGCGGGCGATCACGTTCGATCCGACGATGTCCTGGAAGCCGGAGCTCGCGGTCGTGATCGGGCTCGCGGTCGTCGCCTTCGCTGTCGGGGCGTACGCGATCCCCCGCACCGACTGATACTTTTATTCCGGTGCTCGCCCGACACCGGGACATGGCTCACGAGACCGACGAATCGCTGGGGACGTTCGAAGCGCTGCGGGAAAGCGGCGTCGTGGCGGTCATGCGCGGCGGGGATCCGGACACGGTGATCGACACCGTCGACGCGCTGGTGGCCGGCGGGGTGACCGCCATCGAGATCACCGCCGACACCGACGGCGCGAGCGACCTCATCGCGGAGGTGAACGCGAGCGTTCCGGAGGCGGTCGTCGGCGCGGGGACGGTTCTCGATTCGGAGACTGCCCGGGCCTGCCTGCTTGCCGGTGCGGAGTTCGTCGTCTCACCGTCGCTGCATGCCGATGTGATCGAGACGGCGAACCGCTACGGCGCGCTGGTCGCGCCCGGGATCATGACGCCGACGGAGGCGATCCGCGGCTACGAGGCCGGCGCCGACCTGGTGAAGGTGTTCCCGGCGTCGACGCTCGGCCCGGGGCACCTGTCGTCGATGAAGGGCCCGCTCGGACAGATCCCGATGATGCCCACCGGCGGAGTCGATCTCGACAACGTCGCCGACTTCGTCGAGGCCGGGGCGGTCTGCGTCGGGGCCGGAAGCTCGCTCGTGGACTACGACGCAGTCGAACGGGGCGACCCGGAGTCGATCACGGAGACGGCCCGGGAGTTCCGCGAGCGGATCGAGGCGGCACGGGAGTAGGCTCCGGAAAATATCCGTCGTGAGTAGTTTCCGTCAACTACAATACCTGGCAACCACGTGCTGTCGTAGCATGGTAGAGAAGGACGCCGTTCGTCGCGGATACGACGAGGTGGCCGAGGCGTTCGCCGCCTGGCGCTCGTTCGACGACGAGGAACGGGAGATATTCGAGGAGTTCCTCGACTCGCTTCCGCCGGGCTCGTCGGTACTCGACGCCGGCTGTGGCCAGGGGACGCCGATCTTGCGAGCGCTCGCGGAGCGGACGTCCGAGTCGCCGCCGATCGGACTCGATGTCTCGGCCGTACAGTTGGATCTGGCGTCCGAACGGGTCCCCGAGGCGACCCTGATACAGGGCGATTTCACCCAGCTTCCCCTCCCGGAGTCGTCGGTCGACGGGCTGGTCGCCTTCCACTCGCTGATTCACGTCCCGGCGGACCAGCACCGGCGGGCCATCGAGGAGTTCGCACGCGTCGTCCGTCCGGGCGGTCGAGTACTCCTCTCGGAGGGCACCGAACCGTGGCGTGGAAAAAACCCCGACTGGCTCGAGACGGGCGCGGAGATGCAGTGGCACATCGCCGGCGCACGGACGACCAGAGAGCAGCTCCGGGATGTGGGACTCGCGATCGAGAACGAATGGACGACCGGCGACGTCCTGGTGGAGGGCGAGTCGTGGACCTTCTTCGAGGCCGTGCTGCCGGAGTGACGCCACATCCGCTGGAGGTGAAACTGTCCCTGGAACACTTACCGGGGAGACGGGATCCCGTCGGCGACTTTTTAAGTAGGATCCGGGTGGTATAGAAGGGTTAGTCGTGCTCGACGAACACGGCGAGGGATCCGTGAAGGGGGCGAGACGGGTTTCGTGGAGTCGCAGCCGTCACCGACCCTGCCCACTAGAGATCCAACTGCGTCCCGACCAGCTTACTCAAAAGCAACGCGGCGGGCTCGGGCGCGAGCGGTTCGTTCGCGTTGCCGCAGTGGGGCGACTGCACGCACGCGGGACAGCCGTCCTCGCAGCCGCAGCCGTCGATCAGGCGCGCGGTTCGCTCGAATAGCGATTCGGCGACGTCGAACCCCCGCCGGGTGAGGCCGACACCGCCGGGGTACCCGTCGTAGACGAACACTGTCGCACGGTCGGTGTGGGGGTGACACGGCGTCGAGAGCCCGCCGACGTCCGCCCGGTCACAGAGAAACGCAAGCGGGAAAAGCGAGATCACGCCGTGTTCGGCGGCGTGGATCCCGCCCGCGAGCGCCCACTCGCCGTTCGTCCCGCCCGCGTCGCCGGCGTCTCCGGTACCGAATGCACGCATATCTTGCTCCACGTCCGGCGGCACCGTCACGTACAGCCCGGTCGTCGACAGCGTCGTCTCCGGCAGGTCGAGGTCGACCCGCCCCAACGGCTCCCCGGTGGAGCCGTCCCGGCGCTCGTAGCCGGTCACCCGCTCGGTGACGGTGAGATCCGCAAATCGGACGGTCGTCTCCGGCCGGGCCGGGAGGGGTCGTCGTTTCCGGTCCTCGTCGACGACGATCGTCTTGTCCGTGAGCACCCGGGTGTAGTAGTCCGCCCACGTCGGGGTGAGCTCGGCGACGTCGCGATCGAGATCCAGCTCCGCCACCTCGTAGGTCTCCCCCTGGTGGTGGTAGATCGCGCCGGGATGGGCGTCACGGAGCGCGTCCGAAAACCCCAGTGAGGCGATGACCTCCCCGTCCCGCCGATCGAGCAGGTCCACCTCCCGGTCGTCGATCGTCCGGAGGCTCATCCCGTGCTGGGGGCTTCCGTCCCCGTCGAAGAGCCACCGGAGCCCGGCGTCGGTCTCCCGCCGCGAGAGCGTTCCCGCCGCTTCCAGGTCGCTGACGACGTCCGGGAACGATTCCCCGAAATACGCCTCGTCGTCGGGCGACAGCCAGTTCTCGGTTGCGGCACAGGGAACGTGATTCCGGAGCAGTCGCCCGTTCTCGGGATCCGTGATCGCCTCCTCCGGATCGCCGTCGAACAGCTCGTTCGGATGACCCATCAGGTACTGGTCGAGCTGATCCTCGCCGGCGACCATGACGACTGCCGCCGGCTCCGATCCCCTGCCGGCACGGCCGGCTCGCTGGAACGTCTCCATCCGGGTTCCGGGGTACCCATCGAGGATCACCGCGTCGAGCCCGCCGACGTCGACGCCGAGTTCGAGCGCGTTCGTCGACCAGACGCCCCGGATCTCGCCAGCGTCGAGCTGCCGTTCGATCGATCTGCGACGGTCGCCCCGCAGCGACCCCTGATACGCCTGGACCGCCCCCGCCAGGTCGTGGTGTCCTCGCTCTCGCAGCTCCCGTGTGCTCTCCTGGGCGTACCGTTCGGCGGTCTGGCGCGCCCGGGTAAACGACAGCGTCTGGTGGCCGCGGACGAGCAGGTCGACGAACAGCCGCATCGACTCGACGTGGCTCGACCGCCTGCGGCCGCTGTCTCCGGGTGTCCGGTCACTCCAGTCTGCGTCGTACTCCGGCGGGTTCCAGAGGATCCAGTGGCGTGGACCCCGACCGGAGGCGTCGGTGTCGACCAGCCGGAACCCCTCGGCCGGTCGGCCAGTCACCCGCGAGGCGTGTTCGACCGGGTTGCCGATCGTCGCCGAACAGCAGACGAACTGCGGGTCCGAACCGAACCGTTCACACAGCCGCCGGAGCCGTCGGAGCGTCAACGCCATCTGGGAACCGAACACGCCCCGGTAGCTGTGGACTTCGTCGACGACGACCAGCTCCAGCGAGGAGAACAGCCACTCCCACAGCCGGTGGGCGTGGGGCAACAGCGCGTAGTGGACCATATCGGGGTTCGAAAGCAGCACCGTCGGCCGCCGATCGCGAACCTCGCGCTTTTCGGTTTTCGAGAGGCGTCCGGTGTACTGGTCGACGGAAACTCGGGAACCGAACCCGAGCCCCCGGGCCAGTTCCGACAGTGTTTCCAGCTGATCGGCGATCAGGGCGTTCTGTGGGCCGAGATACAGCGTCCGCCCGCCGTGATCCATCGCGCGCTCGAACGCCGGCACCGTGTACGCGAGCGACTTCCCGCTCGCCGTCTCGGTCGCGAGCACGACGTCGTACCCCTTTCGGATCTCCTCGATAGCGTCCGCCTGGTGGGCGTACAGCGAAGCGATCCCTCGCTCCGCGAGGGCGCTCTCGAGCCGTGGCTCCAGGTCGAGGTCGGAAAACTGCGGGTCGCGTGCCGGGCGCCGCTCGTGGGCGACGATCTGTCCCTCGTAGTACGGTCGGTCCCGGAGCCAGGAAAGGAGATCGTCCACGGTACTCGTCGGCGTTGCCGGCGCCTAACAGTTGTGGTCGGTGGTAGACGGAAACGTGTCCGGCCGAAAAGCGGCGTCGACGCGGTTGGTGCGGTTCAGTCGCCGCCGTCGGTCAGTGCCCGCCGGTCGAGCACGTCCTTCGCGAGGGCGTTCGCCTCGTCGGCTGTCGGCCGCCGTCCGTCGCTGATTCGGGCGCCGAGTTCGCCGGCGACGGTCGCGATGTCCCGTCCAGTGCCGTGCTCGGCGACGCGCTCGAACGTCTGCCCGTACATCGGGGCACAGCGACCGCCGACCGCGTCGGTCTTCGCGTCGAAGACGTACTCGAGTTGTTTCACCGCGTCGCTGGGGTCCATATGCGTCTTATACTGCCGAATCCTTATAAGTGTACTCGAATACGGAACTGAGTAAATTTCGGTCGAACGGCGGCTCACATCTCACCGGTTCGATCGACCGTCCGGCGGTGGACGACGGCGGCCAGTTCGCCGGCGGCGTCGGGCTCGAACCGGAGGACGCGGCGCCACCACGGTCCCCGCCCGGAGTCGTTTGACAGCCGGGTTACCAGTTCGTTCGCTTCGCTTCCGGCCTCTGGGGTCGAAAGCGGAACTGCGCGGTCGTACAGCCTGGAGTCGTCGGTTCCGAGCACGAACACCTCGGCGTCGACCGTCGATCGCTTCACGTGGGCGTTGTTCGCGAACGGTCGGCGTCCGTCGCGGGACAGTTCTGCGTACTCCTCCCCGGTGAGGCTCCGTTCCACCTCGAAGTGACCGATGAGAAACGCGCCCCACTCCGGCGGGATCCAGTCGTTCCCGCCGTGGCTGTCCGCCACTCCGACGGATTCGACAGTCGACAGGGTGGCATAAAAGTACAGCCGGTCGCCGGGGTCGAGCCTGGAGAGCGGTCCAGCTTTCACGCCGTGCTCGTCGCCGTACGTGTACCGTTCACAACACGGATAGCCCGCGAACTCGGGATCGAGGTGGACTTCCCGGTCGAACAGATCCTCGGGAATCGGCGTCGTGAGGGATGCCGCGAGGTCGCCGTACGTCGGAACCGACGCCTCGGGATCGGTCGGTTCCCGTTCCGGGATGGGGACGTACTCGAAGCTCCCGTCGGGATAAATCGGCCCTCGAAAGCCGGGAAGTGCGGTGTTCGCGCCGACGTTGATCGCCACGGCGCGGTGAAGTGATGGCGACATCGACGCCGCAGGCTTCGAACTACGGCTCCAAAGTGGTTGCGTCCCGCTGGGTCGGCCTGCTGGCACCGATCGGAGGGTCGCGACGAGAGGCCGTACAGTTTTCACGGCCCCGCCCGGTTCATCACGTATGAAGGCGGTGCAATTCACCGAGCACGGGGACCGGAACGTCATCGCCTACGACGACTATCCGGAGCCCGAGGTCGGCCGGAACGAGGTGCTGATCGACGTGAAGGCCGGTGCGCTCAATCATCTGGACGTCTGGACCCGTCGGGGGCTGCCGGGGATCGATCCCGAAATGCCACACGTGCCCGGTAGCGACGCCGCCGGCGTCGTGCTCGAGACGGGCCCGGACGTCACGAGGTTCCACGAGGGGGATCGGGTCGCGGTCTCGGCGGGCGTCGGCTGTGGGCGCTGTGAGTTCTGCCGGGACGGCGACGAGTCGATGTGCGTCCGGTACCGGATCATCGGCGAGCACCTCCCGGGAGTGCACGCCGAGCGCGCTGCGGTCCCCGAGGACAACCTGATCCCCGTCCCGGAGGGAGTCGACTGGGCGGTCGCCGGCTCCGCGACGCTGGTGTTTCAGACCGCCTGGCGGATGCTCGTCGATCGGGCGGATCTCGAGGCCGGGGAGGCGGTACTCGTTTTGGGTGCCTCCGGCGGCGTCGGCCACGCGGCCGTCCAGATCGCAGCCCACACCGGGGCCGAAGTGTTCGCGACCGCGTCGACCGACGAAAAACTGCAGTATGCGGCCGACTGCGGTGCGGATCACCTGATCAACTACGAGACGCAGAACTTCGCGGCGGCGATCCGGGAGCTCACCGGGAAACGCGGCGTCGACGTCGTGGTCGATCACATCGGGGAAGCGACGTACGACGACTCGCTGAAGTCGCTCGCGAAGGGCGGTCGGCTGGTCACCTGTGGTGCGACTACGGGCCCGAACCCGCCGGCCGGTCTCAACCGGATCTTCTGGAACCAGCTGTCCGTGATCGGATCGACGATGGCGACGCCGGGTCAGGCGGACGACGTGCTCTCGCTCGTCTGGGACGGGACGTTCGAACCCCGGATCCGGGAGGTGCTGCCGATGAGCCGCACCGCGCGGGCCCACGAACTGCTGGAGAACCGTGAGGGCTTTGGCAAGGTGGTCGTAAAACCCGACAGTGAACTCTGATCGACGCGACGGGACGGTGGACGGCGAAGCGACGGGGACGGCCGCCGAGTCTCTGGGATCCGCCGAGTCTCTGGGATCCGCCGAGTCTCTGGGATCCGCCGAGTCTCTGGGATCCGCCGAGTCAGCGGAACGCGAGGAAGGGCTCGGCAGCGTCGGGTGGCTGCTCGTCGGCGTCGTGTTCGTGGCGTTTCTGCTCGTGCCGGGCGTGATCTATCTGTATCCACTTGCCGTCGGCGCGTTCGGCCTGTCGTTTTTCGCGACGTATCTCGTGTTACCGCTGATTCCGGCGATCGGACTCGGGCTGCTCGGTGTGTGGCTGCTGAAACGGGGCGACGGGAACGCCTGAGGGCCGCAATCGTGGCCGGTCGACTCCACGGAGGAGTTCACCGACGTGGGACGGGATCGGCGACGAGATACGTGCGTCCACCCCGCCGTTCGAGAGACAGTTCCGCGCCACGAACGCGGTACTCCCGGCTCCGCCGGAACAGTTCCTCGGCCGTCCAGTCGGTGACGTCCACCTCGACGCCGGCTCCGAATCGGGGTGTCGGTGCGGTTTTCGCGTCCATACAGGCGACTCCGCGGCCGTCCCCCTTGTACGTCCTCCACGGGCGGAGTGAAAGTGAAAGTGATGGCTCCGGCGGACGGTTTATGACCCTCGGTCCGAAACGTCCGACAACGGCGATGACGACCGACGAGGAACTCCGACACGTTGCCGACGCGGTCGAGTCGTCGCTTTCGGTCGTCGGCTGTGGCGCTCTCGGAACTGCTGCAGTCGAGGGGTTCCGTGGGGACTGTTCGCTCGTCCCCGGAAGCGGCGACGCGGGACAGTCGGTACACCGGCAGGCAACCGTCGTCGCGGTCGGCGTCGGCGACGTCGACATGGAGCGTTCCGACGCCGCAACCCGGAAGGTCGCCCCCGAGACCGGGGAAACGCTGCCGTCCGTCGAGTCGGCATGTCGAGGTGACGACTCGTTTTCGATCGTCGTCGTCGGGATCCCCTCGCGGTTCGGGGTGAGCGAACGGGCGGCGATCGACCGACTTCAGGGGATCGCCGACGCAGTCGTACTCGTCCGGAACGAATGGCTCTCCGGTGCGATCTCGCAGCTAGTCGCGCTGATCGAGGAAGCCGGAGTCGTGAACCTCGATCTGGCCGACGTTCGGACGCTGTTGTCGTCCGACGGGCTGGGGGTACTCTCCAGTGGCTCCGGTCCGGAGTCGGCGCCGGAGACCGCCGTCACCGCCGCGATCGGGAGGGTTGTTTCCGACGTCGACGTGGCGGCCGCAACCGGTGCGATCGTCGACGTGTCTGGGACTCCTGATCTGAGCGTCGACGGTGCTGCGTCTCTGGTTGGACGTGTTCGGGATCGCATCGACGGGGAAGCCCACGTCATCTGGGGAACCGCAGTCGAAGAGGAGCCGTCCGGATCGACGCAGTCGCGGGACAACAGCGTTCGCGTCCGGCTGCTCCTTTCGGGGATCGAGCCGCCGGAACCGACGCGTTCCCCCGGCGACAGGTGTCCCCGGTGTGACGGGACGCTTTCGGGCTACTCGATGGGCGACCGCACGACGATCGCCTGTGACGACTGCGGTTACGCCGGCGTCTCGAGGCGATGAGCTCTCTCCGCTCGGTCGACGACTTTTAAGCCGCCGCCGTTCGTTTCCGACGGTATGACACACGTGGTAGCTGTCTCCGGAAGCCTCCGGGACGCGAGCCGGACCCGTCGCTCGCTGCGGGTCGTACTGGACGGGGTGACCGACGCCGGCGGAGAGGGTGAACTGCTCGACCTCCGGGAGTACGCGCTTCCGCTGCTGAATCCGGAAGACGATTTCGGTGACGACGTCGAGGCGTTCACGGAGTCGCTGCGAGCGGCCGACGCGATCGTGCTCGGAACGCCGATGTACCACGGCTCGTATTCGGGCGTGTTGAAGAACGCGATCGACCACTGCGGCTTCGACGAGTTCGAGGGAAAGACGGTCGGGCTGCTCGCGGTCGCCGGCGGCTCCTTTCCCGTCACTGCGCTGGATCACCTCCGGTCGGTGTGTCGGTCGCTGAACGCCTGGGTGCTCCCACACCAGGCGGCCGTTCCCCGGGCCGGAAGCGCCTTCGAGGGGGAACAGGTCGTCGACGACGGGCTCCAGGAACGCCTCGAGACGCTCGGCCGCCGGACGGTGACGTACGCGAACATCGAACCCGACCCGGCGACGTTCGAGAGCGACCACAACGAGGGGGCCTGAGCGTGGACGAGAACGATTCCACAGGGGGCGAACTGGCCTGGGAGACGATCGACTCCGAGATCGACTACACGTGTCCGGGGTTCGACGTCCGTCGGGACGACGTGACGCTCCCCGACGGAACCGACACCGACTACCACTACGTCGAGGAATCCCCCGCAGTCGTCGTGTTGCCGTTCACCCCCGAAGGGGACGTTGTCGTGATCGAGGAGTGGAGACAGGCGGTCGGTCGGGTGAACCGCGGGCTCCCGGCCGGAAGCGTCGACGAGAAAGATCCCGACCTGCAGGCCACAGCCCGGCGGGAGCTCGCCGAAGAGACCGGCTACGAGGCCGCGTCGCTCGAGCGGCTCACCACGGTCGAGCCGACCAACGGGATCGCCAACTCGGTGCATCACCACTTCCTCGCCCGGGGATGTGAGCCGACGGCCGACCGCGATCTCGACTTCAACGAGACGATCCGTGTCGACACTACAGACTACGACGACCTGCTTTCCGGCGTCGTCGACGGGCGACTCCGGGACGGGAGAACTGCAATGGCAGTATTACAGTACGAGTTGACGCGCCGATGAGATCGAACGTGACCGTCGTTTTCCGGTGTCCGAGTGCGGAACCGTTTTCGGTGTGAATTCCCTACTGGGGGGCATGTCTACCTCCACTGCCGGCCCGTCGGGATTCGTCAGGCCGGCGTTCGCCATCGTCAGCGGTACACTGATCGGTGCGTTCGGCCTCGCGCTCGGTACGGTCCTCACGCTGTTCGTCGCGACCCTGCTTTTCGGTTTCGGCGTCGAACTCACTGCCGCGTCGTTGCTCGTTCTCGGATTGATATTCACTCAGGGCGTTGGCTGTGCCGGCGTCGCGCTGGCGTATCCCCGACTGCGTCCACGGGTCGCGGCGTTTCTCCGCGAGCGAGTGCCGGCGTTCGAGGACGCCCGGGAAGATTTCAGTCTGCCCGCGTCCGTCCCCTCCGTGCGCGAGGTTTTCCTCGTCGTCGGTGGTTACGTGGCGGCGCTCGGGTTGGCATTTGGCGGGGCGTTCCTGTTGACCCTCCTGGAGACGGATGCAGGAACGAACCAGGCGGCAGAGATCGGGATGCAGAACCCGGAGGTGCTGTTGTTTTTGATCCCGGCGTCGTTTTTGATCATCGGACCGGGGGAGGAACTGCTGTTCCGGGGCGTCGTCCAGGGGCGGTTCCGGGAGGTACTCGGTCCCGTTGCCGGAATCGCGCTCGCGAGCGCCATCTTCGCCGTAATCCACATCTTCGCGCTCACAGGTGGCACGCTAACCGGGAACCTCCTCGCGCTCGGCGTGTTGTTCTTCCCGAGCCTCGTCTTCGGGGTCGCCTACGAACTGACCGACAACCTCGTCGTTCCCTCGCTGATCCACGGGGCGTACAACGCCACGCTGTTTTCGATCCTCTACGTCGTCGTCCGGTTCGGGCCGGAAATGGAGGAGATGGCGGCGGCGACGCTGTGATAATGATCATTGTAGTGATTTACCGGTCGATCGGCCACTCGTCCCGTCGATCGTCCGGTTACGGCCGAGAATAATCAGTATGAGATAGCTTCCTCGAATCGAATCGTCCCGGTCGGACGGCTTTTGAACGGTCGAACCGTATCCCTGTGTATGAGTGACACGGACACTGCCGCCGCCGAGCTCGTCGTACTGTCCTACCCGGACGAACTGAGCGAGTGGGGGCGCGATCAGATCGAGTCGGACAGATACCGGGGCTACTTCCGGCGGACGCTCGGCACCGTCTCCGTCGGCGAGATCCGCGAGGAGTTCGTCGACGTGGGCTGTTGTGGCGACAGCCTCGACGTGCCGTTCCGGATCGAACGGATCGACGGCGGGGATCGGGTCGACTCGGGGACCGAAATCGAGTTCGTCGAGAGAGACGAATCCATGGCGGGCGGCTGGCTGGTCCAGAGCGCAGCCGGCCCGGAAGGTGCCGACCCGGGGGGTTCGTGTGATCCCCTCTCAAAAATAGAATAGGCGGGGTACCGTCGATCAGCGCAGTCGGGCGGCGATCAGTTCTCGGAGGTCCTCGCGGAACGCGTCGACTTCGATCTCCTCGAGCACCGGGACGAAAAAGCCCTCGACGAGCATGTTCCGAGCGGTCGTCGCGTCGAGCGCCCGGGAGGTCATGTAGAACAGCTCCTCGGCGTCGACCTGGCCGACCGTCGCCGAGTGGCTCGCCTCGGTGTCGTGGTTGTGGATGATCAGCTTCGGGGACGCGTCCGCCTCGGACTCGTCCGAGAGCATCAGCGTGTTCTCCCGCTGGTAGGAGGAGGTGTTCCAGGCGTCGCGACCGACGTCCTGGACGCCCTCGTACACCGAGCGCGATTCGTCGTCGAGGACGCCCCGCGTGACGAGGTCGGCGGTGGTGTGCTCCGCCTTGTGCCACACGCGGGCATTGACGTCGAAGTGCTGATCCTCGTGGCCGAAGAAGGCGCCGACGATCTTCGTCTCGGAGCCGTCGCCGTTGAGTTCGGTCTCGACGTCCGAACGGGTGAGCCTGGAGCCGACGTTGCCCTCGATCCAGTTTACCGTGGCGTAGGTGTCGGCGTCGCCACGCTTGAGCGTGTAGGTGTACGTCTCCTCGTCGACGTTCTGAAGCGAGCCGTACTGGACGTAGCTGTTCTCGCCAGCGACGACCTCCACCAGATTGCTGAAGTAGCGGTGGCCGTCGAGGGCGGCGTCGCCGGTCTCGATGCTCTCGAGGATCGTGACGGAGGACGACTGCTCGGTGATGACGAGCGTCTGGCTGAACAGCGACCGGGAGTTCATCTCCGCCCGGATGGTCACGTCCCCGGCGTCGACGCCTTCGGGAACGTAGACGACGGTCCCAGTCGTGAACAGCGCAGTCGACAGGGCCGTCAGGTAGTTCTCCTGGGGGTCCACGACGGTGCCGAACTGCTCGCGGACGAGCGCTTCGTGTTCCTCGATCGCCTCGAGGAACGTGAGTACCTCCGCGTCGCCCTCGACCTCGCGAACCGTCTCGTCGGACTGATTCAGCGGATCGACCAGCGTCTCGAAGTCGAGCGCCTCGAGGTTCGTCCACCGTCGGCCCGGCGTCTGGATGACATCCGGGAGGTCGAGCTCCTCGAGGGCGGCAAGCGACTCGAGCCGCACGTTCAAAAGCCAATCCGGTTCGTCTCGTTTCTCGGAGAGCTGTCGGACGACATCCTCCGAGAGATTTGCTGTGACCTGTGTACTCATGTTGACTCCGGGGGTTACCCGAGGCTACCCTCCATCTCCAGTTCGACGAGCCGGTTGAGCTCGACGGCGTACTCGATGGGCAGTTCCTCCGTGATCGGCTCGATGAATCCCGAGACGATCATTTGTTTCGCGTCGTCGTCGTCGAGGCCGCGCGACTGGAGATAGAAGACGTCCTCGTCGCCGATCTTCCCGACGGTCGCCTCGTGGGCGACGTCGACCTTCGACTCGTTGATCTCCATGTACGGCATCGTGTCCGACGTCGACTCGTTGTCGAACATCAGCGCGTCACACTCGACGGCTGTCGAAGAGTTTTCGGCGCCATCGGCGATGTGGACCAGGCCGCGGTAGTTCGTGCGGCCGCCGTCCTTGGCGACGGACTTCGACTCGATCGTCGACTTCGTCTCGGGGGCGTTGTGGTACACCTTTGCACCGGTGTCGATGTCCTGCCCCTCGCCGGCGAACGCGATCGTGATGTGGTTGTCGCTTGCGCCCCGTCCCTTCAGGATCGACGCGGGGTACAGCATCGTCGCCTTCGATCCCATCGAGCCGGAGATCCACTCCATGCGGCCGCCCTTCTCGACGAGTGCGCGCTTGGTGTTGAGGTTGTAGGTGTTCTTCGACCAGTTCTGGACGGTCGAGTACTGGACGTGGGCGTCCTCCCCGACGAACACCTCGACGCCGCCGGAGTGGAGGTTAAACGCCGAGTACTGCGGCGCGGAACAGCCCTCGATGTAGTGGACTTCAGAGCCCTCCTCGGCGATGATGAGCGTGTGCTCGAACTGTCCCATCCCCTCGGAGTTCATCCGGAAGTACGCCTGGACGGGCATCTCGACGGTGACGCCCTCCGGAACGTACACGAACGAGCCGCCAGACCAGATGGCGCCGTGGAGCGCGGCGAACTTGTTGTCGCTCGGTGGGACGCACTTCGTCATGAAGTGCTCGCGCACGAGGTCCTCGTGCTCCTGGACGGCCTCGTCCATGTTGCAGAAGATGACCCCCTTCTCCTCCCACTGTTCTTGCATGTTCTGGTAGACGATCTCCGACTCGTACTGCGCGCCGACGCCCGAGAGGGCGTTCTTTTCGGCTTCCGGAATGCCGAGCTTGTCGAAGGTGTCCTTGATCTCGTCGGGCAGATCGCGCCAGTCGTCGACGCCGCCTCTGACCTCGACGTCCGGGCGGATGTACGGGACGATCTTGTCGACGTCGACCTCCGAGAGGTCCGGCTGGCCGGGCCAGTCGGTCGGCATCGGCATCTTCTTGAACTGTTCCAGTGCACGGAGGCGACGCTGCAGCATCCACTCGGGCTCGTCTTTGTCCTCCGAGATGACGCGGATCGTCTCCTCGGTGAGCCCCTTCTCGGCTGCGAAGGCCGCCTTCTCCTCTTTTTTGAACTCGAAGCGGGCCTCTGTGTCCGTCTCCTTGAGATGTTCTTCTGAACTCATGGTCGTAATTACGTTTGGTTAGTTATGTAGGCTTTGGATAACCATATGTGGTTACGCAGCGCCCTGGAGTTCCTCGCGGACCCAGTCGTACCCTTCGTCTTCGAGCTCGTGGGCCAGCTCCGCCCCGCCGCTTTTGGCGATCTTCCCGTCGAGCATGACGTGGACGTAGTCGGGTTCGACGTACTCGAGGATGCGCTGGTAGTGGGTGATCTGGAGGATCCCGCTGCCCTGTTCGTCCCGCAGCGCGTTGATCCCGTTCGAGACGTCCTGGAGTCGGTCGATGTCGAGCCCGGAGTCGATCTCGTCGAGCACCGCGATCGCCGGTTCCAGGAGTGCCGCCTGCAGCACCTCGTTTTGCTTCTTCTCGCCGCCCGAGAAGCCGGCGTTGAGGTACCGCTGAGCGAACTTCGAGTCCATGTCCAGAAGCTCCATTTTCTCCTGGAGCAACTGCTGGAACTCGGCGACGCTGACGTCACCGTCGTCGGCAGGCCCTTCCATCGGGGAGGTGTCGTAGCCCGTCTCGTCTTCTGTGTCCTCTTCTTCGTCGTCTTCACCTTCGAACAGCTCCTCGCGCTCCTCGAGTTTGGCGTTGAGTGCCTGCCGGAGGAAGTTCGTCATCGTGACGCCCTCGATCTCGACGGGGTACTGGAACCCGAGGAAGATCCCGAGTGCTGCTCGTTCGTTGGGTTCCAGGTCGAGCAGTTCCCAGGTGTAGTCGTCCTCGTCGAGCTCCGCCTCGATGTCCGAGAGGTCCTCGTCAGTCAGTTCGAGGGCGATCGATCCCTCGGTTACTTCGTAGGCAGGATGGCCGGCGATGACCTTCGCCAGCGTCGACTTCCCGGAGCCGTTCGGCCCCATCAGCGCGTGGATCTCCCCGGAACTGACTTCCAGATCGACGCCCCGGAGGATTTTCTCACCCTCTTCCTGTGCGACTTCGGCGTGGAGGTTCGAAATAGTAAGCGTTGCCATCGTAGTGTGTCTCACCGACGAAAAGGGCGATACACGCATAATGGTTACGGATTCTCTTGGCGTAGTTTCTTCATTAGAAAGAAATATTTTATAATAGCCAAGTTCCCGTTCACGACTCGGTGGATTTGAGACCCCGTATCGGAGAAATTCTTCGCGTGTATTGGTGCCAATTACCGTTGTGAATCGCCTCGGGGTCAAGCCCCGGGGCATTCTCCTTGCACTCTGTAAAAGCCGGTCGCCGCTGTGAAAACCGCTCACATGAAGTTGCCGAGTCCAGTCTGTTGTTGCCCGGTCTTGATCTCCTCCCAGGACATTCCCAGGGCTTCGATCACGCGCTCGATGGGTCCTTTGAGGGTCTTATCGAGCATCTTCTCCCAGTCGATTTCGAACTCCTCGGGGATCTGATCCGCGTACTCGAAGCAGATTACGTCGGGATCCCGCTTGAACTCGCCGTACAGCGGATCCGCTTGCGGGTCGAGCCCGAGTTCGTCCTCCATGCGCTGCCAGAAGTCGGGGTGGACCTTCTCCAGGTACAGCCGCTTTGGCTTCGAGCCGCGATCGAAGTTCGTCCCGAGCATGAGGTTGGCGTACTTCGCCCCCCGGACCTGTGCGGTGTCGGTCTCGTAGGCGTCGAGCCGCTTGCCGATCCCGCCCGGGATTGCGATGTCGTCGGGGGAGAGTTCTCCCTCGAGGACGTCGTCGATGACGCCGCTCAAGTACGTCTTCACGCCCTCCAGGTCTTCCTCCAGGTCCTCGCCGGTGACGATGCGTTCGATGACCTCCCGCTGGACCTCCTTGGTGATCGGCGCGATGTCCGAGCGCTTGTACTCGAAGCCGGTGATGTCGACGTCGTCGACGTCCTTGCCCTCCTTCCAGATGATGTGGCCCGCGTAGCGCTTCTTTTTGCCTGCCTGGAAGAACCGACGGTACAGCTTCTCGAACTCGATCTGGAACCGGTGGGACTCGGCGTTGAGCTCCTCGAGCGCGAAGTCGTCGTACCGCCCGTTGATGTGGTCCTCGATCTCGAAGGAGACGTCGATCGCGTCCGCCTTGGATATATTTTGTCCGAGTTCTAACATGACGCTGTCGGTGTTGTGAAGCACTATCCCACCGACGGCGTCCACGAAGTTTTCGTTCTCGGCGACGCTGAGGTCGTACACGTACCCGTCGTGGTCGACCTCCGAGACGACCGGATCCCGCCCCTGTCGGTAGAAGTCACACGTCCGGATCGTGTAGCTTCCCTTGTTCTGTCGGTACTTCAGCGAGTGTTTCTCGCCGCGCTGCGTGAGGAGCGTCGAGAGGCCAGCTGCCAGTTCGCGACTCGTCGTCTCGAAGTCGAAGTTGCGCTCGGCGTACTCCTCGCTGTACCGTGGGAACGACCGCGAACCGTCCCCCTCGACGAGGACCTCGAGGAACAACTCCTGGAGGTCGGCCGGGAGATTGAACACGAATCCAGGGAGCTGTTTGCCACGGGACCGCTGTCCTGCGAACTCTCTGAAGAAGACTGCCGAGAGTTCGTTCATCATCTGGAGCTTGTACGTCGCGTCGTCGTACGTGACGGTCTGTTGCCCTGTATCGGTATCGTACTCGATCGTCCGTTCGTCGGTGGAGTCCGACGCGACGATTCCCGCAGTCGCACCGTCGAACAGCCGTTCGTAGTCCCGTTTGAGTCCCTCCAGCCACTCGCGTCTCGATTCGGCGATACTCGCCCCGAACTTCGAATCGGTGGTTTCGATCGTCGAGGCGCTACCCTCGGTGACGTAAGCTGCGAGCAGTCGGATCAGCGCCTTCCCGTCGGGAGAGTCGAGATCGACGTACCGCTGTACGGTGATCGCCCTGTCGATGTCGGGGTGGTGTTTGTGTCCGAACCAGACCGTCTCATCGTCGGCGTGAACGCGTTTGACCTTCGTTTCGGCGTTCTCGCTGCCGACGCTCCGACCGTCCTCGTACTCCCGCGTGTACCCGTTCAACACTTCGTAAACGTCGATCGTCTCGACTGTTTCGATGTCGGGGAGTCCGGGAATCCGGAGCGGTTCCTCGACTTCCTCGGGCGTTGCTTCGACGAGTTCCCCGCCCTCGTCGACGACGAAAGAGTGGTCCCGTGTCGTCGTCGATTCGCCGAACTTGTGCTGGAGGTTGACGACGGGTTTGTCGGCTTCGTGTCGGATCACCTGCCGGATCGTCTGCCACTCGGGTTCCATCTCCGCCGACAGCGACAGCGCCTCCCACCCCTCGAGAGGGCGCCTGTCCTTTCCGGCCGCGTTCGAGGCGACGACGCCGCCGTCGGCGGTGACGACGACGTCCGCCGCTTCCGTTTCGATGGCGTTCGCGAACAGCTCTTCGATCCGGAGTATCCGAACGATCCCGTCCGGATCCCGCACCACGACCGGGCGATCGCCCGTCACGCTGTCGCCGTAGGTGACTTCTCTGTCGAGTTCGGCGGCGGCCTCCTCGGTGAAGGATATGACCTCGCGCCCTGTTGCGGTTACGGCAGCAGCGCCCTCCTTGTCGTAGAGGCGAAAACGGTCCCACCCCGTAACTCCATAGAGCGATTGCCCAACGAACTGGAACTTCCCGTTCCGACCTGCAAGCAACGTGTGGTTGTCCGCGACGGTGACGCAGTAGACGCCGTCTTCGGCCTCGGTTCGTTCGGAACTGCGGTGCATCCGGAGGGTGTTCTTCGCCCTCTCGTTCGCGTAAATCCGCCAGACGTTCCCGTCGTGGCGGTAATTCGCCGTGATTCCCAGGTGTGCACACAGCCGAAGTACGTCATCGCGCAGCTGCTCGCTCGCGGTGGTATACCGCCAACTCTCGACCTGTCGGTCTCCATCACCGTCGATCAGAGTCTCGAGGAAGCGCCGCTTCTGGTCCGTCGACGCCCCGAAGACGAACTCCGGCACCCGCTTGTCGGCGCTCCCGTCTCCACAGTGCTCCCGAAGCCACTCACCGAGGAGCTTCGACGTGAACTGGTAGGACCGATCGTTCACGTAGTAGTCGATCTTCATGCGATCGAGCAGTCGACCGATGGTCGCGTGCGTCGACCCGTCGATGAGCGTTCCGTCGTCGTCGCCGACGTCGAGCGTTCCGCCGTCTGCGACGGCGTCCTGGGCGATTTTTACGGTGGTCGCGGATCCCCGGACAGCGTCGTCGAAGACCTTCTCCGTACTGGTGTACACGTTCCCCTCGGAGACGTACCACGCGAGCAGTTCGAGGAAGTCGTCGCCGTCGTACGTCCGCGGGATCCACTTCCGCCCGGATTCGGCGTGGACGTAACTGTACTCGCAGATCGACTCGACGTACTCGCGGTCGGCCTCGAATTCGTCGGCGTCGAATACGTATCCCGTCTCGCCGACGTCAGCTTTCGGGACCCGCCGGGGCGTCCAGCCGAGTTCGTCGGTGAACGTCTGGCCGTGAACTTCCGGCCGGACCCATACCTCGTGCTCCCCGTCGACGAGTTCCGTGAGGTCCACCCGTTCGATGCGTTCCCCGTCCGGTCCGGACCAGTCGTGGGGGAGTTCGTAGTTCGTGGCGCGATCGAGGTCACCGGCCTCGACGAATCGGTATCTCTCCTCGGAGATCCCGTTTGTCTCGTTCTTCCGAACGAGCATTCGGTGGTTCGGCGTCACCCGGCAGTCGATTTTCTCGGTCTCGATATCGACGAGTTCTCCCCGATAGTCGGGGTACTCGTGGGTCTCCTCGACCTCCTTGACCTCCATCTCGAGCGTCTCGGGATCGAGCGAGTACACCTCGTCGCCGACGTCGAGATCGGTGATCCCCTGGATCCCCGCGGGCGTCAGGACCTCCGTGTCCGGCGTGAAGCAGTTCATAATAACCTTGACAGCTCCCTGCTGCCGGTCGTACTGCTCGTAGGCGTTGCTTCCCGGATCGTGTTCGTTGCGCAGCGCCTTCTTCTCCTCGCGCTCTTCGAGCAGCTCGTCGATCATCTCGCGCATCATCCCGTCTGGCTCCTTCCGGAAGTGGGTCCCGTTGGGGGCGACGTACGTCTCACCCCCGTAGGCGTCGGGATCGACCTTCGTCTCCGGCCCCGCGTTAATTGTTGTCATGCACATCGGATAGAGGCTTTTGAGGTCTAGCACAGTTACCATTTCTCTGACACCAGTAACTGGCTCGAAGACGGCCCCGCCCTCGAAGTCCTCGGACTCCTGTTGTCCCTTCGAGGGGAGCGCGAACGTCCCGTGGGCCTTGTGGAGCACGTACATGTCGACCGCATCGCCGGGGGTAGGGGCGTCCTCCAGCTTGCAGCCGACGACCTTTCGCGCCTCCTCCCAGAAGGCGATCACGTCCTGCTTGCGGTCGATCTCGACGCACAACTCGACGTCCCGGAGGTTGTACTCCAGCAGGCGTTCGGGATCCTGCTCCCAGAGGTCGCCGATGTCGCCGGGATATCGCTCCTTGCCGACGTCGAGTTCGAGTTCGCCGACAGCGTCGAGCCGGTACGACTCCAGCTCCGTAAACTGCGTGCGCTTGTAGGCGTACAGCAGGTCGAAGACGACCCGTCCCTTGACGTCCGGGCCACCCCACCCGGAGCGCCACACCTCGCCGATCCGCGAGAGCCGCTCGATCGAGAGATCGAGGTCGGTGTTCGGATCGAGCCGCTCGAGGCGGTCGAGGAGGTATGCGGCGTCGAAGTCCTCGACGTTCCACCCCGAGATGAGGTCTGCGTCGGTTTCGGAGACGTACGTCAGATAGGCGTCGAGCATCGACTCCTCCTCGTCGAACGTTTCCACCCGGACGTCAACCTCGTCGCGGAGGGGCTCGTAGCCGTCAAGCGTCGTCGGTAGCGGGGCGTCGCCGTCGGGCGCGTCGAACAGCCAGGCGACGTACTCGTCGCGGTAGGAGTCGTGGCTCGTGAGACAGACGATCGGCTCCTCGCCGTCCTCGGGGAATCCCGACCGGTCGTCGACCTCGATGTCCATCATGTGTACCCGGAGGTCGGCGTCGACCTCGGTCGGTTCGAGGTGTCCCTCGTGGACCTGTAGCCGGCCGTCCTCGAGCCGGCGCTCCTCCACCCGGATCCCGCCGGAGATCCCGTTGTCGATCAGGAACCTGTTGGGAAACAGGATGTCCGCCTCGAACGTCGTCTCGAAGTCGTCCCGGATGTTGCCGACGTCCCGGGGCGTCCGAGTGATGACTTTCGTCAGCTTCTCCCCCCGGATGCTCTCGAACGGCTCCCCCTCGCGGTCGGTTTCGCGGGTCGTCACGACGACGTCGTACGATTCCGTGAGATCCTCCTCCAGGTCGGCGGTTGGGACGTAGAAGTACGGCTCGATGCCGAGCACCCGGACGTGTTCGGCCTCGTTGTCTTCGGTCCGGCCGAAGACGTGGACGACTGGATACTCTTCACGGCCGTTCCGTTCGACGGTGTAGTCGATCTGGGTAACGAGCAGCTCGAGGACGCCCTCCGAATCCGGAAAACGCGCCTCTTCGAGGTCGACGACATCGCTCACGTGTGTGACGTCGCCCGCGACGGCGATCGCCTCCGCGTCGGGTCGCCCATCCTCGGTCGCCGAATCGGGCGCCGAGTCGTCCGCCGAATCGGTGGATGCCCCCTCGGCGTCCGGAGAGAAGTCGGAAAGCCCCGTCTGATCCATGGGAGGGGTTCGGCGGTACTGGGTAAAAAGTCCAGCCTTCGATCCGTTGCCTTCCCTGGAAGCCTTTTGTGTCGTGGGACCGTATCGATGGAAGAATGAACCGACTCGTCGACGGGGAGTGGCGGACCGACTATCGACTGACGGACGAGGGGGGCACGTTCCAGCGCGGGGAGACGACGTTTCGCGACTGGGTCGCCGGCAGCGACGTGCCCGCTCACGTCGACGCGGAGCCCGACGACAGGTTCCAGCCCGAAGCGGGCCGGTATCACCTGTACGTCTCCTACGCCTGTCCCTGGGCCCACCGGACGCTCCTGGCCCGGTCGCTTCTGGGGCTCGAGGACGTCATTGACGTGTCGGTCGTCGACCCCTGGCGCGGCGAGGGCGGCTGGCAGTTCACCCCCGAAAAGGACGGCTGTACCGAGGACAAATTGTACGGCTCGTCGTTCCTCCGGGAGCTGTACGTCGAAGCCGACCCCGACGTGACGTGTCGAGTGACGGTGCCAGTGCTGTGGGACACGGTGGAGGA
Organism: Halalkaliarchaeum sp. AArc-GB; assembly: GCF_031432225.1. Taxonomy (NCBI): domain Archaea; kingdom Methanobacteriati; phylum Methanobacteriota; class Halobacteria; order Halobacteriales; family Haloferacaceae; genus Halalkaliarchaeum; species Halalkaliarchaeum sp. AArc-GB. Next base: position 41,947 of record NZ_JAVKGM010000002.1, on the reverse strand, counting down.
GACAATCGTCAACAACGAGTCCAGGGAGATCCTCCGCCAGCTCACGACCGCGTTCGCGGATCTGGGAAACGGGGCTGACCTCGCTCCCACCCCTCGCCGCGAAGAGATCGACCGGATCATCACCGAGATCTACGAGCCGATCAACAACGGCGTCTACCGCGCGGGGTTCGCAGGCGAGCAGGAGCCGTACGACGAGGCGATCGACGAGCTGTTCGGCGCGCTCGACTACTGGGACGAACACCTGTCCGACCGACGGTATCTCGCGGGCGACCGGCTCACGGAGGCGGACATCTGCATGTTTACGACGCTCGTGCGGTTCGATCAGGTGTACCACACGCATTTCATGTGTAACGTGCGGCACGTCCACGAGTACGAGAACCTCTGGCCGTACCTCCGTGACGTGTATCAAACCGCTGGAGTCGCCGAGACCGTCCGGATGGGCCACATCAAGGAGCACTACTTCACGACCCATCCCGAGGTGACGCCGTCGGGAATCGTCGCCCGCGGACCGGACCTGGATTTCACCGCGCCGCACGGCCGGGAGGAACTGCCCGGCCGCCCGCCGGAACCGATCGCTGCCGACTGAGCCGAACACGGGGACGCGGACACTCGACCGGCGCCACGTCTACTCCCGGTCGACCGGGAACCGCTCGACGCGCTCTGTGGTGACCTCGCCTGGCTCGATCGTCACACCATCGACGGTGACCGACTGGCCGGCGGACAGTTTCCCGAAGGCGGGGCCCTCCGGGACGCCGAGTTCCGCAGCCCGTTCGGGATCGAACCCCTCGGTTCGGGCGACGACCTCGCCGGCCTCGCGAGTGACGTCGTCGTACTGTCGACGCAGGACGTCCGCGAGCGCGTCGACGAGTGCGTCCCGATCGGAGGATTCCGCGAACGCGGCCCGTCCGGCCGCCCGGGTTCCAGCCTGTTCGGTCTCGAAGCCGACTGTGTGTGACTCGACCGCCTCGCGGGCGGCGTCTGCGTCGATCCCCTGTGCTTCGGCGGTCAGCGCTGCAGGCAGAGATTCGACTTCGACGTCGTCGGCTCCGTCGTCCGGTCTGACGGCCCCGAACCGGAGACCTTCCTCGACGGTCGAAAGCTCCGTTTCGAGCCGATCGACCGTCGCGAGCGGTCGCTCCCCGACCTCGCGGACCCAGGTTTCGGTGACGACCCGGTAGCCGAGCTGTTCGATGGTTTCGGTCAACTGTGGTTTCGTCCCCTCGATCACCGCGTGTTCGGCCCGGCTCGCGTCGAAGGCCCCCTCCAGTACCGTCCCGTTTTCGGCGGGTGGGCCCAGTTCTTCGAGCTGCCAGTCGGAGCCGACGTGGCCGACGGCCCAGTCGGTCTCGCGGACGATCCGTTCGAACCGCGGTGCGTAGTGTCCCCCGCCGAAGCCGACGACGTGACGAGGGTGCCCGTCCTCGCCGAGGCGGTCGGGGCCCGTCGGCGTCCCCTGGTCGTCGACCAGCTCCAATACCGACCGGGCGACTGCAGCGGCGCCGTCCGGGTCGTTCCACTCCGCCTCGCCGCTTCCCAGTTCGACGAACAGCGAGGGGAGATCGATCGCGGTCGGCCCGTGATGGGTGCATTCGATGCCGACGTCGTAGCCGTCGGGGGCGTGTTCGTCGAACGCCCGCACCAGCCGCTTTTGAATCGCCGGCGCAGCCCGGGCAAGGTCGCCGTCCTCGCCGCCGAACTCCGCGGCCCCCAAGTTGCCGGTGAAGTGGGCAGTCAACAGGGGTCCCGTCTCCCCGGAGTGCCGGGAGACGAACGCGATTGCCTCCGCCGACCGATCGTCCGTCTCGAACGCCGGAGCGGGATCGGTCATGTCGATGTGCAACTCGTCGAACGTGCGCAGCTCGAACCCCGGGCGACGGTAGTAGGTTCCGCCCCCGTCGGCGTCGGGGCGGGAGCCGTCGGTTCTGCGCTCCCAGTCGGCGAGTTCGAGCAGCTGGTCGCCGATGTGCACAGAGGCGCGGTCGGCGCGGCTGACGACGATTCCGATCACGGGCAACACTGCGGGATCCGTCGTTGAATACCCGTCGTTTGCGACAGACGTCGGCGTTCCGTCACGGGGAGCAAGCCGCCAATCTGTTTCTCACGGCAGCAACAGCCAGATGAACGCCACGTAGCCGACCAAAAGAACTGCCCCGTCGAGTCGCGAGAGCCGGTCGCCGTGCCACATCATCGCAACAAGCGCCAGCGTAAACGCGACAAGCGCGGGGAACTCGAAGGTCAGAACGCCCGGCGAGATATGGATCGGCGTGACGACCGCGAGGATACCGATCACTGCAAGGACGTTGTAGATGTTCGATCCCACGACGTTGCCGACGCTGAATCCGGCCTCGTCACGGTACGCCGACACAATCGACGCGGCGAGTTCCGGCAGCGAGGTTCCGATCGCGAGCACGGTCAGCCCCACGAACAGGTCGCTAAAGCCCATCGCAGTCAGGATCCCCCGCCCGCCGTCGATGAGCCACCGCGAGCCGAGCACGAGCAGGACCAGCCCGAGTGCGATCACCGCCCAGTCGCGAATCGTCGGGTCCGGCTGGTTCGGCAACGCGTTCGGCGAGAACGCGGCCCCTGCCTGCACCCGCCGGACAATGTAATAAGAAAACCCAGCGAGGACAGTAAGCAGTACGATCCCGTCCAGTCGCCCGATCCGGCCGTTCGCTCCCAAAACTACGAGCAACAGCGCTGCGAGAACCATGAACGGAACGTGACGGCGGAACACGGTTTCGGAGATCGGCAGCGGTCGAATGAGCGCAGCCAGCCCCAGTACGAGCCCGATGTTGGCGACGTTCGACCCGATCACCGCACCCAGGCCGATGTCGGTCGTGGCAGTGACCGTCCCCACGACGGCGACGAACAGCTCCGGGGCGGTCGTCGCGAACGCGACGACGGTGACGCCGACGGTCGCCCGGCGGAGGCCGAACCCGAGCGCGACAGTCCCGGCGCCGGTGACGAGCAGATCCGCTCCCTTCCACAGGAGGAGTACGCCGGCGACGAGAAACAGCGTCTCGATCGACACCAGGGCTCCGTATGACACGTGAGATGACTGTCTCGGGAAACTCTTAAAGCCCGCCGATGTGACGGCTCACCGCTCGGAACCCGTCGGGTACGCGATGCCAGTCGTAGCCGGGGTCCTCGAACGCGTGAATCCCGTCCTCGGTCGCGAAGACGACGACGCCGAGCCCGCCGACGGTCGCCGTGACGACGCCGTCGGCGCGTTTCACCTCCACGGTCACTCCCCCGCGTTCCCGGTGTCGTGATCGGCGAGGACGAACTGGATCCGCTCTTCGTTGCTCCCTTTCGTCTCCCTGCCGTCGACGACGATTTCGCCGATTTCGGCGGTGTTTTTCACGTGGGTTCCCGCACAGGCGGTCCGGTCGTACGGTGGTACTCGATCGGCGTCTGCGGGCGGTCCGTCGATCGCGCCGCCGCCGGCCCGGGCCCGCTCCCCGCCGATTTCGACGATCCGCAGCTCCTGGATCGAGTCGGGCAGCAGATCGATCCGGGTACGATCCGTATCGAGTGTCTCTTCTGCCCGATCGCGGTCCATCGTGTACCACCGTACCGGTCGCTCCTCGTCGACGAGTTCGTTCAACCGACGCTCGATCGAGGAAAGCTCTGCGCCGTCGAACCGGTCGTATTCGCAGTCGAGATGCGCGTGATCGTGATACAGCTGGTTGCCGGTCGTGGGGGCGTCGAACTCCTCGAGCAACAGGGCTGACAGCAGGTGCTGTGCGGTGTGGTACCGCATGTGTGCGTCGCGTCGGTCCCAGTCGAGGTGGCCGGTGACGGTTGTCCCCGCTGTCGGCGTCGAGGCTGCAGTTCCGTCGACCGGTTCGAGACGGTGGTAGATCGCGTCTTTCTTCTCGACGTCGACGACCCGCCAGCTGTCGCCGTCGACTCCGATCCGTCCGGTGTCGTGGGGCTGGCCGCCGCCGGTCGGATAGAAGTGGGTCCCGTCGAGGACGATTCGGTCGTCGAGAGCACGTTCGACGGTCGCTTCGAACGTCCGGACGGTGGCGTCCTCCAGGTAGCGTTGGTCGGTCACGAGCGAACGGACGCATTCGAGCTACATATGCCCTCTCCACGGACGCGGGCGATCACGCGAGGCGGGCCAGCGCCCCGGCGAGCACCGCTGCCCCGGCGGCACAGTCGTCCCAGTCGGTCCACTCCCGTGGGCTGTGGGAGATCCCGTTCCGGGAGGGGGCGAAAAGCAGCGCCGCGTCGGTCGCGCGGGCGACCATCATCGCGTCGTGGGCCGCCCCCGACGGCAGATCCAGCGTCTCGATTTCGGCGTCCGTTCCCGCCCGATCGGCCGCCTCCCGCAACCGGTCGCTCATCGGCGTCGGCGAAACGTCGAGAGTGCGTTCCATCGACGTTTCGACGCCTCGTTCCGTCTCGATCCGGGCGAGACTCTCCTCCGCGTCGGCGAGGATCCGCCGCGTCGACTCCGCCTCGACGTCCCGCACGTCCACGCCGAGGGTTGCCCGTCCCGGAACGACGTTCGTCGCGTTCGGCTCGACGTCGATCGAGCCGACTGTCCCCACCGCCGTCTCCGAGTAGCCGTCCGCGAGTTCGCGTGCACTCTCTTCGACGTCGAGGACGAACTCGGCGGCGGCAGCGAGCGCGTCGAGCCGTTCTTCCATCCCGGTCGCGCCGGCGTGGTTCGCCTCGCCGACCAGCTCCGCCGTCACGTGGGTGATCCCCGTGATCGTCGTGACGACGCCAACCGGACCCGGCCCGTCTCTCTCCGACTCGACTGCTGCCTGCTCCAGGACGGTGTCCTGTTCGACGTGGAGTTCGAGGAACGCGTGCCACTCGCCGACGTCGAGGCGTCCCTCCCCGTCGTAACCGATCTCCGCCAGGGCTTCGCCGAGCGTCGTTTCCTCGCCGGTCACGGCCCCGCCATCGGAGAGCGAGCGTGCCTCCGCAACGGAACGGTCTCCTGCGGCGACCGACGAGCCCAGCAGCCCCTCGCCGAACCGCTGTCCCTCCTCTTCAGTGAAGCTCACGACCCCGACTGGACGGTCCGGTTCGACGTCTCCTGCCTGCATTGCCCGGATGGCCTCCAGTGCAGCGTACACACCGAGTGGTCCGTCGAAGATTCCACCTCCCGGAACCGAATCGAGGTGGCTTCCGGCCACGACCGGCGCTGCGTCGGGATCCGCCGACGGTGGGGTCCACGTTCCCAGCACGTTCCCCACCGCGTCGACGGTCACCTCGAATCCGGCGTCGCCGAGTCGCCCACACAGTCGGTCGCGGGCCGCCTTGTTGGCGGACGTTCCCGCGAGCACCGTTCTCCCCCACCGCCGTGGCGGATCTCGCTCAGTTGTTCCGAACTCGCCGTTTTCCTCGAGATCCAGCCGGAGCCGCTCGGCGTCGATCTCGACGGTCGGTGTGGCCGTCATACCCGGCGATCGATTCCCCGCGGACAAGGCTTTTGCCGTCGGGGGTCGCTGTCGAGGTCAGCAGTTTCGGGATCGCTCCAGCTATCAAATGCGATTGACGCGGGGCAATCCCTTTAAGTGGGGGAGTCCTCGCTTGAGTTAAATGGCCCCACTGGATGGTTTTCTGGAGGATCTGGTCGCCGGAATCGACGCCGCGATGCTGTTCTCGCCGGGCGGCTCTCTTTACGAGTCGTTTGTGGATGCCGATCCCGAGTACGAGGTCGTCGTCGTTTCCGGAGAAAACGCCGTCGGCGCCGAATCGTTCCTCGAGTTACCACTCGAGTTCGAGAACGTTCGCGACCGCATCCACTATGCGATCGAGGGGGCGATGGAACAGGACTACCTGGAGGAGGGGGACGTCGTTGCGTGTGTGGCCAACGTCTTCGACTCCGATCCGGACGCGGTGTTTCGCGTCCGTGTCGAGGAGTCCGTCCGGGGAGGTGTCTACGACCTGTTCGTCAACAGCAGGGCCGAACCGAGCGTGATCCGCAACGTCTTCGAGGTCGCGATCGAGTTGGGGAAGAAAGGACAGAAGGGAAAGCCCGTCGGCGCCCTGTTCGTCGTCGGCGACGCCGGGAAGGTGATGAACAAGTCCCGACCGCTGTCGTACAACCCCTTCGAGAAGTCTCACGTCCACGTGGGGGACCCTATCGTCGACGTAATGTTGAAAGAATTCTCCCGGCTCGATGGCGCATTCGTCATCTCCGACTCGGGAAAGATCGTGAGCGCGTACCGGTATCTCGAACCGGCCGCCGAGGGCGTCGACATTCCCAAAGGGCTGGGGGCCCGCCACATGGCGGCGGGTGCGATCACCAGAGACACGAACGCGACGGCGATCGTGCTCTCGGAGTCGGACGGGCTGGTCAGAGCGTTTAAAGGGGGCCGTCTCGTCATGGAGATCGATCCGGAGGACTACTGATGTCGGTCGGCCAGACGCCGCTCCAGTGGGAGGTCGTTTCTACCGTTCCGACGCGGCTGTGGGTCGCTGCCGGCGTGTTGTTGCTCGGTCTCGTGCTCGCGATCCTGGCCGGACGGCTCAACCGTCGGTTACTGGTACGGGCGGGGGTCCCCGAGACGATAGAGGGAACCGCCTTCGAGCGCACTGCACGGGAGTTCGGGACTTCGACGGTCGACCTCGTCGCGAAACTCACCTTCTACTTCATCGCGGCCATCGCACTTCTGGCTGCGCTGACGGTTGCAGAACTCCAGTATGTCGACATCTTCTGGTCCGGTGTTGCGGTCCTGCTCCCGCAGTTCTTCGTTGCGGTGTTCATCCTTCTCGTGGGGATCGTCATCGGCGACAAGGTGGAACTGCTCATCGCCGAACGGCTCAAAGGGGTCAAACTCCCCGAGATCAACGTCGTCCCGGTCGTCGCCAACTACTCGATCGTGTTCGTCGCGATCCTGCTCGCGCTCGCGCAGGTGGGCGTGGCGACGCTGGTCCTCGTCGTCTTGATGGGGATGTACGCGTTCGCACTGATCGTCTTCACCGCGATTGCGACCAAGGACCTGCTGGCGTCGGGCGCTGCCGGCGTGTACCTGCTTCTCGCCCAGCCGTACAGCATCGGCGACGAGGTGAAGGTCGGCGGACAGCGCGGCATCGTCCAGGAAGTGAACCTGCTCGTCACGCACATCGAAACCGACGGCGAGGAGCACATCGTCCCGAATCACTCGGTCTTCAGGGACGGAATCGTCCGGATCCGACGCTGAACGCGGCGTTTCAGGTCAGTTTTCTCGATCGCTCGGTTCGTCGTCTCGGTTCGCGTGATCCTCTTTTGGGCCGTTCGAGACGATCTCCGCCGGGACGCCGGCGACGGTTACGTTCGGAGGGACGTCCTCGGTCACGAGGGAGTTTGCGGCCACCTGTGCACCCTCCCCGATCTCGACGCCCGGGAGGAGGATCGCCCCCGCGCCGACCATCGCCCGTTCGCCGACGACGACGTCGCCGAGCCGGTACTCGTCCTGGAGGAACTCGTGACAGAGGATCGTCGCGTCGTAGCCGATGATGGCGTGGTCTTCGACGGTGATGCGCTCGGGCCAGAACACGTCCGGCGTGGACTCGAGCCCCCACGAGACGCCCGTGCCGACAGTCACGCCGATCCGGCGCAACAGCCAGTTTTTGAGTCGGAGGCTCGGGGCGATCCGTGCGAGCACGATCACGACGTAGTTTCGCACGACTGCAAGTGGGGACTTCGCCGACGGCCACGACCACAGGGAGTTTCGCGTCCCCGGCGTCGGGTGACGTTCGAGCCGGGACCGCCGCGTTCGATCGTCGTCGTTCGGACTCGTCACGGTTCGGGATTCGCTCCGCGACACTTAAAAGGGGACGGCTCCGCCGAGACAAAAGTCGGGAGGCCCCTCGTCGTCGGACTCGGACGGCCCTACCGACGCAACTCGTCCATGTGATCGATCCGGCGCTGGACGAGATCCGGCTTCCCGACGTCGTGTCGCACTCGAAGCCCATCGCCTGCGGCCGAAAGCCCCGCTTCGGCGTTCCGTTCGGCCTCGGCGATCGACTCCCCGAGTCCGACGACCGCGAACGACCGGGAGGTCGTGGTGTACAGGCCGTCCTCGCGCTCGTCGACGCTGGCGTAAAACAGCAGGGCGTTCCCGACGGTCGACTCGTCGACCTCGATCCGGGCGCCCGCCGAGGGGTCGGTCGGATAGCCGTCGGGTACCGCGTACTTGCAGACGGTCGCCTCGCCGGTCGTCGACACTGCCGGCAGCGGCTCCCCGTCGCGCGCGGCCGTAAGAACCTCGAACAGCGGCGTCTCCAGCACCGGCAGGGTGTTCATCGCCTCGGGATCGCCGAACCGGGCGTTGAACTCCACCACTTTGGGGCCGTCGGCGGTGAGCATGAACTGCCCGTACAGCACGCCCTTGTACCCGGGGAGCGCCTCGATTACCTCCTCGAGGATCGACACCGCGTCGTCGTAGCCCTCCCGCGTCATGAACGGCAGCTCGGGTGTGGTGTCGCTGTAGCTTCCCATCCCGCCAGTGTTGGGGCCTTCGTCGCCCTCGTAGGCGCGCTTGTGGTCCTGGATCGCCGGTGTCGGCCGGACGTCGCCGTTGGCGACGAACGCCTGGACCGTGAACTCCTCCCCGACGAGTCGCTCCTCGAGCACGACTCGATCGTAGCTCGACTCGCGGAGATACTGCTTTGCCTCCTCGCGGGTGACCTGATCGCCGATCACTTTCACGCCCTTGCCGCCGGTGAGCCCTGCGGGCTTTACGGCGAGGTCGTGCTCGACCGCGTCGATGTACGCGCAGGCGGCGTCCACGTCGTCGAACGTCTCGAATTCGGGACAGCCGGTGATCCCGTGCTCCTGCATGAACTGTCGCTGAAACGCCTTGTCGGTCTCGATGCGGGCGGCCTCCGCCCGTGGACCGAACGTGTAGACGCCCGCGTCGTCGAGCGCGTCCGCCACTCCCGCCTCCAGGGCCGCCTCCGGGCCGATCACCGCCAGGTCGGCGTCGATCTCGGTCGCGAACTCGACGATCGCGTCGATGTCGGTCCCGGACAGCGTCTCGAACCGTGAAGCGAGCTCCGTGATTCCGGGGTTCCTGTTGCTCGCACACGCACACAGCGTACAGTCGTCGGCGAGCGCCCTGGCGATCGCGTGTTCCCGCCCGCCACCCCCGACGAGGAGTACGGTCTCGGTCATACTGGACATCGAACCACATGAGAGTGTAAATCTTTCCCTGAACAGTCGGATACATATACACAATTGTGTACAACAGGAGGGCGTCTGCGGGAGTGGCTGCCCGGAGTGACTCTCGTCGCCGGCGGGACGATCCCGTCGTCCACGTGGGGGTACTGACGACACGGATACGGACGGGATGTTGTCGTATATACCAACTTCATTATCAATCTATAGTGTGTACCGTGTCAAAGCTTACATGGCCTTTTAGGCTGTAATACGCGCGATCGTATCAATATATATGGTAACACTTCTCAATTCCTATCTATAATCTGAAGATTTAAGATGACGGAGGTCGTATCTCGAAACGAAATACCATGACCCTGCAACACGGAGCCCCGCTTGCCGCCGAACGGCACGTCCCTCCATCCGGATGGCCGTCGCTGGTGAGCCTCCTCGCTGTGCCGGTGGTCCTGCTCTCGCTCATGTGGGCGATGAACTATCCGCTGCTCGCGGTGGCTTCGCTGTCGGTCGTGATCGCGGGCGTCGTTCTCCTGCGACGCGGTGGACGGCGACTCCTCCGACGACTGTACGACCGGACACGCCGACTCACGATCCCCGGCGTCGGAACCGTCGAATACCGGATCACGTCGCCCTGATCCCCGGTCGGGTCTGGTACGGTCGGGTCTAGTAGTGCCAGGGGTACGCTCGGAAGTTCGGCTCCCGCTTTTCTAAAAACGCGTCCCGCCCTTCCTGTGCTTCCTCGGTCATGTACGCCAGCCGCGTCGCCTCCCCGGCGAACACCTGCTGGCCGACCATCCCGTCGTCGGCGAGGTTGAAGGCGTATTTGAGCATCCGCATCGCGGTCGGGGACTTCTTCGTCATTTCGTCGGCCCACTCCAGCGCCACCGCCTCCAGTTTTTCGTGGGGTACCGCCTCGTTGACCATCCCCATCTCTGCTGCCTCCGTTGCCGAGTAGGTCTTTCCGCGGAAGAACACCTCCCGTGCTTTCTTCTGACCGATCTGTCTGGCGAGATACGCCGAACCGAAGCCGCCGTCGAAGGAGGCGACGTCCGGGTCCGTCTGGAGGAACTTCGCGTGCTCCTCGCTGGCGAGCGTGAGATCACACACCACGTGCAGCGAGTGGCCGCCGCCGACCGCCCAGCCGGGGACGACGGCGACGACCGGTTTCGGCATAAACCGGATCAACCGCTGGACTTCCAGCACGTGGAGCCGGCCGGCTTTCGCCTCCCGGACGAGCGGGTCGTCCGTCTCGCCGGCCTCGTCGTCGTCGCGATACTCGTAGCCGGAGCCACCCCGGACTGACTGATCTCCGCCCGCCGAAAAGGCCCAGCCGTCGTCCTTCGGAGAGGGACCGTTTCCCGTCAGGAGGACACAGCCGACGTCGGCCTGCTTTCGGGCGTGATCGAGCGCGGCGTACAGTTCGTCGACGGTTCCGGGCCGGAACGCGTTTCGCACTTCCGGCCGGTCGAACGCGATCCGGACGGCGGGAACCTCGCTCGCCCGGTGGTAGGTGACGTCCTCGAACTCCTCGGTGACGGGCTCCCACCGATCCGGATCGAAGATCTCCGAGACCATACCGGATCGACGGCCGAGTCCCGTATAAAAGCGTTCGACTTACCGTCCGGGACGCCGCAAACGCGAGCGGCACGCTGCCCGCAAAGCGGGTCGACTGGCCGGCTCCCGGACATTCACGGTTCGGGACTGTGTGGGGCAAACATGGACACGCTCATCGAGAACGCGCTGCTCGTGACGATGGATCCGCAGGTCCGGGGTGCGACCGGCGAGCTCGGCATCGTCGAGAACGGTGCGGTCGGGATCGCGGACGGGCGAATCGAGTACGTCGGCCCGGTGGCGGACGTCGACGACGCGGTCGCACGTCCCCGTGCGGGAGCTGTCGTCGACGCCGAGGGAGCAATCGTGTGCCCCGGGTTCGTCAACGCCCACGCGCACACTCGACACACGATCGTCCGCGGGGCGGCACAGGACCTCCCCGAAATCGAGTGGATGAATCGCGGGCTCGGCCCGATCAGCGCCCACGCGACCCGGGAGGACGGCGTCGTCGGCGCGAAGTTGGGCGTCATCGAGGCACTCGCGTCGGGAACGACGACCGTCTGCGAGTACGGGACCCGGGTGGGGGAACTCGTCGAGGAGGTGTACGAGCCCTTTTCCGTGCGATGTGTGGCGACCGAGACGATCAACGAGGTGCCCGACGACCGGGCCGACCTGGGGCCCGAGGAGCTGTACCCGTTCGACAGGGGGAACGGCGACGCTGCGCTCGAACGCACGGAGGCGCTGTTCGACGACTACGGCGCCGAGACGGAATCTCTCGTGGAACCGGCGTACGGCCCGCAGGCGCTGGACATGATCTCGCTTCCGTTGCTCGAGGAGATCGATCGCCGGGCGGAAGAATCCGGCCGTCGGATTCACATGCACGTCGCGCAGGGGGAGCGTGAGGCGATCCAGATCCGGGAGCGATACGGCGAGGGCGGCCCGAACCCGATTCCCGACGCCGGCGAGGAGCCTACCACGGTGTCGGTCCTCGACGCGGCGGGGCTGCTCTCCGACCGGCTGATCGCCACCCACCTCCACGGCGCGACGCCCGACGAACGCGCCCGTCTCGCCGACGCCGGCGTCTCGATGGTGGGCTGTCCCTCCTCGATCGCTGCCATCGACGGCATCGTTCCGCCCCTCGTGGAGTACCGGGAGCACGGCGGCGTGGTCGGCATTGGCACCGACCAGGCGCCCGGGCCAGGCGGACACAACGCCGTGCGCGAACTCCGGACGGCGGCCCTGCTGTCGAAAACCGACCGCGATGACCCGACCGCGATGCCCGCATGGGCAACGCTCGAGATCGCCACGATCGGCGGGGCACGGGCGCTGGGAATCGACGATCGAGTCGGCACGCTGACGGAGGGGAAGCGCGCGGACGTCGCGGTGTTCGACCTCGAGACGTCCGGAATCGCGCCGACCGTCGACGAGCCGTTCCACACCGCGGTCCCGAACCTCGTGTACGGCGGAACCGGCACCGAGGCGACCGACGTCTTTGTCGACGGGCGACGCCTCCTCCGCGAGGGGGAGGTTGCAATCGAAGGGCTCGACGCCGACGAACTGATCGCCGAGGCGAACCGCCGGGCAGAACGGATATTCGCCGACGCCGAGGAGGACTGGCGAAACGCCGGATCGAAACTGGTCGCGGACGTCGACGCCGGACGACTGTAGCCCCCGCTATCCACGAGGAGCGGCTCAAACGATCCGAATCGACGTCGACGCCTCCGGCCGTTCCCCGCCCGTGGTCGTGGCCAGAAACGCGGTAATCACGTGATCGCCCTTCGAGGCGGGCCGGGAGACGTCCATGCCGTCCTCGCCAGCCTCCCGGAAGTGTCCGTTCCATTCGACGCTGAAGCGTTTCCGTTCCCCCGCGCGGAACTGGAACGTCGACGGCGTGTCCGAGGTGTATCGGCGCTCGTCGGTCGCCTCGACCACCCCGTCCACCTCCCAGCCCCATCTGCGCTGTCTGGGCGTGGGGACCCGGACCGGAACGGGAAGTCTGTTTTTGAACTCCACTCGGATCGTCACCGTCTCGCCGACCTCGTAGGCCTTCTTGCCCGTCGAGACGTCGACGGCGATCGCGCGGCGAGCGACGGCGTTCGGCACGAACTTCGCCACCGCGTCGCTCACGTAGTTTCTGGTTTCGTCGAAGCCGAGCCGATCCGCGTCGGTTCCGTCGTATCGTTTGCGTACCATCGTCCTCTCCGGTCGGTCAGGTCAGCAGCTGGGGGCCGAACAGCATTACCAGCAGTGCGAGAAGCATCGTGAGCCCGATGCTGGTGGTTATCGCCCGGGTCAGCTGTGGCTTCGATTCGATCGGCAGCCGGGAGACTACCGCCTCCGTGGACGCACGGAGGATGTGGCCGCCGTCGAGCGGAAACGCGGGGATGCAGTTGAAGAACGCGAGGTTGAGGTTGATCCAGCCGGTCCAGAAGATCACGTTCACGAGCAGGAACGCGATCGGCTCGCCGGCGACGCCGAAGAGGCCCGAGACCTCATAGAAGTTCGTGTTCGCCGAGACGAAGCCGGCGAAGTTGAACTCCACGCCCGCCCCGAAGAGGCTGAAAAGCGGCAACACGAGCAGGAAGAAGGCGCCGAGGAACGGCGAGTCGACGAACCCACCAGTGAGCACCGAGAGGAAGGTATCGGCCGGATACGCCCGCACGCCGAAGCTGTCGACGGCGACGCCGCTGAAGCCGCGAGCACTGGAGACGCCGAGGAATGCACCGCCACGGTCGGGGTTCTCGCCGAGAGTGACGGTGAACGTCTCCTCGTCCGATTCGTCCCACGAACCGTCCTCTCCGGGGACGTACGCCTCGACTTCGACGGTGTCGCCGGGCTCGTACGGCTGCAGCGCCCGGTTCACGTCGCGGTGGTCGTACACCCGCGTGTCGCCGATTTCCGCGACGACGAACCGTCGGTCGGTGGGTGCGTCCGCATCGGCGAGGGGACCGTCGTCCGTCGTGGCCACGAGCGCGCCGACCGGTCCGGTTGCGGTCTCACCGTCGGCAGTTTCGAACGTCGCGACGTGGTCGACGCCAACGGTGTCCCTGAGTTCGGCTTCCGTCCGGACCTCGGTTCCGTCGACGGCGGTCACGGTGTCGTTGATCGACAGGCCGGCGCGATCGCCCCGGGACGCGAACGGCGAGTCGGCCACCAGCGTCGTCACGAGCAGCGACCGCTCGACGGTCGTTTCTGTCCGCTCGTCGCCGTCGGCGAGCGTCACGCTGACGGATCGCTCCTCGAGGTCGTCGAGCACTGCAAAGAGGTCGTCGTTCGAGCCCACCTCGACGCCGTCGACGGCGACGATCCGGTCGCCAGCCTCGATTCCCGCTTCGTCGGCTGCCGAGCCCGGGTACACGCCACCGACCGCAGCGCCCGGGGAGACCGCAACCGCGCCGGCGATCGGGCCGAACAGCAGCCCGAACGCGATGATCGTGACGATGATGTTGTTGGTCACGCCGGCGGCGAACATCCGCGAGCGAGCCCCACGTGAGGCCGCCTGCGCGCTCTCTTCGTCCGGCTGGACGAACGCGCCCAGCGGAATGAACGCCAGTAGCACCACACCCATCGACTCGATGTCGATGTCTTCCACGCGACACAGCAGTCCGTGGCCTCCTTCGTGGACGACGAGCCCGACCAGCAGGCCGATGACGATCTCCGGGGCCACCTCCAGCGGGAGGAACTCGTTGACGCCGGGGATCACGAGCACGTTCTGCGGGCCGCCGGCGATCGCGCTGTCCGGCGGCGATTCGAGGATAAAAAGCGCCTGCCCGACGAGCATCAGGAACGCGCCCGCCATCGCGACTAAGGCGAGGCCGAGTCCGAGGTTCGAGACCGCCCGCCAGAACCGCTTCGGACGGGAGAGACGCGTGAGAAACTCCCGTCCGCGTTTCGTGTGGACCGTCATGAGCGGCCCGGAGACGCGGACAGAGTCCGGGAGATACCCGCGGTTCCGCAGCGCCATCGCCGCGAACGTGTACGCGAGGATCCCCGCTAGGACCCAAAGCAGCGTATTCATCGTGGGTACCTGGGGCTTCAGCGGGCAAAGGAGTTCGGATTCGGCGGACGTCGTACTGACTGGCGACGGGCGATCGGGAGCATCAACGTACAAATACCCACCCGTTCAAGCCTCCAGTATGTACACGCCCGCCGAACTCGTCATCGAACTGGTCGCCAACCTCTGGGAGATGATCGTCATCATTGCGACGGAAGTCGCACTGGCAGATCCGTTGAGCACCGTCGCGGTCGCTGGCGGCGCCGCGTTCATCACGGTTGCCGTCGTCGTGTTCCTCTATGCGGCGATCGGTGCGGTCCTGGCCGAAGTCGGAATTAGGCTCCCCCGAATCGGCGACGGACAGTCGTCTTGACTTTCTCTCCGCCCTGAAGCGCGAAGATTCCTCCGTGGGTAAGGGGTACCCGAAGCCGGTCAGGCATCGACAGCCCAATCCCGAAGCGCCTGCCGAACGAAGTCGCTCTCGATCTCGCGGAACAGTTCTTCTGAACCGTCGTGGTCGCCGAATTCGAACCCCCGGATCACGACGACCGGCGTCCCGTCGTCGCCCTCGCCCGCGAGCAGGTTCGCCGCCGCGGCGAGTTCGTCGACGACGTTCTGGACGGTGACTCCCAGCTCGCGTCCCGTTCGATCTCGCTCGCCCCGCCAGTCCCGGCTCGCCGGAAGGCCGGTCCAGCCGATCGCGACGCCCCGCTGCCCGTGTCGGAACGGTCGCCCGCAGGTGTCGGTGACGATCACACGGTCGGTCGAGAGCCCGTCGGCGATCGATCGTGCGCTCGCGCTGGGGCGGCGGGGGAGCAACAGCAGATCGTGGCCTGGAACGTTCGACCGGTCGATCCCGGCGTTTACTGTGATGTGGCCGAACCGGGTTTCGGTGAGCAGAAACGGGGATTCCATCAGCAGTTCGACGCTTTCCTCGAGTACTGCCTGAGCAAATCGGGGGTCTTTCGGCTCGCCGGTGGCCGACTCGAGGGTCGTCGCGAGCTCCCGAGCCCGGGGACCCGCCGGAAACGACGACAGATCCGCGAGCCGGCCCTCGGCCTTCGAGACGATCGTCGAGGCGATACAGACGACGTCCGTCGGCTGCAGGTCGGTCCGCTCTTCGACCAACGCTGCGATGTCGTCACCCGGTTCGATCTCCGGTAGCCCCGGGACGGCGAACAGCTCCATGTCCGGAGGTAGTGAGGGTCGGGAAAAAGTCCGCCGGTGTGCTTCTGTCGGTACTTCCTGCCCATCGCCGTTCGGAGTCTGTCGCAGGTCGCCCAGTCGAAAGTACCGTATCCCGGGGACGCAACCGTTCGGTATGGACCACGCCGTCACGACATTCCTCAGAAACCGCGGGCAGATCCTCCTCGTCCGCCGGCCGTCGGCTGTCGACGTGTATCCGAACCGCTGGTCGGGGATCGCCGACTACCTCCAGTCGGAACCCGACGATCCGCTCGCCGAGGCCGAGCGGCACCTCCGTGAGACGATCGGTTCCGGCAGAGTAGATCTCGTTCGGTCCGGCGCGCCGATCACGGTTCCGGATGAGGATCGCACGTGGCTCGTCCATCCGTTCCTGTTCGACGTGGAAACCCGACAGATCCCCTCGGACGGGAGCATCGAGGGTGCCGAATGGGTTCACTCGACGGCGATCCGCGACCGGGACACCGTTCCGATGCTGTGGGAGACGTACCGTCGGGTCGCGCCGACCGTCGAGACGATCCGTACTGACGAAGTTCACGGGGCGTCGTGGCTCTCGGTTCGCGCGCTCGAGGTGCTCCGCGACGAAGCCGCAAGCGTCGACGAGTGGGACGGAGTCGTAGGTCTCGCACGGGAACTCGTGGACGTCCGTCCAGGGATGGTCACGATCGGAAACCGGGTGAATCGGGTAATGGCGGACGTCGTCGACGGGGTGAATCTCGTCGACGGGGATGATGCTGTCGCCGACGCGCCGTCACCGGCGTTCGTTCACGACCGATCGATCGGGGCGATCGATCGGGCGGTCGAAGCCGACGGAACAGCAGCCCGGTCCGTCGCAGAGCTCCTCGAATCCGGCAACCGCTTTCGCCGACGCGGCGGACCGATCGTCACGCTTTCCCGTTCCGAGACAGTGGTCGACGCGCTTCTCGAACTGTGTTCCCGGACGGAGCCGGCGGGTCGATCGGAGTCGGCGGATCGTTCGGAGCCGCCGGCGGATATTCGGGTGCTCGTCGGGGAATCCCGCCCCGACAGGGAGGGAGTGGGCGTGGCCGAGACGCTATCCGACTCCGGCATCGAGGTCATGCTCGCTGCGGATTCGGCGCTTCCTTGGCTCCTCGAGTGCGGCGACGCCGGCTGTGTGCTCGTCGGGGCCGACACGGTCGATCCCAGCGGGGGCGTGTACAACAAGGCAGGGACCTACGGGCTCGCACTCGCCGCCGACCGGGCCGGCGTTCCGGTGGTCGTCGTGGCGTCCTCTTCGAAGATCGCCCCGACCGCGGGGTTCGAGCAGGAACGGTCGGATCCCGCGGCAGTGTACGGCGGAAGCTCCGGGATCGAGGTGGCGACGCCCCGGTTCGACCGGACGCCCCCGGGGCTGGTGACGGCGATCGTCACCGAACATGGGACGCTCTCGACGGCAGACGTCCGGTCGATCGCGGCCGAACACCGGACGAATGCGGCGTGGTCACGGCGTGCAGTCGGGACGGACGACGTTTGAGGCAGCGTCTTTCCCCGTGCAACTTTTGAGGCAGGACGTCCTATCCACGTTCGGTGGCGATGACGACGGTTACCCCCACTGAGCCCCGTGTGATGATGGGTTCGACCGAGCCACTCCTTTGATTCAGTGAC
This sequence comes from Halalkaliarchaeum sp. AArc-GB, assembly GCF_031432225.1. Classification (NCBI taxonomy): domain Archaea; kingdom Methanobacteriati; phylum Methanobacteriota; class Halobacteria; order Halobacteriales; family Haloferacaceae; genus Halalkaliarchaeum; species Halalkaliarchaeum sp. AArc-GB. The sequence goes on along the minus strand of NZ_JAVKGM010000002.1, from coordinate 24,449 downwards.
CCGCAACCAGCGCGAGCACGTGGGCCGCGAGCAGTGCGAGACCGAGCGCGGGGGTGATGGGGCCGATTCCGCCGGCGAACAGCACGGGGACGTACACCGCGGGCAGGGCGACGGCGGCGACGAATGCGACGGTTCGCAGGAGGGCGAGGAGTCGATCGCCGCCGAAACTTCCGTTCCACGGTTTCGATCGGGCGACGGAGCCGCTCATATCTCGAGACACGGTTCACGACTGCAATAACGTACTGTAAACACAAACGGGCGCTTGAGTTATGCTCCTTCGATCGTGTCGGAGGACATTTTTGTCTCCCATCCCTGGGTTCGGGGGATGAACCGCTACGGTCCGCTGTGGGACGCGAGCGTAAACGCGTCGTTTCGGGAAGCGCTGGGACCGATCGTACCGGTACTGGAATCGCTGACTCATCTCGGCGACGGCGCGTTGCTGCTCGTCCTCGGCGTGTTGCTCTACTGGTTTGGCGCCCGGGGCGCGCGCCGGGAACGGGCGTTCGTCATCGCGGTCGGCGTCGCGGTGTTTGCGCTTTCGGTCGGCCTGAAGGGGATCGTCCAGCTCCCTCGGCCGGACCTGGCGTTTACTCCCGCGGGGTATCCCGGCTACTCGTTCCCGAGCGCCCACGCGATGGGCAGCGCGGGGTTTTACGGCGCGCTGGCGGCGAGCATGACTCGCGGCCGTCCGCTGTGGCGGTATTTCGCTGCCGGTGTCGTCGTGGCGGTGGTCGCCGTCTCGCGGGTCGTGATGGGCGTTCACTACGTCGGCGATGTACTCGTGGGCGTGGTGTTGGGGTTCGGAATCGTCGCGTTCGGCATCTACTACCGGGACAACTGGACGTTCGATCCCGGGCCGCTGTTCGTCGCCGCGACGGCGATCGCGCTGCTTGCCGGGCTCTTGGGCTCGCGCGTGTTTCTCAGCTTCTCGCTCGGTGCAGCGCTGGGCGGGACGATCGGCTGGTACTACGTCGCCGAGCGCCCGACGACCTCCGTGGGTGCGGCCGTCCTGGTTCTCGGCGTAATGGGCCTGGTCGGTATCCTGGTGGTGCGTGTCGCAACGGTGTGGCTGGGGATCACGGCGCTCGTGAACGTCCATCCGGTCTCGGCGCTGGTCGCCGAGGTGATCGCGTATGCCGCGCTCACCGGATTCGTGTTGGTCGTCCCCTGGCTCGCGGTTCGGATCGAGACGCATCCGGTGGTGGTATCGCTCCAGACGAACCTCCCGTTCCGCGGTCGCGTCGTCGAACCCGAACTGCAGGCGGAGGGGGGCGACCCGAGCGACGACTGACACTGATTGTGAGCCGGCGGATCACTTCCCGCGTGTCGGGGTTGGATCCCGGAGCGTCATCGCCAGCGCAGTCGTTCCCCCGACCAGAATCGTGAACCAGTACGTGGACAGCCGCCACAGCAACGCGATCGCGGTTGCAGTTGCGAAGCCGACTGGCCAGAGCAGATACAGAGCCGCCGCCATCGACGCCTCGACGCCGCCGACGCCGCCGGGAGTCGGAACGAGGAAGCCGACCTTGCTCACGGCGACGGAGAGAAACGCGATTCCCAGCGGTATCGGGACGCCGACCGCGTGTGCGGTCGCGAACAGCGCGAGGGCGAGTCCGGTCCACCCGAGGTGGGCGAAGACGACCGCCCCCAGAATCGCCCGGCGGTCCCGACCGACCAGATCTAGCGTCGTGTAAAACCCCTCGAACCGGCGTTCGACGTTCTCCCGCCTGAGGAACCTGACGTTGCGACCGGTCAGGTGGCGGACGACCCCTCGTAGACGGGCAGTAAGGGCGGTTATCCCCCGGACCACGAGTCTCCGACGTTGCCAGCCGATCCAGAGCACGATCGCGACGATCGCGACGAGCGCGACGACCGGGAGCGCGTGGGTTCCGATGTCAATCGGGAGCGGATGGGTAACCAGGACGTAGACGGCGCCGACGCCGCCGAGCGTGTAGTAGGGGACGTAGTTGAGGAAGTCGGCGCTCACGACCGCCGCCAGTCCCTCCTCGTAGACGGCGTCGTAGTACCGGCTGACCACCGCGGCGACGCCGACGCCGGAGGTGACCTGACCGTATGGGACGGCGTATTTCGCGAACATCGCGGTGAGGAAGACGCCACTCACGAGCCAGTAGGGTCTGGGCTCGTCTACGATCGAAAGCACCCGGTGCCAGACCAGACTCCGGCAGAACAGACAGCCGATCATCGCGAGAAACGCCGTCGCGTACACCGACGGTGACGTCCGAGACACCGCAGCCAGAACGTCGTTCCATCCGATCGCGTACACGAACAGCCCGAGCAACCCGACCGCAATGGAGAACGCCACGGCGGCTCGTCGTTTCATCTCGGTTCGGTCCGTTTCTCTCCGCGGATATAAAATCCGCTTTCGTTCGTCCACCCGTCGACTGGTGTCTGCCCTGAGTTCTTGGACCGCTCGTCCCCGGAATTGAATACAGTGGCAATGGTGGGGGGACGTATGGACATCGACACGGAGGAGCTGATTACGTCACTGACGCCACGCACGGAGAACCCGGCGATCAAGTCCTACCAGAACACGGTGTCGGTCGCGTGTCCGGCCTGCGGGATGCCGTTCGACGACCTCGTGGTCTGCAAGCAGAACCCGACCAGCCTGAATCTCTCCAAGCAGTTGAATTTCTGTGTCGGCGTCGAGGACGGGCAGGCGTTTATCTTCACCCACAAGCGGTGATCCGCGTCGCTGGGGTGCCGCTTAAGAGGTGCCTGGTTATCCCGGCGAGTTCCCGAACGAAGTGGGGAAAATGCGTTCACGTCTTCGAGGCCTCACTTCGTTCGGACTTGCTATGCACCGTCCGGGAAGTGGGGTGGCGCACGACCGTCGGGAGTGCGCCGTCCGGGAATTGAACTACGCCGAGACGTTCTTGCTCGCTCACGCCGTTCGCTGCGCGCGACTGATAGGGTTACAATTCCCGGGTGGCGATGATGTCTCTCACTTTCGTTCGAGACAATCATGCGCCGTCCGGGAATTGAACCCGGGCTAGTGGCTTGGGAAGCCACTGTCCTACCACTGGACCAACGGCGCGCACGTCGAGATACCGTATCGGAACACTTGAACGTAGCGCTTGCCGACCAGTGATCCGGTTTCGTCTCAACTTTCGGTATTCTTATAAACGAACGTTTGATTGTCCTCTCATTTATCATCCGTTCAGTCATATTTTGACCGCTACAGATGGCTATTAGTCATTCGGGAACGAACCCGGGATCGATGAGCGAATCCGACGATGGGCGATCGATATTTCTCCGGGAGGAACCGCCGCTCGACCTCACGTTCTCGGAACCCGAACTCGAACAGGTCCGCGACCACATCACCGACTTCATCGCCGCCACCGTCGACGCGGCCGGCGCGGAGGGCGCTGTCCTCGGGCTCTCGGGGGGGATCGACTCGACGACGACTGCCTATCTGGCGGTCGAGGCGCTGGGCCCCGACGGCGTTCACGGCCTACTCATGCCAAGCGAAGTGAACGATCCCGAGACGATGTCCGACGCCGAGCGCGTCGCCGAAGCCCTGGGTATCGAGTACGACGTAATCGAGATCCAGCCGATCGCCGAGACGTTCTTCGATCAGTATTCCGACGCGGCCGACGATCGGATGGCGGCCGGAAACGTCTACGTCCGGACACGGGCGGTGTTGAACTACTTCGTCGCGAACCACGAAAACCGGATCGTTCTCGGGACGGGCAACCGCTCGGAGGCGATGACCGGCTACTTCACGAAGTACGGCGATCAGGCGGTCGACTGCAACCCGATCGGCAACCTCTACAAGATGCAGGTGCGCCAGCTTGCAGCTCACCTTGGCGTCCCCCAGGATCTGGTGATGCAGACGCCCACCGCAGGGATGTGGATCGGGCAGACCGACGAGGAGGAGATGGGCGTCGACTACGACACCCTCGATGGAATCCTGGCGCTGCACGTCGACGGCCCGCTGTCGGCCGACGCCACCGTCCGGGCGCTGGACGTGACCGCCGAACAGGTCGATCGGGTGGTCGAACTGGTCGAAACCAGCAAACACAAGCGATCGATGCCGCCGGCAGCCTCGCTGGAGTGATTCGCCTCCGTCGACAGTTCCGTCACCGTCACCTGCTGATGGTTTCTCCGTGCCGATCGTGGAGTCGGGCGAACAGCTCCGCCTCGGCGCGTTCTTGAGCGTCGACGTCGCTTCGGTCCCGGACCCGTCGCTTGATTCCCCGAAGGGCGTCGGCCGGACGCTCGGCGAGGTCGATCGCGACGTCGAACGGGTCGTCGGTGATCCGGGAGACGAGGCCGATCCGATGGGCGTGCTGGGCGTCGATCGTCCGGCCGGACAGCGAGAGATCGAGGGCGTTGCCCTCTCCGACGATCCGGGGCAACCGGACTGTCCCGCCCCAGGCGCCGAACAGTCCGTGCAGGACACCCGACTCTGCAAACGTCGCTTCCGGTGTCGCGATCCGGAGGTCACACGCGAGCGCGAGTTCGACGCCGCCCCCGCGGGCCGGGCCGTCGATCCCGGCGACGACGACCGGATCGCTCTCGTCGATCCGCCGGGCGACCCGTGCCCCGTGCCGGGCGAACCCCGCCGGATCCGACAACGACACAACGGTCTCGAGGTCCGCCCCCGCACAGAACGCGGCCCCGGCTCCTGCGAGGTACACCACCGGATCTCCTGTCCGTTCGGCGTGACTGATCGCGCTTTCGAGCCGGGTCAGATCCCCCGGTGTGACGGCGTTTCGTCGATCGGGATTCGCGAGTTCGATCGTTCTGATCCTCTCGCGCTTGCTCGTCCGAACTGTCACGACAGCGTCCCCCATCGACGCGACGTAGTCGTGCGGTTTTGTCGACTGTTGTGACGGATGTGCACACCTCGAATCCGGCGGGATTTTCCAAAGGTCTTTGCCTTTCGCTCCCCAACCTCGTGTTGATGGACGACGCCGTGCGGGCTCGCAACGCCGCGCGCGAGGCGCTCTCGGATATCGAACCGGTGCGGCTCCGTGAGGTTCTCGACGACCGGATCGCCGACGCCTCGATGACCCCCGGAGTTTTGACGCTTTTGAGCGCGCGCGCGCTCTCGCCCGACGTCGATCTCGACGGGCTACACGGGTGTGCTGCCGGTGTGCAGCTCATCTACGAGGGGCTCCGTCTCACTCGAGCGCTCGCACACGAGGAACCGTGGGCCGACGTCGCCGACACCGAGACGGACATCGACGCCGACCTCGACGTCGTCGCTGCCGACGTGCTCGTGGCGAGGGGATTTTATCTGTTGGCACGCACTGAAGCCGGCGACCGAGCCGTCCAGGTCGTCCGGTCGTTCGGCCGCGACCAGACGCTCCGGGAAGCCGAGGGGGCCGATGTCGAAACGCTGGATCGGAACCTCGAGGCCGACGTGTTCGAACTCGCGGTGCTTGCGGGCACGACCGCCGTCGGCGAGGATCCGCCGGACGAACTGCTTTCCTACGCCTGCGAACTCGCCAGGGAGTACGAGGGCGACATGCCCCCGGCCCGGCAGGCGCTCCCGGAGACGACCACCGACCACATCGCTACGCTGACTGGCGGGCGGGTGCCGTCGACGACGGACTCCTGACGCGAATCGAAAGCCCTAAAGACGAATCCAGCCAACCCACTGTTGCGCGCCTGGGTAGCTTAGCGGTAAAGCGCGTCCTTGGTAAGGACGAGAGCCCGGGTTCAAATCCCGGCCTAGGCTTATAACATTTCCTTCAAATCCTACAACGACATTCAGTTAGTGGCTTCCCCGCTATTGGTTTCTAACCTCTCTCGTTATATACTATTTCTGTCTAATTTGGAGGCGTCATCTGTAGAGTAATGTGAGTCCGAGTGAGTAGCTCGATGTGCAAGCTGTGTGCAGTCAGCGAAACCGTTATGCACCCATGTGCAAGATATGCACATAGGATGAGTGCAAGCGATGACCCGCGGCGAGTCCACTTCCAGTCCCCGGAGTACCTCGTTGACCGTCTCGACGCGATCGCCGATCTCTTCGATAAGGATCGGACGGATCTGCTCGTCGAGGCGATCCGTGAATACATCGAAGATACTGCCGACAGCGAGACGTTTCAGGAACTCGTCGCAACAAAATACTACGACGACCAACTCGACTTCGAGACCGTCAAGCAACTGGTCGGTGCTGAGAGTGCCCAGCGTCTCCGCTTGCTCAAAGGAGATCTCGAAGACGAACCACTCGATCTCGCGGCACCCGACGATATCGATATCTACGATGGCGAGACGGCGACAGTCGACGCGGATGACGAGCGATGAGCAGTTACCGACTGCGAACAGCCGTCGCCGACACCAGTGCGCTCATCAGTCTCGCCGTCCCCCGTGCCGACGCAGCCTTCGATACCGAGACGAATCCCGATCCACTCCAGTATCTCCTCACCTCCTGTGATGTGTTCGTGCCACCGGAAGTCCTGAGGGAACTCCGAGAGATAAGACAGTATCAGGACATCCACGCCGCCGCCGCAAGCAATGTCCTCGCAGCTCGCACCCACTATACGGTCGAGGATCCGTACGGGTATGACGCCACGCCAGATTCGCGGCCAACGTTCGGCCTCGACGACGGCGAAACCGACGGCATCGTCCTCGCGAACGCCCTCTCTGCCGATGGGTTTCTCACCGATGAGTTCGGTGGGACGAACTTCCCGCTCATCCATGCGGTTCTCCAAGGACCCCGTATCGTGCCGACACCGCGGCTCATCTGTGACTACGCCCGGAACGGTCACATGACTCACGAGGAAGCGAAAGCGTTGATCACGATGATTAGCCCACATCGAAGCTGGAAGAACAGTCCCTACGTTGGACAGTTACTCCAGTACCTTGAGGAGTAGGCATACTATGGGCGGTCAGCCTGGGCTTCTGAGCGGTGCCTTATTTAGGACTGACACGCTATGCTGACGCTTCGAGATACGTGATGAGTGCTGCTTTACTGATCCGGATTAGCTCGTCGTAGGCGTCCCACTCGGAGTGATCGAGAAATAGTTGCTTCAACAGCGCCTTGTATTTGTCTGCCTCCCGATCACGGTAAAGATCGACGGCGAGCCAGCGCAGGTCAGTCGTTGAACGGAATGTGTCAATTCCGTGTTCGACGACCTCAAGTGCACGCCCTTCGTCGTCTTGTTCGATCAGCCGCTCGGCGTACGCCTTACAGAACCGCTTGTCTTCAAGGTAGATCTCTTCGTACAGCGTATCCAGAACATCTTCCTCGCCAAGTTCCTCCAGCACGTACACGTACGTCGAGAGGACACGTCGTTTCTGGAACTTCGAAGCAAGATCTGACTCGGAAGCACTGGATTCGGGCGATTCGATTTCAGCAGTGTGCCGTTCGACGGTTGTTGGAGCGTCCACGCGGAGCTCGTCAAACGCATCGCCGACGAAGTATCCGATCTCTAGTGGTCCGACTGCTAAATGCTCGACATCAAGCGTTCCGCCAGTAAAGTCGTCCGTAGAGAGCGGCCCGGTCGCGAAATCCGAAGTATAGAGGACACTGTCGGTCCGCCCGTTTTCGACAGTTGTGTCTGTCTCGTCTTCCGACTGCGCGTTCGAACCGTCTGTCGGTTGGCTTGATGAGATGTCTTCTTGAACGTCGTCCTGAGTCGTCTCCGTCGAAGAGCCGACCGATGCTTCGAGGGCCTCTGGCTCGAGGTCGACACCCGAAACGTGTGCATCCAACAGCTCGAGCCAGTATTCGAGGTCCGCCCTCGTTGTGCAGATCGTCCGTAATGCTTCGGCGTAGTCCTCGGTGGCAAACCCGTAATCCGCATCGATGAATTCCCCGAAGAGATATTCGATGTGCGGTCGCTTTTCTGGGTGTCCATACCCTTGTTCGGTGATCGTCTCAGCGTACTCCTCAATAGCACGGTTCAATTCGCGACCGTAGTGCCCGCTACTGTCGTCGATTCGATTCATGTTTTCGCGGATTGCCTCCGCCAGCGCACGGTAGATATCGGTCGCTGTGCCAATGTTTCCACGGCCTCGGTGCATTTCCGCCAGGTCATGATACTGGGAGAAGTCAATACGAGTATCGTATTCGATCATGCCACCACGACCGGCTGCATCCTCGAACAGACGGTCGATTTCTTGTTTGTAATCGTAGACGGTCTTACCTGGCTCTTCGCCAGCAAATGCGACGAAGCGATCACGGATATCACGGTCGTCCGCGATGATGTCGAGGAGAAACGTTCGAAGCTCGTCTTCGGGCGTCTGATCGATCAGGGCTTCAATATTGACGGTCTCGGGGCTGTCTGATGAAGTGGTTGTCTCGGACGTTGACTCGGATGAGCGATCTTCGACGGCTAAGAGTACAGCGACGATGTGCTTGCAATCTCCAGCATAGTCGTAGGGGCAACTACAGACGGTCCGAATCGTGTTGTCGTCGATATCGATTGAGATGTCGTAATCCCGGGATCCGCGAACGATTGCAGTAATGTCTCCGCCCTCGACCTCCAGTTTCTGAATCCTATCCTCCTCGTAGTACTTGACCCCCCGTTCGAAGGACTGTTCCGTACAGAGGGCTCTATTGAATCACTAGACTGCGCCGGGGTGAGTCGGTAAATCAAAGGAGTTGAAGCGGGTGAGTGACGATTTGGATGAACCTCACCACCCGCTTCACTGAGGAAATGGTGTCGCTGGCCAAAAGTTATTGCGACGATCCCGACGAAGCTGCCGCCCCGGAAGGCGGCGGCAGCTTCGCGGAGTACGCGATGATTTCCCTCCACGGGCTGCGGATTTTCCTTGATGAGACCTACGAAATGATCATCGACCGGCTAGAGGTGATGCCGCCAATTTTGGAGATCAGCGGCCTTGAGCCCGATGATCTCCCGCATCCTTCGACGTTGAATAAGTGGCTTGATAGGATCGTGATGCAGGTCTGGCGAGTGCTGCTGCGCCACTCAGCGCAGCTGCACGATCCCTCGCCTTACGTTGCTGTTGACGCCACCTACTACGAGCGGTCACCGGCGAGCAAACACTACTGTGACCGCACGAGCTACCGGGTTCAGACGGTCGAAGCGACGAAGCTCGTCGACACAGAGACGCAAGCAATCTTAGACGTGCATTGTACGACCACGCGAGAAGGAAGCGATGCAGACGTCTGCGCGCAACTCGCCCGCCGGTACACGGGCGAGTTGCAGACCCTTGCCGCCGACAAAGGCTATGACAGCCAGCCATTACGTGAGACACTCCGTGAAATGGGCATACGTCCTCTCGTGAAACATCGCGTCTTCGCACCCTACGATCACGCACACAACGCGCGCATTGAAGACGATCTCTACAACCAGCGCTCAATGACCGAGACAGTCAACTCCTCGGTCAAGCGCTCGTACGGCTCTGCCGTCCGAGCGCGTGAATGGTACCGTGAGTTCCGCGAAATCGTCCTGATGTGTCTCGTCTACAACATCAAACAGTACGTAACCCGCTGATTCCAACGCCCTATGGCGATTCAATAGAGCCGGTTATTCACGTATTAATGGGTGGGAGAGAGCTGACAACCTACTCTGCTTTTCACTACCCTACGAGGATTTAAAACTCGGTGAAGATGTTGCCAGTCAGCCAGCGATTCCCACTATCTCGAATATCTTTCGCCCGATTTCGGGTACCTGACCGTCTCCGATCGTTCTCGAGAATGACTGAAAAAGAGAGCGTATTGGCCCGCTTATGTAACTGCCGTTCATGCAGTGCAGACAGGAATACCCGTTTACGATGGCGAAACTTCGCTACTATCGCCGGCAGCTTCCCGGCCCACGGATTCTCGTGGGCCCCGGGTTATTCTCCGGTCGAGCCAGGATCGAAAGGTGTTGGTGGAGGACGCCCACTGGAGGAGTAGCCAATGTCATTTGTTGCCTTTGAGCTGTCTACCCCAACGAATACTAATCAAGGTGGAGGAGTGTGAACTGTGGATTGCTCAAAACGAACGAAATGGATTCCCAACAGACAGAGAAACGTCTTCTTGGCCGCAAATCTGATCCTTACGAACGGCGACACCACAGTCACTTCGCCCCGACGATTGCGAACTGATGATTCTCGGATCCACAGCCCCCGAAACCACGAAAAGAGATCCTACTCAATGGTCTCCCTGTGGTGTAGACCGTGACGTAAACTTTTGCAATCTCCCTGTTAGGAGGTCTGTAGTAATGTATCAACATACCCCACAGAATCGTATTAATGGTAGACGACATCGAGAACGTTTCTCGACGCGAGAAACTGAATGCCCTCCTGGACGTGGCCAGGTTTGATCCGAAGTTCACTCTAGTGATCGTGTCACTCGGTCTATTGGCTGCAGCCCTTGAAGGCGTGGGGTTGAGTTTCATCCTGCCGATCATCGAGATCGTGCAACTTGAAGATCCCGTCGCGGAGGCCGACGGGTTTCTGGAGTATTTTGTCCTGGTCTATCAGACGCTCGGAATCCCGTTTACTCTCGGCTATGTCGTGGTCGGAGTAACGGGAGTAATGATCGTTCGATACACGACGACCTTTCTCGTCGGCTGGTTTCAGGCGGCGCTGACAAACTATTACATCCGCGATCTTCAAAACCGGGCGTACGGAAGCGCACTGAATGCCCACGTCGCATATTTTGACGAAGAAGGATCTGATGACATTTTGAACGCGATCATCACAGAAACGAGATACGGAGCCCGCGTCATCCGACACACCGTTCGATTCATGGAACGGTTGTTCTTGTCGCTGGTGTATCTGTTAATCGCACTCATCATTTCACCGTTACTCACGTTGATGGCGATCGGTATTCTGGGCTTTCTGACAGTCTTCCTTCGATGGGTCGTCGAGCCCGGTTACGAACTCGGGGATATCGTCGCTGACGCGAACGAACGACGCCAGGAGGCCGCACAAGCTGGGACGCAAGGGGTTCGCGACGTCCGAATTTTCAACCTCACCCAGGAACTGTTCGAGGATTTCACGAATGCTGTCGATCGGTATACGAGAAACAAAATCAAACTCCGGCGAAACGAGGCAGCAATCAGTAGCTTCTACAATCTCGGAGTTGCAGTCTCGGTTTTCGTGTTGATCTATCTGGCGCTTACGCTTGCGAATCTGTCTATTGGTGCCCTCGGTGTATTTTTGTTCGCCATGTATCAACTCGGCCCCAAAGTGAGTTCATTGAATAAACTGTACTACAAAATCGAAAACAATTTGCCTCATCTCATCCGGACGCAGACGTTCATCAAAGAGTTGAACCAACGAGAAGAGGTGAACAACGCAGAAACTTCGGTCCCGAACGCGATTCGACACGTCGAATTCGACGACGTGTGGTTTTCGTATGACGATGAGGAATCAGTACTCAAAGGGGTCGACTTCGAGGTCGAGAAGGGTGAATTCGTCGCGTTCGTCGGCCAGTCGGGAGCCGGAAAGTCGACCATCGTATCGTTGTTGGCTCGATTGTACCGGCTGGACCACGGTGTGATTCGAGCCAACGGGATCCCGATCGACGAGATGGACATCAACGAGTGGCGCGAACGAATCGCGGTGGTTCGGCAGAGCCCGTTCATTTTCAATGACACGCTCGAGTACAACCTCACGATCGGCAACAGGACGGCGACACGCAACGAGCTCGATCGAGCCTGTCGAATTGCGAAAGTAGACGAGTTCTTCGAGGAGTTACCGAACGGGTACGATTCCCAGCTTGGCGACGACGGGGTTCGTCTCTCGGGAGGACAGAAACAACGTGTCGCCCTGGCCCGTGCGCTGTTGACGGATGCGGACCTGTTGTTGCTGGACGAGGCGACGAGCGATCTGGATTCGCACCTGGAGCAGAAAGTACAGCGGGCGATCGAAGCGATGGATCGGGATTACGCGATGATTGCGATTGCCCACCGGTTGTCGACCGTAGAGAACGCGGACCGCATATATACGATGGAAGATGGCGAAATTACGGAGGTCGGCACCCATCAAGAATTGATTAATCAGAATGGTCGCTACGCAAACTTGTACGCAATTCAGTCGTAGCGTTGTGTCCGAAACGGCGTTGTGAGGCAGAGACCGATTCACAGGGCGTCGTCCAGGAGCTAACGTTTCTCTTCGACGTCCGGAGTGACGGTGCGAACAGGCTGATAGTCCACCCGCTCGATGGACGGGTGGATCATAGCGAAACCATCTGTCGAGACAAACTCTGCACGGGTCAGCAATACCTCAGCTTGTCCCTTGTGGGCGCCCTGGAGATGGGGATGAGCAGTTCGCGATCTCCCGCGGTGTTTGTCCCGTGAGGGAAAGCAGAAAGACTGGACTGGCGACGGCCCACTGGACGTCGTCGGGAAATCCGGCTACACGGATTACCACGTCGACGACGTGTCTTAACTGCGGGAATAGACCGATCTCTTACCCAGATTCGTAGACTGAGACGGTACCGTCCGCGCGTATGTGGATCACGCGACCGGCGTACGGGAAGGTTACGGCACCTCGAATCTCGTTTCGCTGAACTCCGACGCAGTCTCCCGCAAAAAACAGACGCTGTACCGCAGTGGCGTCGATAGCGTCGTAAATTGGAGGCAGCTTTTCGACCGCTTCGATGTCGAGGGGGTCGACGCCCATCACCTTCGCAACTGATACGGTCAGATACGTCGCGAGTTCTCCGTCTTTCGTCGGGTCGTACCTGTCCCGATAGATCGGTGTTTGATCCTCGAATCCAGGTGGCGACTCAACGGAACCTGCGACGGAGACATCCTCGACGTCACTCATGAGCGTGGTCGTCATCGTCAAGAATGCAGTCAGTTCGTTTCACTGTCGTCGCTCGAGGGGTCTCTGTGTCTTCGTCTGGAACCCCGCCTGCCTCGAGGATAACGTTCCATTGATCGTGTGCCAGCTTGCGTGCCATGCAGTCGTTAGGTTGACCATAATATAAATAATTCTTTCTATTCCTGATTTAGTTACATATTCGTGACTGTAAAGATATGAAATCAGAAATTCCAAGAATAAAAACTTCATTTACCTACTTGACTGCCTTTCAGTGGTTGGATATTTTCTCCTTAACATCGGGGTTATTATATGTCTATCAAAAGTAGTTATCGTTCTATAACGTGTACTTAAACAATGTTAACGCCCCACGAGCAAGACAGTCACCCGTGTCTGGAGACATCCAGTGCGGCCTGCACGAGTGAACCGAAGCCGTCAATGACAGTGCGAACTCCCGGGTAGCCGTCGACTCTCCACAGGAGCAGGCCACAGACGAGGGAGCCGAGCTGTAACGCGACCACTGGCGTTACTTCGAGCGCGACGAGTCCTTGCACGTACATGGTCAGATGATACGCGACGCCGTCTGTGAGCCCGTAGTGGGTGCGTGTGGGATCTACGACGACAACTGGCCACAGGACGTGGTCGACGTACAGCTCTCCTCGACGAAGAGATATCGGAAGCACGTCGCCGACGATGTGGAGGAAATATCCGACTGCGAACGCGCCCCCCTCGCGGGCACGGTCACGACGCCGAGCCAGCAGGTAGATTCCGAACAGGAGGGGAACCGTCACCAAAATCGAATGACCGACGGTGTAGCCCGATTCGACGATTCCGAACTGCCAGGCGAGCGGTTTGTCGATCAGATCCGGGAGGACCGACCCGAACGCGAGGGCGACCGTCGCAGGTCCCGACGGGGAGTCCCCGTATTTGAGGTGTCGATAAATCGAATAGAAGACGTACGCAAAAAACACGTGCTCCCAGGGCCACATCGGAACGGGCTATGCCCCGGTGCAGCTTATTTAACGGCAAAATAATATCCACGCCGTGCAACTGGCAGGTACCTTCTCTACGACGTCACGGTCAACGGAGGACCGATTGCCAGTTCTCCCCGGGAAAAAACACAGTTCGACCCACTAGAGAATTCACTGGCTCTCACTTCCACGTTCGGTTCAGTATGCCACTAGCAAAACTGCTACGCGACTACTGATCTACCGTGAATTCCACCGAAGAACACCGCAATCCCCGGTTCAGAATCCCAGTGGTTCTCTCACAGGTAACGGTCGTTTTCGCGATAAAACTCGAACGTGCGCTCGAGACCTTCTTCCAGGGAGACGTTCGTAGTCCAACCCAGTTCAGATTCGATCTTTGATGGATCAGTGGAGACGTCCCCGCGTCTGATTTCTTGCCACGAGTCGGTCCACGGCACGAGGTCTATCGAACCACTGCCAGCGATATCTACAACCATTTCAGCTGCTCGTTTCATTGTCAGTGACCGACCTGTACTCAGTACATAGCACTCACCGAACGCCGTCTGATCCCCGGCGATACGGGTTAGAGCATCTACCATATCATCAATGTAGAGAAACTCTCTCGTGTCACTCGGTTCAAATACTGGAAGGGTTTCGTCACGGAGGGCCGCGCCCACAAACTGGTTGATAATCCCGTATCCGGTGGCATAAAGTGGCGCATGGGGGCCATAAAGATTTGCTGGCCTGACGGCAGTTGTCGGAACGTCTTTGATACGCGTGTAGAGTTTACAATACTCTTCGACGGCGCCCTTGTTGATCCCATACATATCAACAGGGTTCGGCACGGTAGATTCGTCAATAGTTTCCGAAACGTTGCCGACCACAGCCAGTGAACTGGCGTAAATCACGTGCGGTGGATCCTCGCAACTGGCCGCTGACTCCAGGACGTTTAACGGCCCCCGACAATTGATCTCGAGATTTTCTCTGGGGTTCTCGTTGGCCTCACTTCGACTGGTCTTTGAAGCCAGGTGGAAGACCACGTCCGTCTCCGTGACGGCGTTGTCTACGATCTCGCCATCACGGATGTCACTATCGATGACCCGTACTTCATCGCGGATATGCCGAATACTGTGAAGCTTTTCTTCGCTCCGGACGATATCCAGTAGTGTAACATTCGCTCCCTGATTTACCAGTTGACTGGCCAGGTTACTTCCGGTGAACCCGAGCCCCCCCGTGATTAACACGTTTTCAGAGTTCCAGTTCTGCATAGGATCTGTTTTAATCACTACCCGTTTGGTAATGAATCATTTAACGAGTTCGGGCCTCCTCCCATCCGGCGATTAACTATTACCCGGTCAACGTTTTACCTAATCGAATATGCCGGGCGCTCACCCGAAGATCGCCTTCGAGATCCTCCGGGAGGAGGGTCCAAGAGAACTCTCCAGACTGTCTCACAGGTTCTTTCGATTTCATATAGTCGATAAACCCAAACTCTGGTTCAAATACGGAGAGATCCGACCCAAGCCGAGAGAAATCCTCTACGTTGACCCGACAGAGATTGATTACCGTATCGGGAAAAAACACATACCCGATGACGCTCCTCCTTACGGGATTATTGATGGGGAATGGGATCTGAACAAATCTCACTGGCAAGCAGGATTCTTTTACGGATTAATAGAACGCTTCGAGGAAGGAAAAAAATGGGAGGATACGGTTTATTATCAGACAGGGATGGAACTGTTAGAATCGGGTGAAACCTTCGGCCCAGTCAGCAATTCTCAAACAGTTCGCGGGTTCAAGCGGTATCTATCCAGCCTCGACGAATTGTATGAGGACATAACCCAAAACGGGTACGATATGTCCTCTGTGTTAAAAGTCCACGTTGGCAGGGATGGGGAGCTGATTGTGAAACACGGCAACCATCGGTTAACAATAGCACGTATCACAGATGTGGATGAAGTTCCGGTACGAATTCAGTACAGACACAAAAAGTGGCAAGAACTACGGGCCGAAATTTTTGATACTGGTTTTCCTGCAAACCACGAAGAGCTCCGTGACCACCCAGACCTCCGGGAAACGTTCCAGTAACACCGCAGTGTACTGATTCGATCTCCGGGCACTGTTTGTAGCGGTGACCGCCGTGTGTAGGTTGAGCAGCCACAAAACCTCGCGCTTCTCATTAGAAGGACCGTCAACGTGACCGTGAGCTTTTACTCCCGCTATTTGGGCCGACGCCTCGCTCCCCGGCTCCTTTCAGCCCTCATCCAGGTAATAATTAACAGTCCGTTCGAGCCCCCGTTCGAACGTATAGTCTGGTTCCCAGCCCAGCGCTTCGATTTTCCCCGTTTCGAGTGCGTAGCGCTGGTCATGGCCGGCACGATCCTCTACAAATTTGATTAGATCGTCATCTGCCCCGACGACATCCAGAATCGCTTCGGTGACTTCGAGATTCGTCTTTTCTATGTGGCTGCCGATGTTATATATTTCTCCAACAGCACCCTCCCTGAGAACCAGATCGAGTGCGCGACAGTTGTCTTCGACGTAGATCCACTCCCGCACGTTAGAACCGTCGCCGTATACCGGGAGCGGAGTTCCGACTGCAGCGTTTTGGATGAACTTTGGAATGAGCTTCTCCGGGTGCTGGCGGGGCCCGAAATTGTTACACGTACGCGTGATAACCACGGGGACGTCGTGGGTGATGTGGAAGCTCTGTGCGAGCAGGTCAGCACCAGCCTTCGTCGCTGCATACGGGTTGCGAGGATTGAGCTGATCGTCCTCGGAGAAGTTCCCGTCGAGAATCTGGCCGTACACTTCGTCAGTCGAAATCTGGAGGAACCGTTCGACGCCGGTTTCTTTTGCGGCGTCGAGGAGTGTTTGCGTCCCCTGGACGTTCGTCGTCACGAACGGCTTCGAGCCGTCGATTGATCGATCTACGTGGGATTCCGCGGCAAAGTTGGCAATGACATCGACGTCAGCAACGAGATCTGCAACAACATCGCGGTCGCGTATATCGCCTTCCACAAACGTGTGACGCGGGTCGTCAATCACTGGTTCGAGATTTCCTTTCGAGCCCGCGTATGTCAGGGCGTCCAGCGTAATTATCTCAACATCATCGTGTTCCGTGAGCATGTACTGAACGAAGTTCGATCCAATAAACCCGGCTCCGCCTGTGACGAGAATTTTCATACAATATCTGTATTCGTTCTCCCTATTGATAGTGGTTCTCGCCGACCTGAATGAAACAGCAGATGGCGATATACAGGATTTCGCCCTGGAATAGTTTATTTTCTAACATGTTTCATGTGGACGCCCGTTTTAGCAGTTCCCGCAATTCAGCAACGTCAATTTCGATAGGGGTGTGGTGACCCCGTTCTCCTTCACTCTGCAAATAGTGATACTCATGACCGCACAACTGGGCCAGGTGCTGATATGAGGGGTATGATTTGTTGAGTAGTTCGATAACGCAGGTGTCACTCGAGAAGATCATATTCGTCAACCCCGCCCCGTGTGGTCCGATGAGAATCTCTGCATTCTCATAGAGCGCAATCTGCTCGGCGATCGAAAGCGTTTCTGGGGTACACATTGTAATGTCGAACTCGTCCAGCACCCGTTTCAGGTCCTCCCTGTTGCTGACGTACCGGCCGCGATCAGCAAGGTTCTCCCGTGACACATAGACTCGGTCAGGATGTTTCGTAGTGGTGGGTGGCGCCCGCGACTTCATTTCCCGACTCAGCCAGGTGATATCTTCTCTCGACGGTTCATACACGGACTGGTTTCTCGGGATACTTTCACGACAGGACGAAACGATCAACCGATCAGCTTTCGCAACTGGCACCGCTAACGGGACGGCGGAATCGACCCCGACGAGAGAGAGCGTTTCTTCAATCCAGCCGGGGGGATCCGACTCTATTACAACAGTTGGATCGCGCCCTGTCATCTCTTTGTAGTGTTCGAGTCCACGGAGGGTCGGCAACTGATCCAGTACCCAGTGACCGTAGCTCGTGTCTCGTCGAAACAATGGAAAAACTGAGTCGAATCGCGCCTGTTCGTGAATCCGACTCCGTGACTGTACGTATCCTCGACACAGCTGCCCCATTCTATCGCTGGTCGAACGGTCAGAATACTCTGTTCGCTTATGGAATGGCGTATCCGCCCGAGACGCCCCCTTCCGAGCCCCGAATAGTGGTTTCTCCGTCTCCATGACCACGTTTCTATTCTGATCCACCACGAGAGGATCGGCGGCGTTGATCAGGAGCCCCCCATTCAGTTCACAAACGAATGGTCGTCGCACGTCATAGGTTCCCGCATATTCGGCGAACAGCTCAGGGACGCTTCTGTCTTCCAGTGTCTTGTCTGCCTGGGGCTTGATTTCTATTTCCTCAGCTGAACCGAATTCCCAATATCCACCACTCTCTTTTGCCCGCTGGATCATCTCCTCACGCGTCAGCGAACCAAATAGGGCCTTGAAAAGCAAGACGTTCGAGACATCTACGATACGGTTCGTTGCCGCCTTGAGAAAACTCCCGACGCCATCCTGTTTGACTTTTCTGGTCGACCTCGCAGCAATCTCTGCGGTCTGGACGCGGCCCAGCGATAGTATCGAAAGCATATTTTAAAACACCAGGTCGTTTTCAATCGCGGTTTCCAGTGTCGGCCAGTTCCGATCTTTCTCGGACAGAATCGGATCGTCAGATGGCCAGTCAATAGCCAACGTGGGGTCGTCCCAAATTATCCCTCCCTCTCTGTTCGGCCGATAGTCATTATCGACCTTATACCGGACTTTCGCGGTATCGCTCAGTGTCAGAAACCCGTGGGCATACTCACGAGGAACGTATAACATCAGTTTGTTTTCTTCAGAGAGGATTGTCGAGGTGTATTCCCCGAACGTCGGCGATGCTTTCTTGAGATCGACGACGACGTCGAATATCTTCCCCTCGGTACACTGGACTATCTTTGCCTGTGCAGCATCGCCCGTTTGATAATGGAGTCCCCGAAGCACATTCGACGTTGATTTGGAACAATTGTCCTGAATAAATCCCACGTCAATTCCTGCCTCTTCAAACGCTTCCCGTTTGTACGTCTCCATGAACAGCCCTCTATCGTCTTCAAATACCTCGGGTTTGATCGCTTTCAATCCACGGAGCCCGGTGTCCGAAAACTCGAATGGCACGATTATGTCTAACGAACCAGATATGCAAAGTTAGTTATAGAGTTTCTATTGGAGGCGATCCCGCAGCGAACGTCGACGTCACGTGTTCCCACAACAGAAATGGATCGTTATTTCGATTTCCCTCGCGACTTGAGTGAAACCTTCTTTTTCTCCTGTATATCTTCGAACGACAGTATCTCCTCACACTCATAGTACGGACATTTCATGACTCGTTCTTCTTCGAGTACATTCTCTGCCACGATCGTGCCGCATTCTGAACAGGTCAGTGTTGTGATTTGCATCGTCAGAACCCCAGGTTTGAATCTTCACCGACGACAAGTCGGCGACCTTCCGGCTTTTTGTTGTTGCCGTTTTTGATGTCTGTTCCCTGCCCGATGAGACTGTCGACGATCTTATCGTACGTTCTGATAGTAGAGTTCCCCACGATCACGCTGTTTTCGATGTGAGTGTTTTCAATGGTCGAGTTCGGTCCAATCGACGTATATGGGCCCAGGTACGTCTCGTCTTTGATTACTGTCCCGGCATCGATAGAGACGGGACCGCGTACGACCGCCCCGGATTCCACCGTCGCTGTCTCGTGAAGTTCGATCGTCCCCATCGTTTCGGCACCCTCTTCAATCGTCCCGTCGATCGAGGAACTCATCTCACCGAGAATCAGTCGGTTGGCAGAGATGATGTCTTTGGGTTTTCCAGTATCTTTCCACCATCCTTCCACCGTATGGGAGTCGATCACCTCGTCGTGATCTATGAGCCACTGAAATACATCGGTGATTTCCAGTTCGTTTCGCCACGAGGGCGTTATCTCCTCGATAGCTTCGAAGGCTAACGGAGACAGGATGTATATCCCGATGATCGCGACGTCGCTTGGCGGGTCATCCGGTTTCTCGACGATCTGAACTACGTTACCGTCCTCGTCCAGGTCGACCACACCAAACCGCTCGGGATTGTCCACCTCCTGGAGAGCGATGCCCCCAGCATACTCACCCCGCTTGAAACTGTCGAGCAACGGTTCGATCGGTTGTCTGAGTATGTTGTCTCCCAGGTACACCACGAAGTCGTCGTTTCCGATGAAGTCTCGCGTGCAGCCGATTGCATGTGCGATACCGAGTGGATCACCTTGAACGATATACGTGATCTCAACACCGAACTTCGAACCGTCCCCCAAAAACTGTTGAACTTCTTCCCGGCTCTTATTCCCGAGGACGATCCCGATTTCGGTGATGCCTGCTTCTCGCAGGTCCTCGATCGCGTACTGGAGGACCGGTTTGTTCGCAACGGGTATGAGTTGTTTCGGGCCGGTGTGAGTAATTGGTCGGAGGCGACTTCCTGTCCCCCCCGATAACAAAACACCTTTCATCTGTCCCCCGTCGGTATGTCGAACCGCTTATTTATCGGTGACATTTTTGCAACGTTACTGGGCCTGATTGCCTCGAACGTTCCTCTCTGGTGGTGAATTCCTCCGTCCGGTCGATTCGACGGGTCGGTCCACATATGCGCTACTAACCTTCTGGTGTCATTGTTAGTAGTCGCTTTACCGCTTCGGTTACTGGGCAATTGACGGATGACGCTAACTATGTCGTTCTCTGATTTTCCTATCACCTCCTTCGATTCGCTATTTTCATCCTTTCCCTACCGAGAACCTCCCTTCGTCGGGTTCAATGGACGGTGCCATCATGAATAAACGAGCTAGAACTTACTATATTCTGATTATTCTTGAGGTTGCTGATCGAGAAAGACCCCGTTAACAAAGTTTCATAGGACGATATACTAACTATCATATGAACGTCCTATACTACTTGAGGGTGTTTCCAAAACTGTCTGAAAGTTTTGTCCTCAATGAAATTCATACGCTGAACCAACTGGGTCACAATGTTGCAGTATTCGCATTGAACTCCGCCGACGAACCGCTCACGCACCAGGAATTCGAAGAGCTAGATATTCCCATCAGGTACGCTGATCATCCAAAATACACGGATCTCCCGAAAACGATATTCTCCAGAACTCTATCACGATTTCTTCCGAAAGTTTATTCGAAAGAAATATCAACCAAAGATAATATCGGAAACGCTGTCTGGACGGAGCAGTGTATTGAATTCATCGAACAGTTAGACTGGGAAATCGATTGTCTGCACTCCCACTTTGCTATTGAGTATACGTTTCCCTGTAAGTATATCAGCTCGTATTACGACGTCCCCTTTACTCTCACTACTCATGCGTACGATTTATACCGCGACTCCGGGGCTCACACTGGTACCCTTCTCGAAAGTGCCGACCGAATAATTACAATATCTGAATACAATAAGAAATTCATAAACGAACGATTCGCACCGAGTACACCGATTGATGTCGTTTACCTGGGGATACGACCCGACAAATTTTCTCCGAGTGATCAGGTCACCGACAATCGGGTTCTCACTGTCGCTCGGCTTCACGAAAAAAAGGGTGTAGATGTCGCTCTTGAAGCGATTGCCATTGTCGCTCAGGAAGTTCCAGACGTCGAGTACCACATCGTTGGAACCGGCCGACAATTCGAGCAACTTTCTCAGCAGGTTTCGGAACTGGATATAGAGCGGAATGTAGAGTTCTTGGGGAACGTTTCCGACGAACAGTTACTTGCCGAATATGACCAGGCGAGATGTTTCTTGCTCCCTTGCGTCATCGCAGAATCGGGTGACAGAGACGGAATTCCCGTCTCGTTGATGGAGGCGATGGCGATGCGAACACCACCAGTTTCGACAACAATATCGGGAATTCCCGAACTCGTTGACCACGGGACGAACGGGTTGTTGACCGAGCCCCGGGAGCCGGAAGCAACAGCCAGAGCGGTATTAGAACTATTAGGAAACGACTCAGAATGGTCGGACTACGCCGATCGGTCACGAAATAAGGTTGTTGATGTATTCAACGTCCATGAGCAAGTGGAAAACCTCGTTGCGTCATTTGAAATGGCTCGGGATTCGTCGGCAGAAACACCGATTACCAAACATTAATAATCTCTTGCATGCCGGTAGACAAAACCGACACTTTCGATGCATTATCATCGGCTTCGAATGAAACCGATTCTTTACACCTGACAATTTTCACTTGGTTCACTTGAACCCCGAACCAGGCGCGGTAGCCCGTCCCCATAGCTTTATTGGACCGTACCTCTCAAAGAATATCCTCCTGTGGTGCAGTAAAGGATCGGCTACTTAACCATGTGTAAAATAATAATGGACCTGCATATGGACTCCCGTGAAATCGAGGTAAAGCGCACTGAGAAATCGATTCACGAGAGGCCCCTCGAGGACAGGTGTGGTTATGCAGACCGATCAAATGAGACCCTCCGCCTTCAGTTAGAGCGGTATGGGATGTACGGACACTTCGAGGAGCTTTTGTCAACGCACGTGAGGGATGGAACGGTCGTTCTGGATGTTGCGTGTGGCAATGGACGATGGGCCAAGAATCAACTGGATTGTACTGCCGATGTCGATTGGTGCGGTGTCGATTTGTCTTCTCAGCGAATCCGGGAAGCTACGTCCCAAATCGATGCTTCGGGAGCACATTTCATGATTGGTGACGCCGAGCATCTCCCGTTTGCGTCTGAGAGGTTCGACGTCATCGTGAGCTCTGCGGCGTTACACCACCTTCCTAACTGGGACGGATTGGCACTCGATGAGTTCACTCGGGTGTTGAAAGACGACGGCGTCCTCGTTTTCAACGAACCTTTAAAGTATAATCCGCTGGCTTACACGTTTCGCCGTGTCTCTCCAGGTCCGTGCCACACCCCCCATGAACATCCGTTCTCGTACAGAACATTCAAAAACACACTTCGCAGATCATTCGACGACGTTACCGTCCGATCCCACCACGTCGTTTCGCCGGTCATTCCTCTGATGAGCGGTATTCTCGGACTCTCTCTTCCTTTGAATCTTGTGAAGACACTGTACGATATCGAACAATGCGTGTTAAAAAGTCGGCTCTGTAGTTTCGGTACACGGCGGCGGATTTCACGGATATCGGACGCTCCGGCGAAGGTTGTAGACGGTGGCTTTCAGCAGCATTTCGCGGAACTCTAACCACCAGCTTCGCGCACGCACGGCGGAGCCGAGCGTGCGCTTGATCGACGAGAAGACGGTTTCTGACATCGAACGCTGGTGGTATCGATCACCGTCCATGCGGGCGTTGTGGGCGTGATCGAGCGGGTTCATGATTCGGTGTTTAATCAGCGGTCTGATGCCGTTGTCGCGGAGTTCGTCGCGGAAGGCTTTCGCGTCGTAGCCGCGATCAGCGGCGAGGCTCCGCAGGTCGCCGGCGTTGCGCCGGGCGACCTGCGGGCCGATCTTCGCATCGTGTTTCTTGGAGGTCGTCGAGTGGATGTCGGTGATGTACAGCGTTTCGACATCCACGAGCGCGGTGACTTTCAGCGCTCTGACGCGGTAGTTCGTGCGGTTAGCGTAGTGGCGGCTGGGCTGATCACGGTCAAAGCCAGTCGAATCGATAGCAGCGTGGCCGGTGCATTTCTCGGCTGACGCGCCGAGAAACGCACGCCACGTCTTGGTCGGAATCCGCTCAAACCACGTGCGAAGCACCGTGTAGTGCGGAAGTCTGGTGAGGCCGATCTCTTCAAGGACACCGGGCATTTCCGAGAGTAAATCCACGGCGACGCGGTAGGATTTGCCCAGCTCGATGCGGAGTGCATGCACGGTGAGCATCGCCCACTCGGCGAACCCGCCACCCCCTTCGGGGTCGGCGGGTTCGTCTGGGTTAGCGACAACTGATTTAGCCTTCGCCACCGTAACACGCGTGAAGAGACGGAATTCCGAAGTCACAACACTCCGTCTCTTCGCTTTCTACCGAGATAACGTAGTCGTCACCGTTGCGTCTAGCGAAACTACAGAGCCAAAAAGTCAACTCAAGGGTCTCGGGATGCATATGACTGGGGTCGCGAAATCACCCCGCTAGGTTTTGTTCAAACTTGCTCGGTTTCGATTGCTCTATGTCCTCCTCTTTTCCGTATCTGGATCCTCTGGCAGAATTCACCCTTAAAACACTTTTCACTCGTGGTGGGAGGTATGATGTTTCTGACTACTTCGTCGGCGACTGTCATCCTGGTGGGTAGCTAGCCGAAAGAAAAAGTCGAATTCTGGACGACCACTTCTGGCAGGTTCTCGATGAATATTCTGTCGACTTTTCAGTGATTTCCGCATATTCCTCCTGTAACGCCCCTGGCTCGTTGGCAGCGTCATTACCGGCTTCTACCCAGCACCTTTGTGTCTACGAGCCAGTGCATAACCATTGTTCAGGTTTGTGAACACTTAAGGGATCAGGAACGCAATTAATTCTGGATCGTATTACACCGTTCGGTGGAGTGGTGTATGATCCGTTGTTTTACGGGTTTCATTCTATCATTTTCGTTGATCGGAATGCGCTTACTCGGCGTTGATCGAAACGAAGTCTTCATAAATCATTTGATAATTTGTGGGTGGGGCAGGTTCGAATACCCGGCGTTCCGGAAGTCATCGGATCCAATCCCATCAAACTCGTTAATCTAGCTCCTGAACACATCAATATTCGGTTCCGACGGGGTACCTGTAGCCGGGAATACGATGGGTTCCCCGGTTTTGTTAATTTTC
>NZ_JAVKGM010000019.1:0-67946 GCF_031432225.1 Halalkaliarchaeum sp. AArc-GB | reverse complement strand
TCTATAGTCAGCGATTCTCAGCGATGAGAACCGCGGGCGAGCGATTAAGTGTGGGACGGACGCCACTCCGGGTATGGCTACGCGCGTGCTCATCGCCGACGACTCGGAGTTCATGCGCAACCTGCTCCGGGAGATTCTCGAGGGGGAGTTCGAGATCGTCGGCGAGGCGGAAAACGGGGTCGAAGCCGTCGACTTGTACGGCGAACACGACCCGGACCTGGTGATGATGGACATCGTGATGCCGATCCGCGACGGGATCGAAGCGACGAGCGAGATCACCGACACGGATCCGAACGCGACGGTGATCATGTGCACAAGCGTCGGACAGGAGGAGAAGATGAAAGCCGCGATCAAGGCCGGGGCCGAGGGGTACATCACGAAGCCGTTTCAAAAGCCCAACGTCCTCGAAGCCATCAATGCGGCGGTCTGATCGATGCGCATCGACGTCCGGGCGCTGGGCGCCTACAGCCGGCTCGCGGATCGGGGCGCAGACAGGGCCGCAAGCGCGCTCGCCGAGTTGACGGGCACCGACCTCCGGGTGGAGGTCACCGGCGCGAGTCTCGCGACCGGCGCCGACCTCGCCGACTCCTTTAAAAACCGCCAGTCGGTCGGCGTGAGCGTCGGCCTCCGGGGCGGGATCGAGGGCGAGGCCGTCCTCGCGTTCGACGCCGACGCCGCCGAGGAGGTGACCGCGCTGTTGCCCGGCGGGGAGTCGATGGGCAAAAGCGCGATCTCCGAACTCGGCAACATCGCACTCGGCGGCTTCCTCGACGGCTGGGCGAACTACCTCGAGACCGGCATCGACATGACCCCACCCCGGTACATCGAGGCGGAAGGTGCCGCCGTGCTCCCCCACGGCGCACAGGCCGACGACGGGGTGTTCCTCTTCGAGAGCCGGCTGGAGGCGCTGTCGGACGACCTGGGCTTTGCGATCTACATGCTTCCGGAGTCGGATCCGTTCCGGAAACTGTTGAACAGCTCTCCCACCCCTGTCGGGCCGGCTGCCGAAGCGTCCGCCGACGCTGACGCCACAGCTCACGCCGACGGGCAACAGACGACGTCGATCCCCTACGAGTCGCTGTCGACGTTCGCGTCGCTTGCAAAACGCGGCTCCGAGAACGCCGCCGGCAACGTCGCCGCCATGACGGGACTGGACACCAGCGTCGAGGTGAGCCGGCTCCGGTTCGTCGCGCTTTCGGATCTCCCGACCGAGATCGGCGACGCCCGCCGGGCCGGCACCGTCTTCGAGCTGGAGGGCGACATCGGGGGGTATCTCGCGATTCTCTTCGAGGAACGGGACGCCGCCCGGATCGCCGGGGCGATGTTGCCGATGGAGCCCGGCGAGCCGCTGGGCGAGATGGCGCAAAACGCCCTCTCGGAGCTGGGGAACGTGATGACCAGCGGCTTCATCGACAGCTGGGCAAACGTGCTCGAAACCACGATCGAACACACCCCGCCGAACTACGTCAACGACATGGGTTCGGCGGTGATGAGTCCCCTTGTCACCCGACTCGGACGGCGACAGGAGTACGGCTTCGTGATCGACGCGACCATCGAAACCGCGGGCGTGGCGGCGACCTGTGACATCTACGCGCTCCCGAACGAACGGGAGCTCGCCGCCGCGCTGTCCGCCCTCGAAGGACGGTGAGGCGCCGACCGTGACCAGACGACCGACCCCGCCCGGCGAACCGCGAGTTCACGGCGGCCCGGAACGTATCGCGGTCGGGATCGCCGAACACGCCGTCGCGACCAACGGGGAGACGCTGACCACGAGCGGGCTCGGCTCCTGTGTCGCCGTCGCCCTGTACGATCCGGAAACCGACGCCAGAGGACTGCTCCACGCGATGCTGCCCGACCGGGACGCACAGGCGCCGCCGACCGCCTCCGCCGCCAAGTACGTCGATTCGGGGATCGAGAGCCTGCTCGACCGGATCCGGAAGGCCGGCGGCGACCCGACCGGGCTCGAGGCTCGGCTCGTCGGCGGCAGCGAGATGATCGACCTGGGCGACGATCCGGTGGGTCCGCGGAACGTCGAGGCGGCGAAGGCGGAACTCGAGGCGCGGTCGATCCCGATCGTCGGCTCCGACGTCGGCGGCGACGTCGGGCGGACGATCCGGTTCGAACCCGACGGATCGCTCCGTGTCCGTGCCGCCGACGGATTCGAACGAACACTTTAAGTGGGAAACTGGCAGTCAGTACTGTCGCCGACAACGAATATCACTGTTGATAGCTGCGGGGGTGCATATAAGTGAGCGTGCGCGGTCTGCTCAGGTAATGGGTATCGAAACGCCGGTCGTGGCCGCGCCGACCGTCGCGTGGCTGGCGGCCACGCTCGGACTCGTCGGGGCCAGTATCCTCGACCGTCTCCTCGACGGAGAGGACGGCGACGACGGGGACGGCGACCCACTCGGCGACGACGGAGGGTTCGGCGACGACGGCCTCGGTGGCGACGACCTCGGCGGGGACGGCCTCGGCGGCGACGACCTCGGCGGGGACGGCCTCGGCGGCGACGACTTCGGCGACGGCCTCGACGGCGAGTTCGACGACTTCGACGACGGACTCGGCGGCGAGTTCGACGAGGAGGGGGCCGACACCGACGAACTGGAAAACCGGCTGGACGAACTGGAAAACGAGGTCGCGACGCTCTCCTCGACCGTCTCGACGGTCCGCTCGGAGAACGAGGAGATCTCCGAAACCGTCGAGAACATCGAGGAGGACGTCCGGAACCTGCTGGACATCTACGAGATGGTGACCCGGGGGATCAACCCGTTCGTCGACGACGAGGGGTTCGACGGCGCCGGCGGCGGGGGCGGCGACTTCGGGCTGTTCGACGACGCCGGCGCCGAAGAGGAAGCGGAAGAACTCGACGAGTCAGTCGCCGGCGCGGAGGCGGACGAGTTCTTCGACGAATCCGTCGTCGAACCCGACGACGAACTCGACGACGAACTCGACGACGCGCTCGGTGACGATCTCGACGAGGAATCGGACACGACCGACAGCGACACCACGGAGACCGACATGAACGACGAAGGCAAGAGTTTCAGCGAGCTAAAGGAGGAGTACGACGCCGGAGAGGCCGACTGGGCCGACGACGTCGGCGCGGAAGACGATCCCGCCGACGGAGCCGACGCGGACGACGAAGTGTCGGTCGAGCCGATCCCGAACGAGATGGAAGAGGAATCGGAGCCGGCGTTCGAAACGGAACCTGAACCCGACCCACAGCCCGGGTTCGAGTCCGAACCGGAGCCGGAGCCCGAACCGGAGCCCGATCCACAGGCCGGGCCCGAACCGGAATCGAAACAGGATCCGCGTTCGTCCCCGGCGGGACAGGGGTTCGACCCGGAGAACGGGCGGGATCCGGCGGCAGCCGGCAAGCGAAACCGACGACGGGGCGAGGACGGATTCGAGTACGTCAGCACCGGCGGGATGGCGAACCAGGAGAAGCCGTACCTCACCTCGTTGCCGGGCGATTACGTCGGCGACCTCGTCGTGATGGAGTGGCTGGAGTTTCTGGTCTCCAACGCGGACGTCACCGACGCGGTGCGGGCAGTCAATTACTACGAGCGCATCGAGTGGATCACCCCGGAGGTCGCCGAGGGACTGCGCGAGTTCCTTTCGGGGTTCGGCCGGGTCGATTTGAACCTGGTCGATCAGCCCGGAACCGACGTGCTCACTCGCGAACACCACACACAGAGCCTCCGATACATCATGCAGTTGAACGGGGCGACGGCCCACTCGGTTCTTCTCGACCGGTGGGACGAACTCGGGAGCGGAGCCGCCTTCGGTGGCCCGGGGGCGGGCGGCGGGAGTTCCGCCTCCGGCGGCGCTCGGTCCGGCAACGGTGCCGGCCAGTCCGAGCCGCACGCCGGGAGGTGGGGCGATGGGCATTAGCGTCTCGGCGTCCACCGCCATCATCTTCGCCGGCCTCCTCGTCGTCCTCGGGGCGCTGTACCCGGTCGCTGCAAACGGGTTCGACCGCGTCGCGACGGCAAACAGCGACCTCCAGGATCGCCACCTGGAGACGCAAAACACCGACCTGGAGTTCGTCCACGCCGTCTACGACGACGAGGCGAACACGCTCACGGTCGAGGTGAACAACACCGGCACCGTCGGGCTCGCGATCCCGGAAACGACGCTTGTAGTCGACAACGAGTTGGTCGCGGTCGAGGGCGACGACACCGCCATCGACGGCGACGTCGGCGGCGACGGCGACGCGGAGACCGAGCTGTGGCTTCCCGGCGAGACGCTCCAGATCAGCGTCGACGTGGACGGGATCGACGTGAGCGAGGGTGACCGAATCACCGTCGTCACGGAGTACGGCGTCGCCGCCGGCGGCGACCTCGAACTGGGGGAGGGAGCGTAGATGGCGAGCGTCTCCATCTCCCACATGGTGATCTTCATCGCGAGCCTCGTCATCGCCGCCGGGGTCGTAGGGACCATGACGACCGGCGTCGATCGGGTCAACTCGGCGATCGACGACGGCAGTATCGACGCCTCCGAGCAACTTCGGACCGACATTACCGTGATCTCCGATTCCGGAAGCGAGGTGTACGACGCCCAGGAGGACACGCTCACTGTCCTCGTGAAAAACACCGGGACGCAGCCGTTACCACCTGACGGGACGAACCTCGACGTGCTCGTCAACGGCCAGTACGTCGTTCCGGGCGACCTGGAGACGGAGGTGGTGAACGGCCCGAACGACGCGTGGAGCCGAAGCGAGGTGATCCGGCTGGAGATCCACAATCAGGCGCTCGAGGAGGGCGATCACCGGGTCCACCTGACGATCAACGGCGAGAAAGAAACGTTCCGGTTCCGATACGTGGAGTGACTCATGGGACGGAACACCCTGCTGTCGCTCGGCCTGGAGGATCACGACCGGCTCAACAAGGAACTCGGCGGTGGGATCCCTCGTGGGAGCATCGTCCTCATCGAGGGCGATTACGGCGCCGGAAAGTCGGCGATGACACAACGGTTCACCTATGGGCTGCTCCAGGAGGACGCCTCGGCCACTGTCCTGTCGACTGAACTCACCGTCCGGGGGTTCATCGACCAGATGCACTCGCTGTCCTACGACGTGGTAAAGCCCCTCTTGAACGAGCAGCTGCTGTTCCTCCATGCCGACTTCGACTCCGGCGGGGCGTTCTCGGACGGGGACGGCGAACGAAAGGAACTGCTCAAGCGGTTGATGGAGGCGGAGGTGATGTGGCAGTCGGACGTGGTCTTTCTGGACACCTTCGACGCCATCCTCCGGAACGATCCGACCTTCGAGGCGCTGGTGCGGGAAAACGAAGAGCGGCAGGCCGCCCTCGAGATCATCTCCTTTTTCAGGGACATTATCTCGGATGGGAAGGTAGTCGTGTTGACGTTCGACCCCTCGACCGTCAACGAGGAGGCGATCGGCCCGTTCCGGGCGATCGCCGACGTCTTCCTGCAGCTGGAGATGATCGAGGTCGGAAACGAGGTCCGCCGGCAGATCAGCGTCAAGCGGTTTGCGGGCATGGGACAGCAGGTCGGCGACACGATCGGCTACTCCGTCCGGTCGGGGACCGGAATCGTAATCGAGAGCAGAAGCGTCGCGTGACCGACCGAACCTGACGAGAACGACGAAACGAACCACCGATGACCGAACACGGGACGACCAAACCGTCGGACGAACTCCGCCAGGCAGCGATGCGGCGGCCCCACCTCCGGGACCACCTGCGGAAGTTCAAGCAGATCACCGGCGAGTTCCCGCAGTTCATCGAAGAGGCGAAAGACGAGTACGAGTCCGACCGGCCGAACGTGCTCTACCCGGTCGGGGGGCCGATCTACTGTCACGTGTACGGCGACATCGGGCAGGACACGAAGTACTACGCCATCGAGCCGGAGCTTTCCGGCGCGGAGTCGCAGGTGCTCGACCGGGTGAAAGACGAGCTGTTGACCGTGAGCGGGCAACACGCTGCCCCGGAGTCGGAGACCGAGTACGACGATCTCATCGAGGAGTTACTCGAGGAGGTGACACACGTCGAACCGCGGCAGTCGGGCCGGCTCGACTCCGTCAAGAAGGCCCTCAACTGGGGGACGGTCTCGGTGTCGAAGGAGACCTACGAGAACATCCGATATCGATTGAACCGCGATATCGTCGGCTACGGCCCGCTGGAACCGGTGATGCGCGATCCAGCGAACGAGGACATTCACGTCATCGGTCCCCACGAGTGTCACGTCGACCACGACGTGTTCGGGATGCTCGAGACGACGATCGACTTCGGCAGCCCGGAGCAGTTCGATAGCTGGCTTCGAAACATGGGCGAACGGATGGGCGATCCCGTCTCCGACTCGGATCCGATCGTCGACTCCACGCTCCCGGGCGGTTCGCGTATCAACATCATCTACTCCGACGACGTCTCCCTGAAGGGGCCGTCGCTGACGATCCGGCAGGGCCAGGAGACCCCGCTGTCGATCAACCAGATCACCCATTGGGGAACGCTCTCGCCGGAGCTCGCAGCGTACCTGTGGCTGTGTCTCGAGAACGAACAGACGGTTTTCGTCGTCGGGGAGACCGCCTCCGGGAAGACGACGACGCTCAACGCGTCGCTGTCGTTCATCCCGAGCGACTCGAAGATCTACACCGCAGAAGACACCGCCGAGGTGATCCCGCCGCACAACACCTGGCAGCAGCTGCTCACCCGTGAGGGGGCCGGTGAGGGCTCCTCGGACGTCGACATGTTCGACCTCGTGGCGGCGGCGCTGCGCTCCCGTCCGGATTACATCATCGTCGGGGAGGTCCGCGGCGCGGAGGGGCGGATGGCGTTCCAGGCGGCCCAGACCGGCCACCCGGTGATGTTGACGTTCCACGCCTCCGACATCGTCTCGATGATCCAGCGGTTCACCTCCGACCCGATCAACGTCCCCGAGACGTTCATGGACAACGCCGACGTCGCGCTGTTTCAAAACCGGGTCAAGCAGGGCGACCAGGTGTTGCGCCGAGTGACAAGCGTCCAGGAGATCGAGGGCTACTCGAAGCAGATGGACGGCGTCATCACCCGCGAGGTGTTCTCCTGGGACCCCGTCGAGGACGAGATCGTCTTCCAGGGAATGAACAACTCTTACGTGCTCGAAGAACAGATCGCGACGCTGCTCGGCTACGCCGACACCCGCGACATCTACGACGACCTGGCGTTCCGCGCCGAACTCGTCGAGCGGATGATCCAGGAGGGGATCCTCGGCTACCACGAGGTGAACGAGACGATCGACGCCTTCCAGCGCGACGGCGTCGAGGGGCTACCGTTCGACATGCACCGGAACGTCTAACATGGCCACGTCACAGGGAGGATCCACGATCGCGAACGCCGTCGCGTTCACCGAGGACCTGCTGGACTCCTACGAGAAGATCGACATCCCGAAACAGCAGTACGTCGGCTACGTCCTCCTCCCGTCGACGCTGCTTCTTGCGGGCACTGTCGTGGCCGCGTTCCTGCTCCCGTTCGCGGCCCCCATCCGGGCGATCTTCCCGTTCGTCGGCGCCCTCGTGTTTGCGGGGGCGGCGCTGTACCCCAAGCTGTACATCAACAGCCGGCGGACCCACATCGAAAACCAGATGCATCTCGTCATGACCCACATGACGGTGCTGTCGACGACGAACATCGATCGGATGGAAGTGTTCCGAACGATCGCAAACGAGGAGGAGTACGGGGTCGCAGCCGAGGAAATCGGTCGGATCGTCCATCTCGTAGACACCTGGAACCAGAGCCTCGACGACGCCTGCCGCCGCCGGGCGAAGGAGGTCCCCTCCGACGTGATGGCGGACTTCTTCGACCGGCTCGGCTACACCGTCGCCGCCGGACAGCCGCTCGAAGACTTCCTGCTTTCCGAACTGGACGTGATGCTCTCGAACTACGAGACCGTCTACGAGTCGGCGTTGGCGAACCTCGAGGTGATGAAGGACCTGTACATCTCGATGATCCTCTCGATGACGTTCGCGCTGGTGTTTGCGGTCGTGTTGCCGATCCTCACCGGCACGGATCCGACGGCGACGGTCGCAGCGGTTATCGTGCTGTTCGCGTTCGTGCAGGCGGGGTTTTACCTCGCGATCCGGACGCTGTCGCCGTACGATCCGATCTGGTACCACCCCGAAACCCGGATCAGACGCGACAAACAGCTGTACGCCGCCTTCGCGGTTGGGGGAGTGAGCACGTTCGCACTCATCTGGATCACCGGGGCCGGACTGCTGGGGATCGGCCCCGGCCTCCCCGGACTGCTGTGGTTCCTCGACGATGTCCGGCAACCGCTGTACCTGTGTGTCCCCCTGACGCCGCTGCTCCTTACGGGGATCATTCTCCGTCGCGAGGAGAAGGCGATCACCGCCCGCGATCAGGCGTTCCCCTCCTTCATCCGGGCGCTGGGCGCGACCGAGAGCGCAAAGCAGTCGACCACCTCGAAGGTGCTCGAGAGCCTGCGAAAGAAGGACTTCGGCGCGCTGTCGCCGTCGGTCGAGCGGCTGTACCGCCGGCTCAACATGCGCTTGAGCCAGGAGGGCGCCTGGCGGGAGTTCACCGTCGACACCCGATCGTATCTCATCCAGAAGTTCTCCGAGATGTATCTCGTCGGTCGGCAGATGGGCGGGGATCCCAAACAGCTCGGCGAACTGATTTCGAAGAACATGAGTGCGGTCAACCAGCTGCGCGAACAGCGCCGTCAGTCGGCCGTGACGCTCATCGGGCTGGTGTACGGGATCACTGCAGCGTCGGCGTTCGCCTTCTTCATCGGCCTCGAGATCGTCATCATCCTGGCGGACCTCTCTGCGGATCTCTCCGTCGATTACATGGACATCGGACAGATCATCTACGCCGGCGTCTACGACATCCCCGTCATCGAGTTCCTCCTGCTCATGGTGATCCTCTTTAATGCGGTGCTGTCGTCGGTGATGATCCGCACGATCGACGGGGGCAACCCCGCAAACGGCTACATCCACTTCGTGCTACTCACGTGGCTGGGTTGTCTGACGGCGATCGCGACGCGGATACTCGTGGGGAACCTGCTGACGATCTGACGACGGGGCCCGCTGTTCGTCGGACGGGGCGTCGACCTCCAGAACCGCTGTGTCACCGGCGTTTCGCCTGCCCAACCTCGAGCCCGTCGGCACCGAACCCGACGTCGTGGATCCGGGTGTCGACGTCGGTGCCGCGCATCTTCAACACCTGAATCCCCCGTTCCATCCCGTCCTCCTGGAGGTAGTTGTGCATGAAGACGACGCCGTGGGCGAGGTAATGTTCCCGCGAATAGGCGTTCGGATCAGTCATCTCGGAGATGAGAATCGTCGTGGCGTCGGTCCGCTTGAGCGCCGACAGGAACTGGATCGCCGTGTCCTCCTCGTCGTCGAGCAGATAATGCAGAAGCATCGTCGAGTCGAAGACGACCCGGCTGACGTCCCTGGAGTCGATGTAGGCGGTGAGTCGGTTCGAGACGTTGGCCTGGTTTCGACGTTCGCCCTTCTGCCCGAAGAACCGCCGACCGTCCGAGGACAGCGCATCGAGGAACGTGATCCGGTCGGTCGACACCGCGTGATCGAACCCGAACTCGTAGCCCGCCATGTCCTCGATGATGTCCCGTTTCGTCTCGTGCATGCTGACGAAGAGCGTCTTCTCGTCTGCCCTGGCCCCTTCGGCGGCGAACTGCGCGCAAAACGTCGTTTTGCCGCTTCCGGGGGGCCCGCTGACGACGTAGAGCCGGCCCTCGGGAAACCCGCCCTCGACAATATCGTCGAACCCGGGGACCCCACTAGAGATGCGCATACTCGAACGAGCGACAGGACCGCCGATAAGTGTTCGTCCCCGGTTTTCAATGATGAGAACGAGACGTATCACTCGACAGACACGGAGGGGTCGACCCAGACGACGAACCGGTCGTCGGACTTCACGATTCCGCGGATCCCGTCGTCGTCGGCGATCGTGTTCTCGTCGACACGTTCGGGATCGACGTCCCGAACCTGGAACACCTCGTCGACCATCCAGCCGACGGTTCCACCCTCTTCGAGTGCGTTCTCGTCGAACACGACGATCCGGTCGCGGGGGCCCGCCTCGTCGATCTCGAACACTGTCTTGGGATCGACGATCGTCGTCGTCTTTCCACGGAGATCCATCACGCCCTCGATGTGGGGGGGCGAGTTGGGGATTCGCGTCAGTTCGGCGGCGTCGACGATCTCGTCGATGGTGTCGATGTCCAGACAGTACCTGTCGGATCCCAGCCCGAACTCGAGGACCTTGGTGGCCTCGACCGTCGGTTCCGTAGCTGCCATGTTCGAAACTCCGTTAGCACTCCCATAACGGTGACCCTCGAATTATCACGACCGATATGCGGGACGGTGGGTTTATCGGATCGCTGTGCCCCTTTTCGCGTATGTCAGGAACCGTCGACCGGGGCGACCGCGACCCCGGGGACGACGCTCCCCGGGCGGTCGTCGTCGACGACTCGTCGTTCATGCGGGCGGTCATCTCGGACCTGTTGTCCGACGCCGGCATTCCAGTCGTCGGTGAGGCCTCCGACGGGAGGGAGGCGATCGAGGTCGTCGCCGAAGCCCGTCCGGACGTCGTCACGATGGACGTCGAGATGCCCAGGATGGACGGATTGGAGGCGCTGGATCGGATCATGGCGGAGACGCCGACGCCGGTGTTGATGCTGTCGGCGTACACCGACGAGGGGGCCGAGGTCACCTTCGAGGCGCTGGACCGCGGCGCAGTCGACTTCTTCGCGAAGCCGGGCGGCGAGATCTCCTCGGGGGTCTCCCGGGAGCGCGATCGGCTGGTCGAGGCTGTGCGATCGGCTGCCGCCGCCGACCTCGAGGCCGCAACCCGGAATCGAACCCCCACCGACAGTCCAACGAGTGCAGCGGCGTCGACGGTCGAGATCGAGCAACCGCTCACCGTGGTGATCGGCGCTTCGACGGGCGGTCCCAACGCCGTCGAGCACGTGATGGCGGCGCTTCCGGAAACGAACTGTCGAGTGCTCGTGGTCCAGCACATGCCCGCGGCGTTCACCGGACGGTTCGCAGACCGGCTCGACGGGGTCTCCGCCTACGACGTCTCGGAAGCGACCGACGGCGACCGGATCGGCCCGGGCGAGGCTCTCGTGGCCCCCGGCGGCACGCACACGAGAGTCGACAGCTACCGCGCCGGCCGACTCCGGGTCCGCCTCGAGGAGGACGACTCCCTTCCGGTCACCCCTGCCGTCGACGTGACCATGAAGTCGGCGGCTCGGGCCGTCGACGATCCGCTGGTCGGCGTCGTGTTGACGGGGATGGGGTCCGACGGCGCGGAGGGGATCCGCGCGGTCCGGGAGGCCGGGGGGCGGACGCTCGCACAAAGTGAAGACACCTGTGTGATCTACGGAATGCCCAGGCGAGCCGTCGAGACCGGTGCAGTCGACGACGTTCGCGATCTCGACGCCATCGCCGACGCCATCGTGGGGGGTGTGTCCTGATGGACTCCCATCGCGCCGCGTTCGTCGCCGAGGCGGAAGACGGGATCACCGACCTGAACAACGCGCTGCTCGCGCTGGAAGCAGATCCCGGCGATTCCGGAGCGATCGACGACGTGTTTCGGGTCGCACACACCCTGAAAGGCAACGCCGCGGCGATGGGGTACGACGGCGTCTCGGAACTGGCTCACACGCTAGAGGACCTGCTCGACGACGTCAGGACAGACGACCTCGAGGTGACGCCCGAACTGATGGATCTGCTGTTCGAGGGCGTCGACGCGATCGAGGCGATGGTCGGAGAAATCGCCGACGACGGCGAGGTGAGAACGGATGCCGGCGGAATCGAACGGCGCCTCCGGGAGTGGGAAACCGACGACGGTCTCGGTGACGGCGACGATACCGGCAGCGGGACCGAGGCGATCGACGAACTGGACGCCGACTCCTCGGAGCTCGTCCGGGCGTCGGTTCGGATCGGCGAGACGGCGATGCCGGGCGTCGACGCGACGTTCGTGCTCGAAACCCTGCAGGAAATCGTCGACGCGTTCGCGACCGATCCCGACCCCGAACTCCTCGAGGACGGCGAGTACGGCGACGGGTTCGACGCGTATCTGCCGGCGGCAGACGGCGCCGGCGCAACCGCGGCGATCGAGGAGTTGCCCCAGGTGGAGCGCGTCGAGACCGTTCCCCTCGGAGGAGGGCCGGATTCAGACGACGACCGCGAGGGAGACGCCAGTCCGTCGGAGAACGAGACCGACGACCCCGCCGGCGGAACAGGAAGCGAGGAACCCGGCGGCGAAAAACCGGACGACGACGAGAAACCGGACGACGAGAAACCGGACGACGAGAAATCGAACGACGAGATATCCACGATCCGGGTCGACGTCGAACAGGTGGACGAGCTGTACGGCCTGGTCGAACAGCTGGTGACGAGCCGTATCAAGCTCCGTCGCGAGCTGGAGTCGGCGGGCGTCGAGTCGGACGCGCTCGACGAACTGGACAAGCTCGCAAACAGCCTCCAGGACACCGCGATGGACATGCGGCTCGTCCCCTTCTCGCAGGTCGCCGACTCGTTTCCCCGGCTGGTGCGCGACGTCGCCCGCGACGTCGACAAACAGGTCGCTTTCGAGATGGAAGGCGGTGACGTCGAACTCGACCGGACGATCCTCACCGAGATGCGGGATCCGCTGGTTCACGTGCTCCGGAACGCCGTCGATCACGGGATCGAATCGCCCGAGGAACGCGAGGCCGCCGGCAAGGATCCGACCGGAACCGTCGAGTTGACTGCGACGCGGAGCCGCGATCACGTCGTCATCGAGGTGTCCGACGACGGCGCCGGCATCGACCCCGACGAGCTCGCCGAGAAGGCGATCGACGAGGGCGTCGTCACCCGCGAGGAGGTCACGGCGATGGACGACGGGGAGATCTACGACCTGGTGTTTCATCCCGGCCTGTCGACCGCAGAGGAGGTGACCGACGTCTCCGGACGCGGTGTCGGCATGGACGTCGTACGGACGACGGCCCGCGGGCTCGACGGCTCGGTGTCGATCGACAGCGAACCGGGCGCCGGCACGACCATACGGTTTCGGCTGCCGGTCACCGTCGCGATCGTGAAGGTAATGTTCGTCAGGGTTGGCGACACCGAATACGGCATCCCGATCAAGAGCATCGCCGAGGTGTCCCGCGCGGACGACGTCGCGGAGGTGCACGGCGAGGAGGTCATCCGCCACGAGGACGACCTGTATCCGGTGATCCGGCTGGCGGATCGCCTCGGGGAACGACCGCTGGATACCGGCGGCGAGATGACGAGCGCGGCCGCCTCGACGAGCGCGGCGGCGACCGACGGCGGGGACGCAAACGGCGTCGATACCGAGGACGGAATGCTCGTCAGGATCCGCGAGGAGACCCGGCAGGTCGCGTTACACTGCGACGAGGTGCTCGATCAGGAGGAGATCGTTGTGAAACCGCTCGAAGGACCGCTCTCTGGGACCCCGGGCATCGGCGGTACGGCGGTGCTCGGCGACGGGGACGTGGTCGCCGTACTCGACGTGATGAGCTTATGACCGGTGAAACTCCCTTCGAGGGTGTGTTGCGCCAGATCGAAGACTCCGTCCCGTTCGAGCCGGGCTATTACAACGAGTCGTACCTCGATCGGCGGATCTCCGCCCGGATGCGGCGCCGCGACGTCGACGACCACACGGAGTACGAGCGGCTGCTCCGGGAGGAACCCGACGAACGGGAGGCGCTGATGGACGCACTCACGATCAACGTCACCGAGTTCTTCCGCAACCCCGAGATGTGGGAGGTTCTCAGGGGGGTGCTCCGGGAGATGACCGAAACGAAGCGCCAGGTAAACGTCTGGTCTGCACCGTGTGCGGACGGTCGGGAGCCGTACTCGGCGGCGATGCTCGCGTGTGACGACCCCGAGATCGACGAGCGCCGGCTCTCCGTGCTCGGGACGGACATCAGCGACGAGGCGCTGGAAAACGCCAGGGCAGGCGTCTACCACACCACCCGAACCACGGACATCGCCGCGGAACTCGAACCGCTGTCAGCGCCCGAACAGTGGGTCGACCGCGACGGCGACTCCTTCCGGGTTCGGGACCAGGTAAAAGAGCTCGTCGAGTTCGAGAAACACGACCTGATCCGGGACGGACAGATGTCGGCGTTCGACGTCGTGTTTTGTCGCAACCTGCTCATCTACATCGACTCCGGGCACAAGGGCGACGTCTTCGACACGCTCGAGTCGTCGCTGTCCCCGGGGAGCGTGCTGGTGGTGGGAATGACCGAGAGCGTTCCCCCGGACCGTCGGGATCGGTACGAACCGGTAAACAAGCGCCGTCGCGTGTTCAGGTGGGCGTGATGTCGCTGTACGAACTCGCCCGCGAGGGCAACGTCGAACGGCTCAGGGACGCGCTCAACAGCGACAGCCCCGCAGTCAGGCGGCGCGCGGCCGAACTCCTGGGGGAGCTGGGAGACGAGGACGACCAGCCCACGATCGACGCGCTGTTGCGGGCGGCAACCCGCGACGAGGAAACCCGCGTACGGGGGGCCGCGATCGACGCGCTGGATCAGGTGGGGCAGTCGGCGGTCGAACAGTTGCTCCGGGAGCTCACCGGCGGCGGCGCCGGCGACGCAGACTGGGTTGCGGCCCGGCGGTTCGCCCGGGCGCTGTCGGCCGAACGGCCGGAGCTCCGGATGGCGGCGGCGAACGCGCTCGGCCGACTCAACGACCCCGACACCGTCCCGGCGCTGGTAAATGCACTCGAGGACGAGGATCCCCGAGTTCGACTGCGCGCATGTCACGCCTGCGGGTCCATCGCCGATCCGCGAACCGTCCCGCGGCTGGTCGACCGACTCGGCGACCAGCCCCGGATCCGACACGCCGCCGCGAACGCACTGGGGGCGATCGCGACCGACCGGGCGCTTTCCGCGCTCATCGAACTGCTCGAAGACGACGACGAGTCGATCCGTCGGATCGCCGCAAGCGCACTCGGGGAGGCGAACAACGCCAGGCCGATCGAGCCGTTGGCGCGAGCGCTCGGCGACGACAGCGAGATCGTCCGCAAGGCGGCGGTGTACTCGATCCTCGAACTGCTGTCGAACGTCCCGACCGACCGCAGCCACGCGGTCAGGGATCGGATCGTCTCGCAGCTTCGCGAGACCGGTGACGCCACCGCGATCGAACCCCTTGTAGAGATCATCAGAAAAGGTCGACAGGACCGGCAGCGCCGCAACGCCGCCTGGATCCTCGGGAGAGTCGCCGACTCGGACTCCGAGGCCGCGATCGGGGCGCTGGCCGACGCGTTGGCCGACGAGGACGAACGAACCGCTCAGTTTGCGGCCACGAGCCTGGCGTCGATCGGTGGCCCGGTCGTCGAATCGGCGCTGCTGGACCGACTCGATCCCGATGTCGAGGAAGGTGCCCGGGCGAAGGCGGCGTTCGTCCTCGGCCAGGTCGGCGGAACGCAGGCCAGAGACCGGCTCGAAAAGCTCACAGACGACGACAGTGCCGCGGTCCGGAAGCGAGCCTTCGCGGCGGTGTCGAAGCTCAGGGCAGGTGGTGACGCGTGAGGGGTGCTCCGCCATGAACGGAGGTGACGGTTCGTGAGCAACGAAGAATACAAGATCGCCGACACGACCGGTCGGTTCGCGATCGCAGTCAACGAGGGGCGCGCCGTCAACGACGTCTCCTGGACGTCCGGTCGGATCCTGCTTTCGAACCGGCGACTAATCCTCGCGAGCAACAACGGCAAGCGGACGATCCCGCTGTCGAAGCTGCAGAGCCTCGGCGGGAGACACGACGCGAACCAGGAGATCACCAGGGTCGCCGGCTACGTGAGCTTCGATCTGGGCGAGCAGGTGATCCTCGTCAGCGCGGGCGACCACGAGAGCTTCGAGCGCGACGTCTACCGGGCGCTGCTCGACCAGCGGATGGTGCGGGCGAAACATCCGGCAGTTGCCGGCGGCGTGGTCAAGGAAGCGGCCACCTGGGAGCGGGCACGGATCAAACTCGACGGCGACGGGCTGAGCGCCGCCCTCGAGAGCGGCGCGTTCGTGAACCTCGACCTCGACGACATAAGCGGGCTCGAGACGACCGAACGGACGATCGACGGGGAGAAACAGCCGGTCCTGGAGGTCTCTCACACGGACGAGGAGGGAACGAGCATCGAAACCCACATCTCCGGGCCGCCGCGCCGGTGTCGGTTCGTCAAGTCGTGGCTGGACAAGGGGGTCGAACGGAGCCAAACGAACGTCGATCTCGACGAGCGCGAACGGGAAGTGCTGATGGCGCTGTACTCGGGTGTGTCACCGTTCGAGATCCCCGCGTTTCTGGGGATGGACGTCGACGACGTCGAGGAAATCTTCGAGCGACTGATCGAACTCGACGTCGTCGAGGAAGTCAGGGTTCGCCGGGAAGTCGCGCTCAACGCTCGCGGCCGGAACATCGCGAGCGAGGCGATGAACGAGCAGTGATCCGTGAAACGAGCAGTGATCCGTGGTCTGTCTGCGACAGGGGCCGGCTGCTTCACCCGTTTACCGACTCCAGATACGTACTGACGACCATCTGCCCTTTCGGCGTCAGCGTCGGTCCCCCCTCCCCGTCGACGACGAGCCCCCGGTCCCGGAGCCCCTCGAGCACCATCGACGCCCGCGTGGCGTCGCCGGTGACGATGTCGGAGACGGTCACGTCACCGTCGGCGGTGTAGAGGGTGACGAGGATCTGGAGCTCTTCCTCGGTCGGATCGAGTTCGTACACCTCCTCCATCACCTCGCCGTACTCGAGTTTGACGTACCGACCGATCACGTTGAGCGTCCGTTCGCTGGGGACGGTGACGAGCGACGTCACCGGGGTCCCCTCGGGGACGTGTCGAACAGACAGGGTCGGTCGGGTCTCGCCCTCGAGTGTCCGCTGGAGCCGCTCGTAGTCGACGACAGTCGAGAGATCGATCGAAAACGGCTCCCGACAGCCAACGAAGCTCAGCTCCCCGTCGCCGAGTTTGATCGCCGCCCGCTGGTCCGGTTCGTCGGTGACGCGCCCACCCACCTTCGCGGGGTGGCGGACCGACGCCGTGACGTCGTGCAACAGCGCCTTGAAAAGCACCGTCGTGAACCGCTCCATCGGCTCCGGGTTCCCTTCGACAACCGCAGTCCGTCGCGCGTTCCCGTCGGTGTACGCGACGGTGACGGTGTCGCTGAAAAACGACTGGAGGTCGCCGGGCACCGTCCCGACGGCGACGTCGAACACCGACGAGAGCGGCACCGTCGTTTTGACCTCGTCGGTGGCGAGCACCAGTCGACGCTGGCTGAGCAACACTCGCCCCGCGACGGGCTCGTTCCCGGCTACGTCGGCGGTGTGGACCCGCCCCACGAAGTCGGCGACGACGGATTCCCCCATCGATTGTTCCCGGGTAGCGCGTGGCCTTTACGCTTTCCCGCGAACTTTCAGGCGTGATAACGACCCGAACCCGTGGAGTTCGGACGTGGCACCCGTCACTCGCTCCCGGCGAGCCCCGGGATCACCCGTCCGGGGTTCTTCGAGAACGCCCGCCGCATCGCGTCCTCGGGAACGTCGAGCGTGAGGATCTCCATCACCGCAACGTCGGGATGCGAATCGGGTGCCCCGCTGGCGAACAGCACCCGATCGGGATGTTCGCGGAGCGCCCGTTCCATCGGATCGCGATACCTGACGAACCGGGTGTCGAGGTAGAGTTCGTCGTGTGCCGACAGCAGTTCGATCGACTCGGCCATGAGTTCCCGGTTCAGCGGGAATCCACCGAATCCGGAGAGGACGACCGGAAACTCGTAGTCGAGGACGAACTCCGCGACCGCCTGGGGAGGGAATCGAACCCCGCCTCTGACGAGCACGGGGGAACCGACGTCCGCGAGCATCTCGAGGACGTCGGCCTCCGGGAGTCCGTCCCGGGCAGGATCGAGGAGGAACCCGTGGAACCGATCGTCGTAGGCGTACTGCTCGACGTCCTCCGGATCGGCGTGATACGGCTCCCGCTTGACAGCGAGGTTCCGGACCCGGCCGATCGTCGACGAGTCGGGGACGCGGGGACCCCCCACCCGTGCGAACGCCATGAACGGTCGATCGACGCTCAACCGCGCGACGGCGTTGTTCATCCGGAGATACCCGCCCGATTCTCTGGGTCCAGGTGCAACGACCGCGCGAACGACTCCGGCCTGGTGGAGTTCCCGCTCGAGCCGTTCGGGGGTGATGTCCCGCCCCCGTCGAGTGACCGCCTCCCGGTCCGGATCGAGGCGCACACCCACGTCGACGATCCGGAACCCGTGCTCCAGCTCCAGCATCGGCTGACAGTCCACGGTCCAGACGCTTAAGCGTCCGTGGTGTCAACCCCTACGCTGCGGTGAAAGAGTATCAGCGCAAGGGGCTGCTCGAACGCGTGAATCGGGAGGCGGCCACGGTCGGCGCGTCGATCCCGGAGACGATCGAACTCGACGGCGAGGAGATCCAGCTGCGGTCGTTCGTCTTCGAGATCAAGCGCCGGGAGACGATCCCGTCGGGAGAGCGAGAGCGGGTCGAAACCGCAAAGCGGAACCTCCGCCGGGAACGCCGCAGACGGCTCGACCGGCTCGAAACCGAGGAGATGAGCTACGCCGAGGGCGAACGGCTCGCGGAGTCGATCGTCGGGATTGACCGCGCCCTGGACGCGCTCGAACAGCTCGGGCCGGTCGATCTCGAAGCCGAACAGCGACGCAACGAGGCGGCCGACCGGAAACGGTGGATGTCGTTTCTGCGACAGGCGCTCGGCCACGACGACGACGCGAAACGCCGCTTTTGAAAAGCACTGCGTGGATTCCGTCGGCCTCACCGCCGCGACCGCCAGACCAGCACCTCACCGCCGCGACCGCCAGACCAGCACGCCACCGAGCGCGACGAGGAACGGCGCTCCGAACGTCAGCGCGTACGGCGCGGCGTACGCCGCCGCGACGACGCTCGCCCGTAGCACGGTCGCCACGCCCGAGATCGACTCGAGGAACGCCTCCGTTACTGGCGTGTCGTACCAGGCGTCGGGATCGGCCGTCTCCGGCTCCGGCGTCGATTCGGCGAGCGAGACGGTGATCGTCGCGTACGCGACCTGCTGTTCGAGGGCGCGCTGGCGGGCCTCGAGCCGTTCGATCTCCTCCTGGGTGGCGGACAGCCGCTCCTGGACTGCGAGCACGTCCTCGGTCTCGTTGGCCTGCTCGTACAGTTTCCGGTACTGGTCCCGCTCGGCCCGGAGGTTCTCCAGGCGCGCCTCGATGTCGACCAGCTGGTCGGTCACGTCCTCGGACTCGGTCGACACCGACTGCACGTTGCCGACGCCGCCGATCTCGTCGATCGCCTCGTCGAACGAGTCGCTCGGTACCCGGACCACGAGTTCGCCGGTGGTCCACGTCTC
The DNA here is from genome assembly GCF_031432225.1 of Halalkaliarchaeum sp. AArc-GB. Classification (NCBI taxonomy): domain Archaea; kingdom Methanobacteriati; phylum Methanobacteriota; class Halobacteria; order Halobacteriales; family Haloferacaceae; genus Halalkaliarchaeum; species Halalkaliarchaeum sp. AArc-GB. The sequence goes on along the minus strand of NZ_JAVKGM010000019.1, from coordinate 48,588 downwards.
GTTGTCCCGCTCGTGGACCTGCCTGGTGGAGTCGCTCACGAACCCGTCGTGGTCGGCGACGATCTTTCGAATCTCCCCGTCGGCTGTTTCGTAGGAATCGACTTCGAGTTCGACGCTGCCGGTGAAGATCAGATCCCTGTCCGGCGCCGGCTGTGGGGCTGTCGTCGAGCCCGTCGTGGCCGTCGTCGAGAATGTCTCCCCCTCGATGTCGACGTCCGCGTCGTCGGCAGCGACGTCTGCAGACCGTTCCGCTTCGACCTGTTCTTCGATCGCCGCCGAGTCCGCGTCGTCCTCGAGCGGTGCGCTACCGACACAGCCGGCCGCGAAAAGCAGGAGCACAAGTGCTGCGACTGCGAGGGTTCGTCTCTGCATACTCCGACGTCTGCGCGAGATTGCCCTATAAGTTGGCAAGGCACAAACGCCCCTTTGAGTCTTCCAGAAGGGACTCCGATCGCATCAGTCACCAGATCGTTCTCGCCGAGGACAACAGACCACTATCGCCGAGTACGAACGGAACCGGTTACGAACTGGCGCGTGAGGAAGACACAGCTGGCGTATTGTAACCATATTTAGTTTATTTTCACAGAGAGATAACCCTAGGTGGTTATATGAGGCCCGGAGTCAGACGTAGAAGCATGAAGCGACATGAGGATGCGGAGGCCACCGGAAATTGGTGCCGTCGTTCCGCCGTCGCGGAGCCGGATGGATCCGGTCACGGTCGGCGTCGGTTTCTCCGCGACCTCGGGACAGGAATCACGGCGGGGGTCGCCCTTCCGGCGCTTTCGGGCTGTCTGGGATCGGCCGCCGAGTCCGTGAGCGTTCTGGCTGCCGGGAGCCTCGCGCACACCTTCGAGGACCACGTCGGGCCGGCGTTCGAGGAACGGACCGGCGTCGCCCTCCACGGCGAGTACTACGGGTCGAACGCGGTGATGCGGATGGTCGAAGACGGGACCAAACACCCGGACGTCGTCGTGAGCGCGGACGCGACTCTCCTTCGCGACCGCCTGTACGAGGGGTTCGTCGACTGGGACGTGGAGTTCGCGACGAACGTGCTCGGGATCGGCTACAACCCCGACACCGACCTCGGCAAGGGCCTCGAACGCGACGAGCCGTGGTACGAACTGGTGCGGGGACTGCCCGAGGGAGACCTCACTATCGGCGATCCGGACCTGGACCCGCTGGGGTACCGGGCGGTACAGGCGTTCGAGCTCGCCGAGGCGGAGTACGGGCTGGACGGGTTCCGCGAGGAGCTGCTCGAGCTGACCTACCGGGAGCCCGAGGAGCCACAGATGATGGCGGGCGTCTCGACGGGCGCACGCGCCGGCGCGGTCGTCTACGGCAACATGGCCGTCGATCACGGGATGCCCTTTTACGAGTTCCCGCCGGCGTACAACTTCGCGGAGCCGAAGCTTTCCGATCACTACGCGAGGGCGGTCTTCGTCACCGACGAAGAGGGGTACGAGGCAGTCGGGCGGCCGATCCTGTACAACGCAGCCGTGCCGGCGGAGGCTGACACCCCCGACGCGGGTCGTCAGCTCGTGGAGTTCCTGATGGACAGGCCGGAGATCCTGATCGATGCCGGGCTTTCCGTCCCCGACTCGCTGCCGCGAGCGTTCGGGGAGCCGCCCGCGGAGGTGGCGCCGTGAGCTTCGAACGTCGGACACCGGTGTGGCGCGGGATCCGCGTTCCCGAGCTTTTGGTGCCCGCGCTTCTGGGCGGGCTGATCCTCGCGTACTTCCTGTTGCCGTTCGTGACGTTCCTCTACCGGACCGGGACCGCCGACGTACTCTCGGGACTGGCCACGCCGGAGGCGCAGCTTGCGATCCGGAACTCGCTTCTCACTGCCCCCGTCACCACCGCGATCGCGACCGTTCTCGGCGTCCCGCTCGCGTACGTGCTCGCCCGGAAATCCTTCCCCGGCAAGCGGGTGGTCGAGGCGCTGGTGATCATGCCGCTGATCGTCCCACCGGTCGTCGGCGGCGCGATGATCCTGACGGCAGTCGGGCGGTTCACGCCGCTTGGATCGGCGGCGGCCGCCGTCGGGCTCCCGCTGACGGACAGCCTCGCGGGCGTGATCCTCGCACAGCTGTTCGTCGCCGCGCCGTTCGTCATCATCACGGCCCGGGCCGGCTTCGGCGCGATCGACGTCCGGGTCGAGCAGGCCTCCCGGTCGCTGGGGTACGGGCCGGTGTCGACGTTCTGGAACGTCTCCTTGCCGCTGGCCCGAGGGGCGATCATCGCGGGGATCATCCTCACGTTCGCGCGGGCGATCGGCGAGTTCGGCGCCACCATGATGGTCGCGTACAACCCGCGGACGATGCCCACCCGGATCTGGGTGGAGTTCATCGCCGGCGGGATCGACGCGATCGTTCCCCTTGCGGTCGCGCTGTTCGCGATCACGCTCGGGGTGCTCGCGCTCGTCCAACGGTTCGGTCGCGTGCCGACGGTGATCGAACGGTGATTCTCGAACTCGAGGACCTCACGCACCGCTACGGCGAGGAGCTGGCGGTCGACGGCGTTTCGGTCGGTCTGGAGGGCGGCGAACTGGTTGCGGTGCTCGGACCGAGCGGCTGCGGCAAGACGACGATCGTCCAGGCGATCGCGGGACACGTCCGGCCGTCGGGCGGGCGAATCCGACTGCGGGGAGTAGACGTCACGGACGATCCTCCCGAGGATCGACAGGTCGGGATCGTCTTCCAGCATTCGACGCTTTTTCCCCACCTCACGGTGGAGGAGAACGTCGCATACGGGCTGAAAGCCCGGGACGTTCCGCCGGAACGCCGGGAGGAAACCGTAACCAGATTCCTCGAGCTCGTCGAACTGCCGGACCAGCGGGAGGCGTACCCTGGAGAGCTGAGCGGCGGGCAGAAGCGTCGCGTCGAACTCGCCCGGGCGCTCGCCCCCGAACCCGACGTGCTGCTGCTCGATGAACCGCTCTCGGCGCTGGATCGGTCCCTCCGGGTCGGGCTGCGCGAGGAGATCGCTCGAATACAGTCGGAAACCGGCGTGACCACGCTGCTCGTTACCCACGACCAGGAGGAAGCGATGTCGCTCGCGGATCGCCTCGTCGTGATGGACGACGGCCGGGTCGCCGGGATCGGTCCGCCACGGGAGCTGTACGAGTCGCCGCCGACACCGTTCGTCTCCTCGTTTCTCGGCCGGTCGAACGCGCTTTCGGCGACGGTGACCGGCGGACCGACGCCGACGATCGCGGTCGGTGGCGAGGCCGCGCGACTTCCCGAGGGGGGCAAACCGCAGCCAGTATCGGGCAACGTCGACTGCCACGTCCGTCCCGAAGACGTGTCGCTTTCAGTGGGCGTGACCGACGGCAGCGGCGACGATGGCGATGAAAACCCCGTCGACGAGGATCGAACCCCCGTCGGCGACGTCCTCTCGCTCCCGGCCGTCGTCCGCCGCGTCGCCGACGTGGGGCGCCGGTACGACGTCACGGTCGAACTCGAAACCGGGGACGAACTCGTCGCGGAACGGGCGGCGAGACCGCCGAACCGGGGGACGCGAGTCGAGGTGCGGATCCGGCCGGCCGACGTGGCGGTGTTCGATGCCGAGACCGACCGGGGTTGATCGACGAACCCGAAGTCGCTGGCCCCGACGGGGCCACAACGGTACTGCGGATACTTATAGGCGTCCGCATCCAATCCCCCACAATCACCGATGCGTCGAACCCCCGTAGCGCTCCGAGCGGAGGAGAAGCGATGAACCGACTACATCCACGGATACAGTTCGTCTGGGCGCTCCGTTCGCTGTTGCTCGCGGCTCTCGCGGCGGTCCCGGCCGGCGCCGGATACGCCTTCTTCGGGCTGTCCCAGTACGTTGCAGCAGCCGTTCCGGGTGCGGTGCTTTTTCTGGGAATCGTCTTCGCGGTCGCCCGCTACCGGCGGTGGGGATACGAGATCCGCGAGGACGACATCTATCTGGAGCGAGGAGTGATCACCCAGGTCCGCACCGTCGTCCCCCTGGTTCGGATCCAGCATGTCGATTCCCGCCGGGGACCGATAGAGCGGGCCACGGGTCTGGCGAGTTGTGTCGTCTACACCGCCGGCTCCCGGGGGGCGGACGTTCGGATACCGGGGCTGACGCCGGAGAAGGCGGATCAGCTCCGCGAACGACTGAAGCGGCTCGCGATCCGGGCCGAGGGGGAGGACGCGGTGTGAAGCTGTCGCCGGTTTCGATCCCGTACCGGGCGTTCCAGAAGGCCTCGAGCCTCCTGATCGCGGCGTTTTTCGTCGTGGCTGCGGGCTCGGGCGGCGACGTCGCCGGGGTCCCGGTGGTCGTCCCCCTCGCGGTCGGCGCGGTCCTGCTCGCGGTGGGGTACGAGGTCGCCTACTACCGACGCTTCGAGTACGAGCTCACCGACGACACCTTGGACATCAGGTCGGGCGTGGTCTCCCGCCGCGAGCGGGAGATCCCGTATCGACGGATCCAGAACGTCGACATCAGCCGGAACGTGCTCCAGCGGCTCCTCGGGATCGCGGCCGTCAACCTGGAGACTGCGGGAGGTAGTTCGACGGAAGGATCGATCCGGTACGTCTCCCCCGGCGAGGCGAAACGGCTCCAGTCGGAGCTCCAGCGGCGCAAACGCCGGGTCGAATCCGACGTCAGGGGGGACCTAGACGACGGGGCGGAAGCTGAGCCAATCGAGGAAACTCTGCTGTACGCCATCTCGCCGACCGAACTCGGGTTAGTCGGGGCGCTGTCGTTCGATCCGCGGCTGCTGGGGCTCGCAGTGTTCCTCGCGTCGGGATCGTTTCCGGTGTTCCAGCAGTTCCTCCCGGACCCCGAGGCGCTGCTGTTGTCGATCACCGGACTGGTGGTCGTCGTCGGCCTGTTTGCGGCCTCGTGGATACTGGGAGTCGCGATCGCGGTGACCAACTACTACGGGTTCCGGCTCACCCGATCGGGCGACGAGTTTCGGTACGAGCGGGGCCTGTTGCGCCGGTTCAGCGGCTCGATCCCCTCCGAGAAGGTCCAGTCCATCACGGTTCAGGACAACCCGCTGAAACGGACGTTCGGCTACGCGACGCTGGTGATCGAGACAGCCGGCTACGCCCCCGGCGGCGGCGAGGGGCGGGGCCAGCAGGTCGCTGTGCCGATCGCCCGGACGGATCGGATCCACCGGCTGGCAAACGAGGTCGAGGAGTTCGGCACCCCCGCGTTCGAACGCCCCCCGGGACGCACCCGACGCCGGTACGCGTTCCGGTACAGCATCGGGATCGGCGTGCTAACCGCGATCGCGTACGGCGTCGACCGGTATCTCGGGTTCGACGTTCCCTGGCCGTACGTCCTGGGTCTGCTCGTGTTCGTTCCGGCAGCCGCCCACCTCAAGTGGAAACACAGGGGGTACTGGCTCGGGGAGGACCACTTCCTCACGCGCAACGGCTTCTGGCGTCGGGAGATCAAGGCGGTGCCGTACTACCGGATCCAGAACGTGATCGACACCCGGACGATCTTCCAGCGGAGATGGAACATCGCGACGGTCCACGCCGACACCGCCGGCACCCTCTCGCTGACCGGCAGCGGTGCAGCCGCCGTCGACTACGACGACGAGGACGCCGACTGGCTCCGGGGGGAGCTGACCGATCGGCTCCAGGAGGCGCTGGAGGAGCGACGCGATCCCCAGCCGAGGTTCGAGTGGATCGACCTGGACTCGGCCGAATCAGCCACTGTCGATTCCAAGGATGACGCCGGCACCAGCGACGCCTCCCTGTGATCGCCGATCACAGGTCGACGTCGTGGAGGAACGTCTGAAACTCTGCGGTCCGCCTGTCGGGGTCCTCGGCGAAGAACTGGTAGATCCGGTAGCGCTCGTTCTCGTGAGGTTGTTCCAGGGCGGCGTCGCCGATCCGGTCGTGCATCCGATCGACCGCTTCTCTCGAGTCGTACACGAACGTCAAGATCCCACAGTCGTCGGTGCGGTCCCGGGAACAGAAGCCGAACCGGAACGCGTCGTCGCCCTCCCCGTCCGCGTACTCGAGGATCGTACAGCCGGGCTGTTCCAGCCAGACGTCCGCGCCGACCGTATCGGTATAAAAGTCGACGACTGCGTCGTGTCGCTCGGTGGCGAAGAAGACGATTCCTGACATATGTATGGGTTCGTCCGAGCGAAACATAAAGGTCCCCGGCCGACCTTCGACACGCTTTTCCAGCTCCCACCTCGACGACTTACATGGAGAGAGACGTTTCCGGCGACGAACCCTTCTCGGAGAAACTCCGCGTTCCGGAGGCACTGACGTTCGACGACGTACTGCTTCGACCCGCAGAGAGCCGAGTCGAACCCGACGAGGCCGACGTGAGCACCCGGGTCTCGAAGAACGTCGAGCTGAACGTCCCCGTCCTGTCGGCGGCGATGGACACGGTGACGGAAAGCGAACTCGCGATCGCGATGGCTCGCGAGGGCGGACTCGGCGTGCTCCACCGGAACATGACCGACGAGGAGATGGTCGAGGAGATACAGCGCGTCAAACGGGCCCACGAGCTGGTGATCCGGCGGGAGAACGTCGTCACCGCCCGACCGGAGCAGACGGTCCGGGAGGTCGACGCGATGATGGAGCGAGAGGGGGTTTCGGGCGCCCCGGTCGTCGCCGACGACGACACCGTACTGGGGATCATCTCCGGCACCGACATCCGACCGTACCTCGAGGTCGGCGAGTCCGACGCCGTCAGGGAGGCGATGACCGACGAGGTGATCACCGCCGGCGAGGACGTCACCGCCCGGGAGGCGCTGGAGCTGATGTACGACTACAAGATCGAGCGCGTCCCCATCGTCGACGAGGCCGACCGGCTGGTGGGGCTGGTGACGATGCAGGGAATCCTCCAGCGGCGCGAACACGAACACGCCGCCCGCGACGAGGACGGTCGGCTCCGGGTCGGCGCCGCAGTCGGCCCGTTCGACGCCGACCGGGCCCGCGCCGCCGACGAGGCCGAGGTGGACGTGATCTTCATCGACTGTGCGCACGCCCACAACCTCAACGTGCTCGACACCGCCCGGGAGATCAAAGCCGAGGTCGACGCCGACGTCGTCGTCGGCAACATCGGCACCCGCGAGGCCGCACAGGCCTGCGTCGACTTCGCGGACGGCCTCAAGGTCGGCATCGGCCCGGGATCGATCTGCACCACCCGTGTGGTGTCGGGGGCGGGGATGCCCCAGATCACCGCCGTCGCGGAGGTCGCCGACGTGGCGGCCGACCACGACGTCCCGGTGATCGCCGACGGCGGAATCCGCTACTCCGGGGACGCGATCAAGGCGATCGCCGCCGGCGCCGACGCCGTCATGCTCGGCTCCTACTTTGCGGGCACCGAGGAGGCACCCGGCCGAATCATCACCATGAACGGCAAGAAGTACAAGCAGTACCGTGGGATGGGCTCGGTCGGCGCGATGAAGTCCGGCGGCGGCGACCGCTACCTCAAGGACACTGAAGACGACGAGGAGTTCGTTCCCGAAGGAGTTGAGGCGGCGACGCCGTACAAAGGAACGCTGGCCTCCGAACTCTACCAGCTGGTCGGCGGGATGCGGTCGGGGATGGGCTACGTGGGCGCAGCGACGATTCCCGAAGTGAAGGCAGAAGCCGAGTTCGTTCGCGTCTCCACTGCGGGTCAGACCGAAGGGCACCCCCACGACGTGATGATCACCGACGAGGCACCGAACTACAGCCCCGATCGCTAGACGGACGACTGACAGCCCGATCTCGATCCCGCCGTGCGATGTCGACCGGCTGAAGTGTAACGCTACTGAAAAGGGGATTAACGTACCCGGAGTCCGAGTGAGCGATATGGAAACTGCCGACTTGCGTCGCGCGCTCGAGGAGGCGGGTCTGTCGCAGTACCAGGCGGATGCGTATACGGCCCTCCTTCGGCTCGGCTCCGCGAGCGTGACGGAGGTGTCGACAGCCTGTGACGTCCCGACTGCACGGATATACGACGTGCTCCGAGACCTCGAGGACCGAGGGTACGTCGAGACGTACGACCAGGAGAGCCTCCAGGTACGGGCGTGTAACCCGGAGGGAGTTCTCGAGGACCTGAGGCGGCGTGCGAGCCGGCTCGAGGACGCCGCTGCGGAGATCCAGAACCGCTGGGAAGAACCCGACATCGAGGACCACCGAGTCAGCATCGTAAAGCGGTTCCAGACGGTGTTCGACCGGGCGGCACACGTGATCTCGGAGGCGGAAAACGAGGTACAGGTCGCCGTGACCCCGGAGGGATACCGGGAGCTGGAGCCGGCGTTGGAGTCTGCCCACCAGTCGGGAGCGCTGGTGAAGGTGTCGATCCACACGGGCCGGGAGGAAGACATCTCCGCACTGCCCGACGAGGACCGGTTCGAAGGGGTCGTCACGGAAATCCGTCACCGGCGGCTTCCGACGCCGTTCCTCGCGCTCGTCGACCGGACGCGGACCTGTTTTTCCCCACACCGTGCGTCGCTGAACGAGTACGGCGTCCTGGTCGACGACCACACCCTCTCGTACGTGTTCCACTGGTACTTCCGGACCTGTCTGTGGGAGGTGTGGCCCGTCGTCTACGACGACCGGAACGTCGAGCCGCCGCTTTCCTACACCGACATCCGCCGGTTCGTCAGGGAGGTGCAGCCGCTCGTGGACGACGGCGCGACGGTGACGGCCCGCGTCGACGGCTACGACACCGAAACGGGGGGAGCGGTCACCGTCGAGGGGATCGTGTGTGATCTCACGTACGTGGGAGAGGCCAACGACGGCGACATCCCGCTCACACAGCTCGCCGGGCAGGTGACTGTCCACATCGAAAACGTCGACGTGGTCGACACCACTCCGGGATCCCAAATTCGGAACAGGAACTCGGTGACGGTCGGTGGCTGGGGCGCGGTGATCGAGGACATCGAGGCACGACGGCTGACAGTGACTGGGATCGAACACGTCGACGGATCGAAGCCGGACAGGTCCGGAGAGGAGAGCCAACTCGTGGACCTGGAGAGGACGACGCGATGACGACCTCCCCGACCGGATTCGCCGGAACCGCCGACTCGAAGAGGTATTTTCATATGCCCTCCCGTGGCATGAAGAACGTGTACACCTCGAGGACAGACTATGAGTGAGGATGCCCCGCTCGTGCTCATCGTCGAGGACGAGCCCGATCTTGCGGATCTGTACGCCGCGTGGCTTTCGAGTGACTACCGCGTGCGCACCGCCTACGGCGGGCAGGAAGCGCTCGACGAACTCGACGAACAGATCGACGTCGTCCTGCTCGACCGCCGGATGCCCGGCGTCTCGGGGGACGAGGTGCTCGAGGAGATTCGGGAGCGGGGGCTCGACTGCCGGATCGCGATGGTAACAGCCGTCGAGCCGGACTTCGACATCGTGGAGATGGGGTTCGACGACTACCTCGTCAAGCCGGTCGCGAAAGAGGAGCTGTACGAAACCGTCGAATCACTGTTGACGCGGAGTAGCTACGACGAGGGCGTCCAGGAGCTGTACGCGCTCGCCTCGAAGAAGGCGCTGCTGGAGTCCGAGAAGGGCTCGGCCGAACTCGAGAACAGCCAGGAGTACCAGCAGCTCGAACGGGAGCTCGAAGAGCTCCGTTCGGAGCTCGGGGAGACGCTCGACTCCTTCGGCGACCACGAGGAGTTCGTCAGTGTGTTTCGGGATCTCGAACGCGAGGCCGACGTCGATCCGTTCGAGGAGTGAGCGCGGGTCGGGGCGGAACGTTCACCGAAGAACCGCCAGCAGTCACCCCTCGAGGACGAACGTCTCGATCCGGTCCATCGCTGTTTTCAGCTCGTTCATCCCCGTCGCATACGAGACCCGCAGGTGCCCCTCGCCGCCGGCGCCGAACACCCGTCCGGGCACGACGGCGACGCCCTGTTCCTCGAGCAAGGACTCCGCGAACGCCTCGTCGTCGTCGCCACAGTCGGGGAACGCATAGAAGGCGCCGGTCGGCTCGAAACAGTCCAGTCCCATCTCCTCGAACCGGCTGTGGACGTAGCGCCGACGGCGGTTGTACTCCCGTCGCATCCGGTCGACCTCGTCGCCGCAGCTCGACAGCGCCTCGAGCGCGGCGTACTGTGCGGTCGTCGGCGCCGACAGCATCGTGTACTGGTGGATCCGCGTCATCGCGTCGACGATCTCCGGGGGACCTGCCGCGAAGCCGAGCCGGAGGCCGGTCATGGCGTACGCCTTCGAGAAGCCGTTGACCACCAGCGTCCGCTCGCGCATTCCCGGCAGCGACGCGATCGAGACATGGCCCCCGTCGTACGTCAGGGCGGCGTAGATCTCGTCGCTCACCACGAGCAGATCGTGTTCGCGACAGAACGCCGCCACCCGCGCGAGCTGCTTGCGGCTCATCGTCGCGCCGGTCGGGTTGTTCGGATAACACAGCACCAGCACGTCGGCGTCTTCGGCGCCTGCCGACGAGAGCACTTCGGGGGTGAGCGCGAAGTCGTCGGCGGCGCGCGTCGGCACCGGAAGCAGGTCGCCGCCGGCGAGGTCGACCCCCGGCCCGTAGGAGATGTACGTCGGCTGGTGAACCGCGACGACGTCTCCGGGGTCGACCAGCGCGCGCATCGCGAGGTCGACCGCCTCGCTGGCGCCAGTCGTGACGAGTAGTTCCTCGCCGGGGTCGTACGACAGCCCCCATCGAGTCAGGTAGTCGCCGATCCGTTCGCGCAGTTCGAGGAGTCCACGATTGGACGTGTAGGAGGTGCGACCGCGCTCCAGCGACTCGATGGCTGCGACGCGGGCGGCCCACGGCGCGGAGACGTCGGGCTCGCCGACGCCCAGCGAGATGACGTCCTCTCGCTGTTCGGCGAGCTCGAAGAAGCGACGGATCCCCGACTCCGGAAGCGTGGCGGCGCGCTCCGAGAGCCGGGAGCCGAACGCCGACCCCTCCATCTCGCGTTCGCTCATGGCGACACTGAAAGGCGGTCGTCCTCGTCGCGATCCTCGAAGACGAAGCCGCCGTCCTTGTACGTCTCCATCACGAAGTGGGTCACGGTCTGAGTGATCTCCGGTACTGGGGCCACCTGCTCGGAGACGAACCGGGAGACGGCCTGCATCGAGTCGCCCTCGACCTCGATCGCGAAGTCGTAGTTGCCCGAGACCAAAAGCAGCGACTTCACCTCCGGGAACCGGGCGATCCGGTCGGCGATCTCCTCGTAGTCGGTCTCGCGGTCGAGTTCGACGTTCAGTTCGACGATCGCCCGCACCGTGGCGGCGTCGACGGCGTCCCAGTCGATCACGGCGCTGTACCCCTTGATGACGCCGGCGTTCTCGAGCTCCTCGATCGCGGCCGCGACCGCCTCGGGTTCGCGGTCGAGCTGGCGGGCGATGTCGTCGACCGACGTGCGGGCGTCGTCGGCGAGTACCTCGAGCAGTTCGCGGTCCATACCTCCCTCTCGACGCCGACCCGCAAATGGGTTGTGCCCGGCGCAAGCCTGGCGGCCGGCAACGGGCGGAGTGCTTCCTCGGCCGTCTCGACGACCCGTTCTCGTCAGTTCCGGCGAATTTTTGTCCGACCCGGTCGGCGGGAACGTATGCGATGGCTCACGTGGGCGCTGCTCGCGCTCGTCGGATACACCCTGGTCGCTCCGCTGATGCGGGTGGCAACGAGCGGCACGAACCCGATCCCCAGCGACGTCGCCGCACTGATGACCAATACGATCCTCGTTTTGGCTGCACTCGCGGTCGTACTGGCGACGGATCAACCGCTCGCCGGGAGTTTGACACACGAGAAGGCGCCGCTGGTGTACGCCGCCGGGATCTGTCTGGCCGTCGGCATCCTGGCGTACTACCGGGCGCTGGCGCTGGGGCCGGTGAGCATCGTCACGCCGGTGTTCGGGCTGTTTCTGGTGACCAGTTCCGCAATCGGCATCGTGGTGCTCGGCGAGGATCTCACCGCGCGAAAACTGCTCGGGATCGTCTTCGCGATACTGGCGGTGTATCTCGTCAGCGTGGAGTGAGATGCGAACCGATCACGACGGGGACGGCTACACCTCGTCCCAGTACTCCGGTTCGTTACCCTCCGCCCACTTGATCGAACAGCCGCGGGAGGCGTTCCAGTCGACGGTTACCTCCTCGCCGGCGAGCACCTCCTCGATCGCCTGCCGGATCTCGAAGCCGGGCTCTCCCGAGGGGTCGTCGTCGGGGTTCAAGGCGTCGTCGAGCCGACCGTGATACGCCAGTCGGAACGTTCCGCCGTCGTTTGCAAACAGGAACGGGTCCGGCGTGCAGGTGGCGCCGTACGCCGCAGCGACCGCCTGGGTTTCATCGTGCAGGTAGGCGTCGTAGGCGATTCGCCCGGACTCGACGTACGCTTTCATCTTCTCGAAGGAGTCGTCCGGGTACTCCTCGGCGTCGTTGGGGTTGATACCCACGACGGCAACGTCGTCGTACTCGGCGGCGATGTCGTTGAGCGTCCCCTCCTTGGCTTCGGCGTACGGACAGTGGTTGCACGTGAACACGACCAACAGCGCCTCGTTGTCCGTGAAATCCGAAAGCGCGTGCGTCTCGCCGTCGACGCCGGGAAGCTCGAACGACGGTGCCTCCTCGCCCTCCTCGATGACCTGGATGCTCGGCAGTTCTACCATGTCAGTGGATTACCGTTCCACGAGTAAAAATACGGAGGGCCGCTCGTCGTCAGCGTCGGGAGCGAGTTGGCCTGTCGACCGCGGCTATTTGGCCTGTCGACCGCGGCTAGTTGGCCTCTCCGGACTCGCCAGGTGTTCCGGGCTCTTCGGGTTCGTCGTCCCTGAACGCCTGGATCTTCGCGCGGGCGCTCTCGATGGCCTCCTTCGCCTCGCCCTCGGCGCGCTCTTCCAGCTCCGACAGTTCGGCCTGGAGCGATTCGAGTCGCGACGGCTCTGGCTCCTCATCGGCCTCGCGGCCCGTCAGCTCCCGGACCTTCGCCTCGAGGTCCTCGAGTTCCTCTTTCATGCCCGCTTTCGCGTGTTCGACCGCTCGTCCGAGGTAGTACCGTGCGTCTTCGAAGTGCTTGCTCATATTTGCCCTTAGGAAGAGGACAGATATAATCCTTGTGGGGAACCGGCGGCACGGGCCATCGTGCGGTCGATCGTAACAGGCAGGACGCTCCACGACGAACGGTTCGAGAGTGAATCGATCGACCGTCGACGCCGCGGCCGCCACCCCGATCGGAGCCGTCCTGCACGTCGGCGTCTGGACTGCTTGGCAGGCCTATCGGGCCATCTCACCCAATTCAAGGCGGAGGCCCCATCCTCAACGAGCGCAGGGGTTCCGATGGTCAATCGGAAGCACAAGCGAGTAGGGTGGGGTAGTTGACGGCGGCTCTCTCAATAGGTCGGCGACTCCTCGCGTTCGCCGTCCCGCCGGTTGACCACCCGGGCAAACACGAACAGGGCGTCTGAGAGCCGGTTGAGGTAGACGATCGCCTCCTCGTTTATCGGATCGTCGGCCGCCAGCGCGACCGCCCGGCGCTCTGCCCGGCGGACCACCGTCCGGGCGTGGTGGAGCCGCGCCCCCGACTCGCCTCCACCCGGGAGAATAAACGAGTCGAGGGGGTCGAGCTCCTCGTCGAACTCGTCCATCCACTCCTCGAGCTGGTCGACGTGTTCCTCGCGGATCCGGGTCAAGTCGCCACCCGCCTCGCCCTCCCCGTCGGTATCGCTTCCGTCGGTTCCGGGGCTTGCGAAGTCGGCCTGGATGATGTGGAGGTGGTTCTGGATCGCCGACAGCGTCTCGTCGACGTCGTCGTAGCCCGTCGGACGGATCGTTCCGACGAGAGCGTTGGCCTCGTCGACGGTGCCGTACGCCTCGATTCTGGCGCTGGTTTTCGAAACGCGAGTGGCGTTTCCGAGATCGGTCATGCCGTCGTCACCGCGCCCGGTGTAGATCCTCATCGGGCCACCTCCGAAAGCGTCTCCCGAACGTGCTCACAGAACGGACAGCCGTCCAGCGCGTACAGTGTGGTCGTCATTGTCGAACGATGGCTCCCCAGGGGCAAGTAAGTTCCCTCGTTGGCGACTCTCCTCGATCGATGGGATCAGAGACCGTGGGACGCGGCGATCTCCTCGCGCCACTCCTCGGGGATCGGCTTCGAGGAGTCCGACTCGAAGTCGTAGGTCACCAGGACGGACTCGGCGACGGCGACCACGCTCCCGCCCGTCCGGATTTCGTACTCCATCGGAACGCTGGAGCGCCCCAGCTCGGGAACGTCGATCGCGACCTCGACGGAGTCGGCGTCGGTGACTGGTTTCCGGTAGTCGACGGAAAGCGACGCCAGCACGACGTCCAGTTCGCCGATGCCGGCCCCGAGCACGGTTCGGAGATACTCGACGCGCGCCTGTTCGAGATACGTCACGTACACGGCGTTGTTCACGTGCCCGTACGCGTCGAGGTCGCGAAACCGAACCTGAACGTCGGTCGTAAACTCGGTCATGGTTCGCGATTGTCCGGCGGCTAACTTAGCCGATCCGAAACCGGAGAGTAGGTATTCTATATAGCATCATGGAATTTACAATCGGGCGGGCTCTCCGATCAGAGACGAAAATCCCAATATTCAATTCGGTTGGACGTGGAGTTTCGAGCATACCATGGAACGCAATGAGGAGTGTCCGAAGTGTGGTGGGGAACAGAAGTTCTGGCTGACTGCGTCGATGGAGGTTCACCTCGGAGAGAAGACGAAGTGGCGCTGTAGCGAATGTAACTTCGGGTTCATCGAGATCAACGGGATCTCGACGCTCGCCTGAACGGCCGACTATCTCTCCGTTTTGGGATCAGCCGGAATAGCTGCAGGATCGTCCCTTCAACAGGCGAGACGTTTCGACGGATCCGGCCGATCTGTTCGCCTCGAAGTGCTTCATGCTCGCCGCAGAACTGTTTCTCTGCGCCCCGCTGTTGTTACCGAGAGATTCGCAAGGGAGAATATCCTTTGTTTAAACTCTATAGTGCTATAGGAAATGTAAACTCGTCCAGTCGGGGTCGGCGCCGCCGAGCGACGGACAGCGCCGCCACTTGAGAAGCCAGTCACGTTAGTTGACGCGTTCGGGACTCAATCGGAATCGACCCACAGCTCGCCGTCAGAAAGGGAGGGGGAATGGAGCGTGTGACTTCCCCCAGGAGTGCGTACGACTCCCGGGCACATAGTTGTGGGAGATATTTTATAATCTGATAAAAGGAAACGAAAACAAGGCACCGATCGGAGACAACGTGTAGGCACGCGAGCGGGGACGATCAGTCGATCGTTCGTCGGAAGGTCCGGTGGATTACTATTAAGCATAAACAAAGCCTTTAGTATAACTAGAAGCTATTGGCAGATATGAGCACGACCGACTCAGCCGGGACGGATGGGACACTCGCCCGAAAAACGAGCGACGAACCTTCGAAAGCGACGGTCGAAGCCGAGTCACTGCCGTGTCGACCGACGGACGCGATCCCCGTCGAGATCGATGCAAAGGAGATCGAGTCGACGGCGAAACCGTATCTGCAGGACCTGAAGTCGACACTGCTTTCGAACGACCGCCAACCGGCCCACGTTGTCGTCGAAGCGACGTTCGACGAGCCGGGATCGATCCCGATCCACAGCGAGACCGATCGACTCCGCCGGCACCTGCTGGCGGCGTCGTTTCTGGGCGCCGGGCGCGTGACCGTCGAGATCGACGCGGTCTCGAATCCGGCTCGGGTCGCCCCTGCGCTGTCCGCAATCGAAGAGCGGGCGCGCCGCGAAGGGATCGCGCTTTCGGTGAGCGTCCCCGAAGGCGTCACCGTTTCCGCCTGACGTGTCCTCCAAACGGAACCTGGCGACCCAGCTCGCGGTCGTCGCCGGCTTCGAGGACCCGGTCGCGAGCCTGGAACAGTACCCCACCCCGCCGGAGCTCGCGGCCCACGTGATCCACGTCGCGGACCTGCAGGGCGACATCGAAGGACGGACGGTGCTGGATCTGGGTACCGGGACCGGAATGCTCGCACTGGGGGCTGCCCTCCGTTCCCCGGCACGTGTGGTCGGGATCGAGATCGACGCACCGGCACTGTCGATCGCACAGCGAAACGAGCGCCGGGTGGGATCGACTGCCCCCGTCCACTGGATTCGCGGGGACGCCGGCCGACCGCCGATCCGAGACGGGGCCCCTACGACGGTCGTGATGAATCCACCGTTCGGCGCCCAGGACGGACACCGCCATGCGGATCGGCGCTTCCTCGCAACTGCTGCCGAACTCGCGGACGTCTCCTACTCTATTCACAACGAAGGCAGCCAGGACTTCCTGGAGGCGTTCGCGTCGGACAACGGCGGCACGATCACCCACGCGTTCAAAGCGGAGTTCGAACTGGAACACCAGTTCGACCATCACGCCGAAGACCGGCGCGACATCGACACGGAAGTGTACCGGATCGAGTGGGGATCCGCTCGGGAAGCCTGAGCTCGAGCGGTACGGCCTCCGGGAGCTAGAGTCCGAGCCGCTCGCGGATCTCCTCGAAGAATCCGTGGCGACCGTCCGAGCCCTCTCCCGACTCGGGCACCACACGGTCTGCGGGCGTGATCCGCACCGCCTCGCCGGTTCGATCGACGTGGATGAGACCGTCGTCCTTCAGCGCCGCAAGTGCCTCTTCGAGTCCGTCGATTCCCGTGTCGACGGCCGTACGGAGTTCGAGAACCGTCATCCCCTCCTCGGCGCGATCGACGAGCGCGTCGAGCACCGCGACCTCCGTGTCTGGACGGTCGCGATACTCCGGCTTCGCCTGCATACGCGTACGAACGACCGGCGACCGTTTACGTTTACCGGCGGGGCAATCGCTCGTTCGGCCCGTAGCGTCAGCCGTCCGTCAGACAGCGAGCGTGGCGCTTTTAGTAGAGGAAACCGCTCTTCCAGCCAATGGGACTCAGGTGTCTGCTCGGACACGACTTCACCGAACCCGAACTCGAGCGCGACCGGGAGACGTCGGGTGGGGAAGTCGTCATCACAGTTCGGGAGGTCAAAACGTGCCGCCGGTGTGGGGAAACCCAGATCGTCAGCGAAAACAAGGAAGTCACGTCGGTCGAACAGCTCGCGGAAACTGCCCGGAGAGCCGATGACGGGGATAGCTCGCCGGAGTCGTCCCCCGAACCGGAACCAGGCGCGGCCGACGCTGGCACCGACGAGTTGGCCTCCGGTTCGCCCGCCGAAGCCCCTTCCGAACCGGATGTCGGGGAGGAGGAGATCGACGAGGGGTCGGAAGTCGATCCGGACGACGAGGTCACGGTGGACGCGTCCGGAGAGAGTGACGCCGACGAGGGACCCGCGTTCGAAGACGACGACGTTTCACAGGACGCCGAGGAGGACGACGGGATCATTCTCGACGACGAACCGACCGACTCCGACCGGTCTCCGGGTGCCTGGCCGGACGCAAGCGACACGCGCCAGGAAGGTGAGGATCCGACCCCCGACGGCGTCGAAGGCGCGGCTGGAGACGAAAGCGCGATCGTGGACGAGACAGCCGAAGACGACCGTGCTGAACCGTGGCCCGACCAGCACGGTGAAGACGAGGGGTACGACGCCGAGCCGGGCGGCGGCACGCCGGAGGGTGTCTCGTTCGGAAGTGGGCTCAGGCCCGAGGCGACCGACGGACAGTCCCCGGAGGACGACGAGGGGGTCGAATTCATCGAAAGCGCCGGGGACGTGTCGGGTTCCGGCGGAGCATGGCCCGACCCGACGGACGGCGCCCCTAGAGAAACCGCCGACAGCGCCGCCGGTGACACCGACGATGCCAACGGAGACGACGACCGTGCCGAGGTGTCGGAGACGGACGCCGCCGAGGACACGGAGTTCACCCGAGCTGCCGACGCCGTCGACACGAGCACGGGGACGCCGTTCGAGACGGAGTTCTTCTGTCCGGAGTGTGGTCACACCGCACCGACCGACGGATCGTCGCTGCGTACCGGCGACATCTGCCCGGAGTGTCGCCGGGGGTATATCGCGGAGCGGGAACGGGCCCCCGAGCGGTGACGAAACAGGTAAACGTCACCCTTTCGAACGAGTGTCCATGAAGGAGTACAAGATGCGCCGCGGGGAGCATCTCGAGGAGCGCGTCCCGGACCTGAAAGGGAAAATCGAGGAGTACTTCGGCGAGGTTGCCGGTACCGACGAGATGAACGGCCACGAGCTGTTCGTCGTCGAGGATCCGGACAATCCCGTCTTCGAACGAATCCTCGCCGGGACAGCGAAGTACAGCGGCAAGAAGGACAAACTCGCCGTTCACTTCGAGGAACGTCCGGCCGAGGACGTCATCGCCGAAGGGCAGGCGGACGCCGCCGCCGAGGCGGTCTCGCTGAAGAACGACTTCCTCGAGGAGGTAACCGGCCGGGACGCGAAGTCACGCCGGGAGTCGATGAAACGCGCCGTCGAGGACGACGCCCCCGACGTCTGATGGGTCACCACTCCTTGCAGTCGGGACAGACGAACGTTCCCTCTTGACGCCACAGTCGGGACGCAGTCGAGCCACAGTCCGGACACGCCTCGCCCCCACTCGACCAGCGCGACGTAGCGGCGGCGGGTTCGACGTCGTCGACTGAATCGTCTGTCCCGTCGCCGTCGGACGGTTCTCCGTTCTCGTTATCGTCGTCGTCCGGAACGAAGTCGTCGAGCGAGTACTCTTCCGGCACGTCGATCACTCCTCTCGACGGAGGCGGGCGACGACGAAGTCGCACTCGAGTTCGCCCAGGAACTCGCCCAGACGGGGCCCCTGCGTCTCGTCGAAGAACAGCCGGTAGCCCGCCTCGAAGAACTCGCCGACCTCGAGATCGTTCCGTCTGGCGATCTCGTACATCTCTCCCTGGATCTCTTCCCCGTCGTGGCCGGCCTCGACGAACGCCGCGAGATCCTCGAGTGCCGTCTCGATTTCCGCGTCGAAGGCGACGTCGGGGAGGTCCGCCTGGAGTCGGTAGTTGTACTCGTTGTCCATTCGTTCGGCCCACGCCCGGGCCTTTTCGACCCGATCGAGCGCCTCCGCGACCGCCCAGTCGGGCGTGTCAGGGTCGAGGTGACCCTCCTCGCGTGCGAGTCGCTCGCGGAACTCCCGGTCGTCGACCATCCCGAGCACCGCCGCAAACGTGTACGGGAGACGGACGCGGTCGGGATCCGGGTCGGCGTCGGGGCCGAGAACGTACGGATACGCCCGCTCTGCCATCCGAGTGAGCTCCTCGTCGTCGACCTCGCCGAAGTACGCTCGTTCGAACCGGTCGAAGTCGTCGACGAGCTGGTCGAGTCGAGCGAGATCGAGGTTGCGGGCCTTCGACGGGTCGAGCGCGAAGAAGTACCGGATCACTGCCGGCTCCAGCAGCTCTAGCAGCTCCGAGACAGTGACGACGTTGCCCGCAGACGAGGAGAGCGCCTCCCCGTCGAGTGTGAACCACTCGTAGGTCATCGGCACCGGCGGCTCGATCCCGAGGACGTTGCGGGCGATGTCTTCGCCGCTGGGCCAGGATCCCTCGGCGTGGTCCTTGCCGAACGGCTCGAAGTCCACGTCGAGCACCTCCCACTGGGCGGGCCACTCGAAGCGCCAGGGGAGTTTCCCCTCCCGAAACGTGGCGGTCCCCTCGTGCCCGCAGCCGTCGATGGTGGAGTCGCCGACCTCCAGATCGGTACATCGATACGCGACGGTACCGGCGCCGACGTCGACCGCAGTCACCGTCTCGGTGATCTTCCCGCACTCCGCACAGATCGGATTGAACGGAACGTACGAGTCGTCGATCTTGGCCTGATACTTCCCCAGGACCTCCCTTGCGGCGTCGAGATCCGAGAGGATCCGCCCGATCACGTCGTCGAAGGCGCCCTCCTCGTACAGTTCGGTGTTCGAGACCATCTCGACGGGAATGTCGAGTCGAGCGGCGTCAGCCTGCAGGAGTGCGGTAAAGTGGGCGGCGTACGACTCCGCCTCGCCGAAGGGATCCGGGATCGCGGTGTACGGCTTGCCCAGGTTGCGCCCGAGCGCGCCGGCGTCGACGTCGCCCAGACCGACGAGGTTGCCGTCCCGGTCCGCCAGTGTCCGGGGGAGCTTCCGAAGGGGATCCCGGTCGTCCGAGGTGAACACCTGTCGGACCTCGTGACCGCGGTCCCGGAGCACGGCCGCCACGAAGTAACCACGAATGATCTCGTTGAAGTTCCCGAGATGGGCCACGCCCGACGGCGAAACGCCCCCTTTGATCACGATCGGCTCGTCGGGGTCGGTCGCCTCGATCTCGTCGGCGACCGCCTCCGCCCAGAACGCCCGTCGCGCTGCTCCGGAGTCACCGTCTGCAGTGGAATCGGAGTCGAAAGCGGTCATGGAATCACTCGACCTGTGCCCAGTAGGTCGGCCGGTCGCTCTCTGCAGGGACGATGTCGGTGCCGGTGTGATCTCCGCGCAACACCGCATCGACCACGCGCTCGGGGTCGGTACCGTCTAGCACCACGGTGCGGATGCCGCCGCGCTGGATGAGCTTGGCGGCGAGCAGGTCGACTGGGGCCGACGCACCCGCGTCGCGGCTCATCGGCACGATGATCTCCACCAGCTCCTCCGGGGAGAGTTCCGCGTACTGGGTGGCGGAATCGTCCTGGTTCGGATCCGCGTCGTACACCCCGTTCGCGCTGGTAGCGTACACGAGCAGGTCGGCGTCGACCGACTCGGCGAAGGCGGCGGCGACCGCGTCCGTGCTCTGTCCCGGGGCGACTCCACCCATCACGGCGATGTCCCCGCGGCGGAGCGCCTCACCGGCGGCGTCGTACTCTTTGGCCGGCGACAGGTTCGCCGCCTGTCCCAGCGCCGCGATCAACAGCCGGGCGTTGAGCCGCGTCGCGCCGATCCCGAGCTGATCGAGCTGTACTTCGTTCGCGCCCAGTTCCCGCGCCGCGGCGATGTACTCCCGGGCGACCTTGCCGCCGCCGGCGACGACGCCGACGTCACACCCCTCGTCGACGAGCGTCTCGATCATGGAGGCGTACGCTGCCACGCGATCCGGGTCCAGGTCCGGCGCGAGCACGCTGCCGCCGATAGAAAGAACGACTCTCATTGCCACGGGATAGCCCTGTTTCGCTCTTAAGGATTGTCAACCGCCGGCCGAGCCCGGGCGCCCCGCCGATCACTCCTCGGACGTCTCCGAAAGCGACTGTTCCACGAGCGAAACGAGCGTGCGGGCAAACCCCGAATCGCTGCTCCAGAACGCCGTCTCCTCGCCGTCGTCTCCGGGATCGGGAACGAGAACGCTGTGCAACACGTTTCCGTCATCGACCACCAGAAGGCGGGCCGCGTGGTCCTCCTCGGACATCGTTTCGGGAGGTTCGATCGCCGTCACGCCGTCCACGTCCGCGAACCGGTCGAGCGTCTGGCGGTCGCTGCTTATTACCAGAACGTCGATCCCGGCGTCGTCACGCTCTGCGAGCAGTTGGACGTGCCGGTCCGGGAGGAACCGTTCGTTTCGCACTCCGAGAACGATCCGGCGTTCGGCACCGCCGATCAGCTGAGCGATCCGTCCGTCGATCGCCTCCCGGCCCCGGACCGTCCAGATCTCCTCGCGGGTCTCGGCATCGTGGGACTGTGAGCGCTCCAGCTCCTCGAGCCGGTCGACGACCGTCTCGAGATCTCGTTCGAGCCGGGATCGCAGTATCGACTCGATCTCTTCGGGAGCGGTGGCGTGGTACTCGCGTGGAGTGGCGTGTTGAACGTGCAGGAGGCCGAGCTCCTCGAGCTCCTCGGCGGTTCCGTACACCTGTGATCGCGGAACGTCTGTGGCGTCAGCGAGCTCCCTTGCGGTCGCCGATCCGAGCCGTGCGAGTCCGAGCAGAAGCCGTGCCTCCGTGCGGGTCAAGCCGAGTCGGACGAGCGACCCGACCGCCGCCTGCTCGTCTCCGCTGTCCGACCGAGTCATCTCCCGACACCGGTGAAAGGCGCCACATATTTACGCAGCGACATTGTTAGTAGCTTCATACTAACACTACGATATATGAGTTCCGAACCCCCCTTCCTCGCCTCCCTCCAGTACCGATCTCGACCGTCCCTCCTGGAGGACATCCAGCCGTGAACTCCCGCACGTGGCTGGTCGTCGGGTTCGCCGCCGCGATGGTGCTCGCCCTGCTCGCGATCCCCGTTGCAGGAACCGGGTTCACCAGAGGAGAACCCGACATCGACGTGTATCTCCCCGAAAACGAGGTCACGCCCGGAGAGGACGCCACACTCGGGCTCCAACTGCAAAACGACGGCGACCTGTCGACCGGGACACAGCGGGACGCCGTCCTGACCGCCCGAAGCACGACGGTCGAAGTCCGTGACGGCGGCCCCTTCGAGGTGAGAACCGGAACGACTCCCGTCGGCACGATCCAGGACGGCATGACCGTTTCCGCGCCGGTCAGGATCACGGTCCCCGAGGACCTCGAACCCGGCGAGTACGAGATCGACCTCCGGGTCCGGTACTCCTACACTCAGCAGGTGCAGACGGGATCGGACATCCCGTTCGATCGCTCCGCGAGGGAAACCCACACGGTGACCGTTCGCGTTCTCCCCGACTCGCAGTTCGAAATCGTCTCCGTGAGCGGCGACGTTCAGCCCGGCAGCGGCGGCGAAGCCGCCGTCGAGATCCAAAACGTCGGCACCGAAACCGCCAGAGAAGCGCGCGCCACCGTGACCGGCTCCGGTGGACTCGTCTTCGACGGCGGCGCCGCCGAGGCGTTCCTCGGCGACCTCGAACCGGACGAGTCGGCGACCGTCGAGATCGACGCTTCGCTCCCGGACGACGCCACCGCCGCACCCAAACCCGTCTCCGCGAACGTCCAGTACCGGGACGGCGACGGTCGCGACCGAGAGGCGCGCGCGCGAAACGGGAGCCTCGTTCCCATCGCCGAGCAGTCTTTCGACGTCCGAGATCTCGAGGGAACCCTGTCGACCGGCTACGGCGGGACGGTTACCGGTACCGTCGTCAACGACGGCCCGAGAGACGCCACCGGTGTCGTCGTCACCGTGGACTCCGAGTCGCCTGCCGTCCAGATCGACGAACCCCGCGTGTCGATCGGTACCCTCGAGGCCGGCGAGGCCCGAACGTTCCAGTTCCGAGCCGGCGTGTCTGCCGACGCCGATCCCGGGCCCAGGCAGGTTTCCGTTACCGTCGGCTACGACGACGATCACCGGAGTTCGCTCCGGGCGGAACCCGTTACCCGGCGCGTCGACGTCGCGGAGACCCGGTTCGACGTCGTCGATCTCGATGACACGCTCTCGGTGGGGTACGACGGGACGATCACGGGGACACTGGTCAACCACGGCGACAACCCAATCGAGGACGGCGTCCTCACGATCGAGCCGGCCTCCGACTCGCTGTTCGTCGAAGAGCGCCGATACGCGCTCCCTCGGCTCGAACCGGGCGAGTCGGCCGCGTTCGAGTTCCCCACCGACGTCAGCGGGCAGGCCGACGCCGGTCCCCGGCAGGTCAGCTTCACCGTCGACTACCGCGGCGCGACCGGTCGCAGCGTCCAGTCCGAACCGATCACCCGACGCGTGGTCGTCGACGAGCGCCGCCCGGAGTTCTCGCTTTCGGCCCCCGACGCGTCCGTCGAGGCGGGCGGCTCGACCACCCTCGAGATCGAGATCACCAACGATCGGCCGGAGACGCTCTCGAACATCGACGCCAGGCTGTACGCCGAGAGCCCGTTCGACTCGACGAGCGACGAGGCGTTCGTGACGGAGCTGGCGCCCGGAGAGAGCGCGACACTCCAGTTCCAGCTGTCGGCAGACGACGGAACGATGCCGAAGACGTATCCGGTCGAACTCGACTTCCAGTACGACACCCAGCGGGGTGACACCGTGCTCTCGAACACGTACAAGCAGGCAGTAGACGTCCAGCCTGCGTCCGACGACGACGACGGCCTCCCGATCGAACTCGTCGGCGTCGGCGTCGGGGTCCTCGCCGTCCTCGCCGTGGCGGTGGTCCTCTGGCGGCGACGATCGGCCGGCGGCAGACCGTGAGGGGGACGCGAAGCGATGGCTGAGTCCGACGACAACGATCCCGTGACCAGGGCCGTAAACCGGCTGGTCACGGAGCGACCCTGGACGATCGTCGCGGTCTTCCTGCTTCTCACCGCTGGGTTCGCCGTGGGGATCGGAACCGACGCCGAACAGCAGGCAGGGGCCGACCAGTTCACCGAGGACATCGAGGAGTTCGAGGCGTTCGAGGAGATGCAGGAGGTGTTCGCCCCCCGCGACCGTGATGGCGGTGGAGCCAGCGCTACAGTGTTCGTGAAAGACGACCGGAACGTGTTGTCCGAGCAGTCGCTGTTGCGGATGCTCGAGGCGCAACAGCGGCTCGAAGATCGCGAGGGCCTCCGGGTGTCGGCGACGTCGAGCCCGGCGTCGACGATCGCCCGCGAAATCGACCCGAGTGCGACGACTGTCGAGACCCAGCGCCGGACGATCGAACGCGCCTCCCCCCGACAGCTCGCTGGGGCGATCCAGTCCGCCGCCGACCGAGGATCCCTGGGAGGAGTCAGCACCGACCTGAATCCGGCTACGGGATCGGCGTCGACGGCACAACTGCAGGTGAGTTACGACCTGCCCGCCGGCGCCGGACAGTCCGACCGGGCGGCGCTGCAGTATCGAACGATCGACGTCCTCGAAACCGTCGACGGCTACACGATCAACGACAACGTCGTCGTCTTCGCGGACGCGCTCCTGGAAGACGAGATCCTGCAACTGCTCAACGACACCGCAATCGTCGTCTTTCCCGCAGCGATACTGCTGATCGTCTTCTTCCTCGTGATCGCGTACCGGGACCCCGTCGACCTCGGGGTCGGGGTCGCCGCACTCGTGATGACGCTCGTGTGGACGTTCGGCTTCATGGGATACGCCGGGATCCCGTTCGGCGACACGATGGTGACGATATTCCCGCTGTTGCTCGCGGTGGGGATCGACTTCGGGATCCACATCATCAACCGGTACCGCGAGGAACGGCTCGACGGCGCCGGGATCGACGACGCAATGCTACTAACTACCAGCCAGCTGACTGTGGCGTTTCTCATCGTCGCGATCACCACCGTGTTCAGTTTCGCGGCGAACCTGACGAGCCCGCTCGGGAGCCTGCGGGACTTCGGGCTGGTCGCTGCGGCGGGTATCACCTTCACGTTCCTCATCTTCGGCGTGTTCCTCCCGGCGGCGAAGGTCGCTTTCGACCGGCTCCGGGAGGGACGGCGGTTCCCCCAGTTCGGAACGAAACCGCTCGGACGGAAGGGATCGATCCTGGGGACGATCCTTCCGGCGGGCGTTTCCCTGGCCAGGGTGGGTGCCGTCGGCGTCCTCGTGGTCGCACTCGTGGTCGGGGGCGCGGCAGGCGCGTACGGGACCGGCGTGGACACGGAGTTCTCCCAGGAGGTGTTCTTCCCGAACGAAGAGCGCATCGAACAGTACGATCGGCTTCCCGAGCCGTTCAAACCGGGAACCTACTCGTTCCTGGAGGTGATCTCGATACTCGAGGACGACTTCGATCAGGGATTCATCGGGAGCGTGACCTTGTACATCGAGGGGCCGGAGGTGCGTTCGGACGCCACCCTCAGAGAGATCGACCGCGCGACCCGGGATCCGCCGCCGGCGTTCGCCGGCGACCGGCGCGAGGCGGACGCCAGCAGCGTGCTCTCCGTGACTCGACAACACGCCGAAGAGAACCCCGAGTTCGGCGCGCTCGTCCGGCAGACCGACACCACCGGAAACGGCGTTCCGGACCGCGACGTCGACCGGGTGTTCGAGTCGCTTCTGGATTCCCCGCGAGGTGACCAGGCACGGACGTATCTCGCCGACGACCGGAGCGCGACCCGGATCCAGTTCCAGCTCACCGCCGAAGCGGACGCGACGGACGCCACTCGCGACGCGTGGGTGGTCGCAGAACGGTTCCAGACGCTGGAGGCGACGCCGACCGGACAGATCGTGGTGAACCAGGCGGTGATCGACCGGATCACCGAGTCGGCGATCGTGAGCCTGTTCGTGGCGTTCGGGCTGACGGCGGCGTTTCTCGCGATCAGCTACCGGCTGCTCGAAGGACGGGCGATCTACGGAATCATCAACCTCGTTCCCGTCGTCGTGACTGTCGCCCTGCTGGCGGGATCGATGCGGCTGTTCGACATCGCCTTGACACCGATCAACGCGCCGATCCTCGCAGTCTCGATCGGTCTCGGGGTGGATTACACCGTCCACTTCATGCATCGATTCGTCGACGAATTCGACGGTGATCCCGCCGTCGACGTGTACGAGGCGCTGCTGGTGACAGTTCGAGGAACCGGCGGTGCGTTGACCGGCAGTATGCTCACGACCGTCACCGGAATCGGCGTGCTGTACGTCGCATTGATTCCTCTGATCGCGGAGTTCGGGATCCTGATCGCGCTGGGGGTGCTGTACGCCTACCTCGCGGCGATCCTGTTGCTCCCGGCCACGATCGTGGTGTGGGTTCGGGCTGAGGCCCGCCTGCGGGGCGTCGAAACCGCGGCGGTGTGACCGTCGAGTCCGGCGCCGCCGACTCGGTCGGCCGGAACTACGGCGGAAAGCCATTTATCCACGCGACCCCGGGAACTACGTATGCAACCACTCAGCGTCGTCGGCCCGGGCGCCGACGCCGTCGTGCGATCGCTCGCGACGCGTCTCGAAGGCCGGGTCGCCACGGTGCGGGCAGCCGAACGCGAAACGGGAACCGGAGAGGGCACGGGCGTCGCGGACGGCGGACTCGCAGCCGAAGCCACGTCGGAGCCGAGACCCGACCCAGCCACGACGGTTACACTTAGCGAAGACGGAACCTGGAGCGTCAGCGGATCGGACGGCACGTTCACTGACCTCCTCGAGACGCTTGCGCCGACCCACGACTACGTGCTCGCGGCCGGGTTTACCCGGTTGCGGGTGCCGACGGTTCGGCTGACCGGCGACACTGACGAGGGGTCCGACGCGGGCAGTGAAGGGCCCAACGAGGAGGAGATCGCCGGTGATATCGTGGAGACGGCGATAAATCCGGAGGATCTAGATCTCGAGGCTCTCGCCGGGCGGATCGACAGCTTCGAGCCCTACGTCACCCTGGAGGAGCTCGTGGCGGAGGCGAAAGCCTCGCCGATGGCGGAGCGGTCGGGTGCGATCGCAACCTTCACCGGCCGCGTTCGGGTTACGGATTCCCCAGACGACGATCGGACCGAACGGTTGGTCTTCGAAAAGTACGACGGCGTCGCCGAAAACCGGATGGACGACATCCGGAAGCGCCTGGAGTCCCGCGATGAGGTGTTCGAGGTGTTGCTACACCACCGTTCGGGCGTCATCGAGGCCGGTGAGGACATCGTCTTCGTCGTCGTCCTCGCGGGGCATCGCAAGCAGGCGTTCCGGGCAGTCGAAGACGGGATCGACCAGTTGAAGGAAGAAGTGCCGATCTTCAAGAAGGAATCGACCGAAAGCGAAGAGTTCTGGCTCCACGAGCGCGAGTGAGTATCGCCGACGAAAGCGGAATTCTCACCGATCGAAAACGGATTTCGGCGTCGAAACCACCGTTCATTCGTGGACCGAACGTCTCGTCGATCGGAACCCATCTTGAAGCCTCAGATCATGTTTTAAAACTTCTAGACTGATTTAAAAAGTTCGTAAAACGTCCGTCAGACACAGTTTATCGGCAACACTCTCCTGAAAGGAGCTGAATCACCCCTAACGTTCCTGCCTTTATAACACCCCCTCGGCACAATGGAGGGACGAGGTGTCACAATGAGCGCGACTGCAACCCCCTCCACCGACGTGACGACGGAGACGGACTCCACTGAAGAGTCGAAAGAGGAACGTCTCAGGTCGTACCTCCGAAAGCGAGCCGAAGACGGCGAACTCTACTTCAAGGGCAAGTTCATCGCCGACGATGTCGACCTCTCCCCGAAGGAGATCGGCGCGCTGATGGTGAAGCTCAGCGAATCCGCCGCGGACCTCCAGATCGAAAAGTGGTCCTACACCGGCGCGACGACCTGGCGCGTCGAACCCGCCTGAACTGTCCACAGAACGAACGCACGGCGATCACGACCCCGGGACGTCGATCCGGTCCCCGCCGATCGCGCTCCCCGGCAAATCGACCTGGCGACTAGCTCACGCGAGGAAGTCCGGTTCGGTCCGTTTCTCCTCGCGTTCGTTTTCGAGGTGTTCGAGGAACGCCTCCAGTTCGACGTCCGCTTTTTCACGCTCGAACCGGTCCCGTACGGAGACAGTACCGGTCTCCTCCTCGTCGGGACCGACGACCAGCATATATGGGAGCCGGTCGTCGTGGCCGGCCCGGATCTTCCGGCCGACCGTCCAGTCGCGGTCCTCGATGTCGACCCGGAAGCCGGCCTCCGAAAGATCGTTTTTCACGCGGTGGGCGTAGCCGAGCGTCTCGTCGCTCACGGGGAGGATCCGAACCTGTTCGGGGGCCAGCCACAGCGGGAAGTTCCCGTCGAAGTGCTCGATGAGTACCATGAAGAACCGCTCGTAGCTGCCGTACAGCGCCCGATGGATCATCACCGGGCGGTGCTCCTCGTTGTCCTCGCCCGTGTAGGTGAGATCGAACCGTTCGGGCATGTTGAAGTCCAACTGAACGGTCGGCCCGTCCCAGCTGCGGCCGAGCGCGTCCTCGAACGCGAAGTCGATCTTCGGCCCGTAGAAGGCGCCGTCACCGGGTTCGAGGGCGTAGTCGTAGCCGTCGGTCTCGAGCACCTCCCGCAGCTGCGACTCGGCGGACTCCCAGATCTCGTCGCTTCCGACCGACTTCTCCGGCCGGGTCGCAAGCGCCACCTCCACCTCGAGGTCGAACGTCTCGATCACCTCGAAGATCATGTCCATCACCTGCCGGACCTCCGCCTCGATCTGATCCTGCCGGACGAACAGGTGGCCGTCGTCGATCGTGAACGCCCACACCCGCGAGAGCCCGGACAACTCGCCGCGCTGCTCCTTCCGGTACACCTTCCCGTTCTCGAAGTACCGCATTGGCAGCTCCCGGTAGGACCAGGACTTCTGGTCGAAGATCGTCGCGTGACCGGGACAGTTCATCGGCTTGAGGCCGTACTCCTCGTCGTTTACGTCCAGCAGGAACATGTCGTCCCGGTAGTTGTCGTAGTGGCCGGACTGCTTCCACAGCTCCGTCCGGAAGACGTGGGGCGTCTCGACCTCCTCGTAGCCGGCCCCACGGTTGAGCTCGTTGGCGTACTCCTCGAGTTCCCGGAGCACGGTCTTGCCGTTGGGGTGATACAGCGGGAGCCCCGGACCCGTCACCGTGGGGATCGAGAACAGGTCCATCTCCCGGCCGATCTTCCGGTGGTCCCGCTTTTTGGCCTCCTCGCGTCGCTCGAGGTACTCCTCGAGGTCGTCCTCGCTTTCGAACGCCGTGCCGTACACGCGGGTGAGCGTCTCGTTGTCCTCGTCGCCGCGCCAGTACGCCGAGGAGATGTTCAACAGGGCGAACGCGCCGACCTCGCCGGTGGACTCCACGTGTGGCCCCCGGCAGAGGTCCTCCCAGTCGTCCTGGACGTAAAAGGAGACGACCGCTTCGCCCGCAGCCTCCTCTTCCAGGATCTCGCGTTTGAACCGGTTGTCCGCGTAGCCGTCGATCGCCTCCTCGCGCGGGCGCTCGTCCCGATGGAGTTCGTAGTCGGCCTCGACGATCCGTTCCATCTCCTCTTCGATCTCCGCGAGGTCGGCCTCGTCGAGGTCGACGCCCGTCACGTCGTAGTAGAAGCCCTCGTCGGTCGGGGGGCCGATCGCGAGTTTCGCCTCCGGATACAGCCGCTGGAGTGCCTGGGCGAACACGTGGGCGGCCGTGTGTCTGAGGACCCGGAGGTACTCGTCGGCGTCGTCGGTGACGATCTCGAGGCGGGCACCGTCGGGGACGACCGCGGCCTTGTCCACGAGTTCGCCGTCGACGACGCCCGCGACTGTGTCCCTTCCCAGCCCCGGACCGATCTCGTAGGCGACGTCCTCGACTGTCGATCCCTCCGGTACGGAAAGCTGTGATCCGTCCGGAAGGACGACCGTCACGTCTGCCTGGGCGTCGCTCTCGCTCATGTCATCCAGAAGCCGGACGAGCGGGATAAGTGTTTTTGGACGCCGGCACTCCGTCGCACGGGATGGGTCGAACGGGAACGTGTCTTCAAAACCCGCGGTTTAAAGTAATATAGTACTCTTCCGAAATACTATCCTCCCCCATACTAACTGCTGGAAGCAATCCGCCATAGACGCATCTGTCGTCGAGCCCGAACGATAGCCGGTCTCCGCGAAACGAATGTCAGACCGGCGAGACCGCTCGAACCGCCTAGTTCTCCTCGGTCAGCAGCCGCCGGAGCACGTAGTGCAGGATGCCGCCGTGTTCGACGTACGTCACCGCGGCGGGGGTGCCGACCTGTGCGGTTACCGGGAACTCGACGGTCTCGCCGTCCTCTTTCTCGGCGACGACGGTGAGTTCGGCGTTGGGTTCCAGGCCGTCGTCGAGCCCGCGGATGTGGAAGTACTCCGAACCGTCGAGCCCGAGCGACTCCCAGGAGTCGCCGGGCGAAAACTGCAGCGGCAGCACGCCCATGCCGACCAGGTTGTCGCGGTAGATCCGTTCGTAGCTCTCGGCGATGGTCGCGCGGATCCCCAGCAGGTCGGTCCCTTTGGCGGCCCAGTCGCGGCTGGATCCGGTACCGAACTCCACGCCCGACAGCACCACGAGCGGCGTCTCCTCCTCGCGGTAGCGCTCGCTGGCCTCGAAGACCGTCGTTTCTTCATCGGTTGGATGGTGGATCGTGTAGCCACCCTCCGTCCCGTCGAGCATCTCGTTTTCGATCCGGACGTTCGCGAACGTCCCGCGCATCATCACTTCGTGGTTGCCCCGACGGGAGCCGTAGGTGTTGAACTCGTGGGGGTCGACGCCGTGGTCCATGAGCCACTGCCCCGCCGGCAGGTCGGGACCGAACGGACCGGCCGGGCTGATGTGGTCGGTGGTGACCGTATCACCCAGCAGCATGAGACACCGGGCGTCCTCGATATTCGACACGCCGGGCTTTTCCAGCGGGAAGTCCGTGAAGAACGGCGGTTCCCGGATGTACGTCGACTCGTCGTCCCACTCGTAGACGTCGCCGGTGGGCGCGTCGAGCGCCTCCCAGCGGGCGTCGCCTTCGAACGCCTCCGCGTACTTCTCTTCGAACATGGAGGAGTCGACGTTGTCGTGGATTGCCTCTTTTACCTCCTCCGGGCTCGGCCAGACGTCCGAGAGGTAGACGGGTTCGCCGTCGTCGCCGACGCCGATCGGTTCCTCCTCGAGGTCGACGTCCATCCGTCCCGCCAGCCCGTACGCGACCACCAGGGGCGGGCTCGCCAGGTAGTTGGCTTTGATCTTCGGGTGGATCCGCGCCTCGAAGTTCCGGTTGCCACTGAGGACGCTCGTGGTCCAGAGGTCGTGTTCGTCGATCGCCTCCTCGATCGATTCCGGCAGCGGGCCTGCGTTGCCGATACAGGTCGTACAGCCGTACCCGACGACGTGGTACCCCAGATCCTCGAGATACGGGAGCAGCTCGGACTCCTCGAGGTACTCCGTGACGACGCGGCTCCCTGGCGCCAGGCTGGTCTTGACGTAGTCGGGCACTTCGAGCCCCATCTCCACGGCGTTTTTCGCCAGCAGCCCGGCAGCGATCATCACCGACGGGTTCGAGGTGTTTGTACAGCTGGTGATCGCGCTGACGACGACGCTCCCGTGCCCGATCTCGGCTGTAGTGCCGTCATCGAGTTCGATGGGGACCTTCTCGCCGAGGTTCGACTTCGACGTCGGCGAGGGTTTTTGCATCTGTGCGGCGTCGCCCCCGGCGGTCGTCGTGGGTGCGTCGCCTCCGGCAGCCGTCTCGGGGGCGCCGCCGTCGCCCCCGTCGTCGAACCACCGATCCAGGTCGGCCGGGTCCTCGGGCGTCGCGTCGGCGACCTCCTCGGCGACCAGCTCCCGGAAGTGAGTCTTCATTCCGTCCATCGGGACCCGGTCCTGCGGGCGCTTGGGACCGGCGAGACTGGGTTCGACGCTCCCCAGGTCGAACTCGACGACCTCGGTGTATTCGGGCTCCTGCTCGCCGAACAGTCCCTGAGCCTTCAGGTACTCCTCGACCAGCTCGACGTGTTCGGGGTCGCGGCCGGTGAGTTCGAGGTAGTCGAGCGTCGCCTCGTCGACCGGGAACATGCTGATCGTCGACCCCTGCTCGGGGGCCATGTTCGAGATGGTCGCCCGATCTGCGACCGAGAGGCTGGAGACGCCCGGACCGAAGAACTCGACGAATCGGTCGACGACGCCGACCCCCCGGAGCTGTTCGGTGACGTGCAACACCAGGTCCGTCGCGGTGGCTCCCTCCGGGAGTTCGCCGGTGAGCCGGACGCCGACGACCTCCGGGAGCTTCATCGTGATCGGCTGGCCGAGCATAGCGGCCTCCGCCTCGATGCCGCCGACGCCCCAGCCGACGACGCCGATCCCACCGATCATGGGGGTGTGGCTGTCGGTGCCGACGAGCGTGTCAGGAACGAGCCACCGGTCGCCGTCACGCTCGCGGTCGTGGACGACCTGTCCGAGATGTTCGAGGTTTACCTGGTGGACGATCCCGGTGCCCGGTGGGACGACCTGGAACCGATCGAAGGCGTTCTGGGCCCACTTGATCGCCCGGTAGCGCTCCGCGTTGCGCTCGTACTCGAGTTCGACGTTCTTTTCGTAGGCGTCCTCGGATCCGAAGTAGTCGACCTGGACGCTGTGGTCAATTACCAGGTCACAAGGAACCTCCGGCTCGACGATCGAGGGATCGGCCCCGTTGCGATCGGCGGCCGACCGGAGCGCCGCGAGGTCGACCACGGCCGGGACGCCCGTGAGGTCCTGCAGCACGACCCGAGAGGGCGTGAAGGGGACCTCAACGTCGGGGACGTCCGGCTCCCAGCCGGCGGCGTTGCGGACGTCCTCCTCGGTGATCCCCTCGCCGTCGAGGTTCCGGAGCACCGACTCCAGCAACACCCGGATGCTGACCGGCAGTTTCTCCAGGTCACACAGTCCGGCGTCCTCGAGCGCGGTCAGGTCCGCCATCCGGTAGGTGGTCCCGTCGTGCTCGAACTCGCGGATCGCACCGAAAGGGTCTTGTCCGCTCATAGGGGCGGGTAGACGCACGCGGTATTTCAATCGTTCGTCTGAGACGCGTTGACAGTGACCGGAGGGCCGTACTACTGGGGGGCATTTTCAGTAACAAGCGCAGAATTGTCGTGCAAACCGAGCACAAACCCGACACCAATGGAGCAACAGCCACGGGAACACGCTCGAACGCTCTCGCCCGCGGCCCGTGGACCCGGGGGCTCAATCAGCCGTCTCAACCCACCGTTCGCCAGAGCAACGACCGCAATTTGTAGCCGATCGTCCCGTTTTGGTAGCCGTTCCAGCCGCTCATCCCACCCAGGAGCGTGGCGGCGTCGTGGCCCTCCCCCTCGAGGACGGCGGTCGCTTTTTTCGCGACGATCCCGGCCTTGCAGATCACGACGACGTCCTCCTCGCGGGGAATCTCGTCCAGCTGACTCCGAAACGAGGAGTCGTCCCCGCGTTGGAGGTCGCTGTACACCGGGACGTTGTGTGCCCCGTCGATGCACCCGCGCCGGTAGGAGTCCCGGGGACGGATATCCAGTAGAAACAGGTCCTCACCGGCGGAGAGTCGCCGGTCGAGCTCCGACGGTCTGATCTTGCCCATATATCCCAGTTGTGCCCACGACCGATAAGTGTCGCTTTTCCAGCCATCATTGTGCAGGCGTCGTCGAAAGGAACGTCGGAAGCTTCGACGGATCAGCAGGTCAGGCGGCGTAGATCGCGTAGTTGAGGACCGCCGCAAACGACACCCACACCAGGTACGGAACGACCAGCGCGGCAGCCACCCGGTCGACGCGGTCGAACGCGACGATCGTACCGACGATCCCGACCCAGAGAGCGAGGATCACCAAAAGCCCCAGATCGGGCCGCTGGAGGCCGAAGAAAACCGGCGTCCACAAGATATTAAGCGCGAACTGTCCGGCGAAGACACCGAACGCAACCCGCACGTCGCGACGTCGGAGCCCCCGTTTCCAGACGCGGTACAGCGCAAGGCCGAGCAGTGAGAAAAGCAGCGTCCAGACGATCGGGAACAGGATCTCCGGCGGATAGAACCACGGCCGGTCGATCCAGTCGGTTTCGGAGCCGAAAAGGAATGCAGGGAGCGCGCCGAGGGCGTTGACGCCGACGACGAAGCCCGCCGCGAGAAGTGCCTCACGACCGGACGGAAGTCCCAGCGAGCGGTTCGTGTGCATACCGACGGTACGCTGCGGAGTTACTTAAAACGGGGACGGTAATTGATCCTCACTCCTCACCGCTTCCAGAACGCGCCGGTGAAAAGCACCATGACGGGGATAATCTCCAACCGGCCGATCCACATCAGGAAGATCATCAGTAGCTTGCTCGTCGACGGAAACGCAAGATAGCTTCCGAACGGGCCGAGCAGCCCGAACCCCGGACCGATGTTCCCGATCGTCGCGAGGCTGGCGCTTGCAGCCTCGAGAACCGATAGTTCGAGCCCGACGCGGGAGGCGTCCAGCGCGATCACCACGGCCGCGACGGCGAAAAGCACCAGGTACAACAGCGTGAACGCGAAGATTGCCTGGATCACGTCCTCGTCGACGACGTACCTCCCCAGCCGGACCGGCCTGACCGCGTCGGGGTGGGCAGTGGTGAAAAGCTCGCGTCGGATCGTCTTGAGGACGACGAGCCACCGGACGACTTTGATTCCACCCCCGGTCGACCCCGCCGAACCGCCGATGAACATCGCGAACAACAACACGATCTGGGCACTCGTGTCCCACTGGGCGAAGTCACTGGTGGCGTATCCAGTCGAGTTCATGAGGGAGCCGATCTGGAACGCAGCCTGCCGCAGCGAGTTCTCGAGAACGCCCTCCGTCGTGCCGCCGAGTTCGAGCGTTGGCGCTGCACCAGTGAACAGCAATCCCCAGAGGACGACGATCAGTCCGGCGACTGCACCGATATACGCCTGGAACTCCCGGTTCCGGAAGAACGACCGGTATTCACCCTGGAGGACGTAATAAAACAGCGCGAAGTTCGTCCCGGCGACGAGCATGAACGGAATCACGACCCACTGCACCGCCGGCGAGAACGCGGCGATGCTGTCGGCCTGCGGGGAGAACCCACCGGTCGGGAGGGTGGTGAAGCCGTGGGCGACGGCGTTGTACACGTCCATATTCGGCGCGAGTCCGACGTAATGTAACCCGAGCAACAGCAGCACGTAGAGCAGCGTGAACGCGAAGTAAAACAGCCACAGGATCCGGGCGGTTTCGGCAATGCGGGGCGTCAGCTTCTGGAGTTCGGGACCCGGCGCCTCCGAGTCAATGAGCTGGGCCCCGTTGACCGCCAGTTCGGGCAGGATCGCGACCATCAGCACGATGATCCCCATCCCGCCGAGCCACTGGGTGAGCTGTCGCCACAGCAACAGGGCGTGTGAATGCTGCTCGAAGGAGATCTCCCCCATCACGGTCGCGCCGGTGGTCGTGAAACCCGACACCGATTCGAACAGCGCATTGATCGGATGTGACAGGGTCGAGGCGGTCCCGTAGCCGGCAAGCGCGTACGGGACGGCACCGACCAGCGAGACGACGCCCCACACGAGCGTGACGAACAACAGCGCCTCGCGGGGACCCAGATCCGTGTGACTGGAGGCGCGTTCCAGGAGCAGTCCGATCCCGAGTGCGAGCGAAAGCGAGACGAGAAACACCAGAACGTCCTCCCGGTAGACGACCGCGACGGCAAGCGGGACGAACATCGCAAACGAGAGATACTTCACCGCGGTTCCGGTCAGGGCGACACTTGCCCGCCAGTCCACTTTCACCGACATCTCACGACTCCACCGGTTGACTTTCGGTCGGTTCTGATTCCAGCATGGCGACGAGTCGCTCTCGGATCGCCCGTTTGAGCGAGCGAGGTCGAGCGTCGGCCCCGCGTGCGATCACGACCGTGTTGTCGGTCCGTGAAACGATGTCACGTGGAATTGTGCCGTACATCGACCGGGCGACAAAGCTCTCCCCGGTCGCGCCGACGGCGACAGTGTCGTACTCCTCGGCCATTTCGAGCAGTGTCCCCCTGACGTTCTCGGCGACAACGACACGTGACTCGTACTCGTCCGGGTCGAGCCCCGCAGCGGCTGCGACGTCGTCAATGGTTTCTTTGCCGACGGTTTCGGGATCCTCCCGTTCACCGTCGTCGGAATCGCTCGTTTCACTGACGCCGGAACCGTTCGGTTCGTCTACGCCGGATCCCACCTCTTCGGGGGGATCCGTCGCGGCGATCGGTTGCTGCACACTCACCAGCGTGAGCGACGAATCTTCGAACGTTCGATGGATTTCGCCCGCCCGCCTCGCTGCCACGGATGCGTTCGGTCCACGTCCGGCGAGCGCGACGACGTCACCGGGCTGCATACTCGGACGAGTCACGAGCGACACCTCACACGGCGCCCGTTCGACGACCGGGTCGAGCGTGGATCCGAACACCGCGTCCCGTCGGCGATGGTCTGGGCTCCAGCCCATCAACACGTGATCGGCCTCTTCCTCACGAATGACCGAGAGAATGGCGTCGCCGGCGTGCCGGCCGACGATCGCTCGCGTTCGCAGCGGCAGCGACAGCGTGTCGGCAGTGTCACGTGCACTCTCGAGCAGTTCCTGCTGGCGCCCGACGCGCTCCTCCTCGAGTTCGATCTGGGCCGGAGAGGTCTGGGGAGGCACTTCGATCACATTGACTGCTATCAATTCGGCCTTCCCCTCGTGACCGTAGGCGCTGGCGGCCGCATACCGGATCAGTGTCTCTTCGGTGTCCGGGTTCGCGACCGGAACGACGACACGGTATACGTCCTCGTCCCCGTCTCCGTTCCCGGTTCCCCCGACGGATTCGGCTCCACCGGCCGGTTCAGTCGCGATCGCCTCGCCGACGAGGCCGACCGTCTCGGCACGCTCGCGGACGTACAGGAAGTACCATCCGACACCGACGCCCACGATCACGAGACCGATCCCCTGGACGACCGGCCGCATCTGGATCATGACAGCGAGACACCCCAGCCCACCGGCGATCGGCACGGCGGGATACAGGGGATCGGGAATGCGGAAATCCGGAGCGTACGCTGCGGGGTCGGCCCGTCGCATGACGACGACCGCGACGTGAACCAGCGCGTAGGCGACCAGATACGAAAAGGAGGCGACGTCCGCAAGGGTGTCGATCGGAAGCGGCCCCGCGATCAACAGGAGGATGACGATTCCGGTCGCAAGAATCGCCCGGTACGGGGTTTGGTACTGTTCGTGGACCTGGTTGAGCCAGACGGAGAGGATCCTGTCCCGGCCCATCGCGAAGTTCACCCGGGCGGCCGAGAGGATCGACGCGTTCGCCGAAGAGACGGTGGCCAGCACCGCCCCGAAGATCATCGCGAGCGAGCCGATCTCGCCGGCGTACACCATAGCGACGTCCGCCACAGGGATCGTCGACCCCTCGAGTTCGGGGACCGGGAGGACGCCCGTCGAAACGAGCATCACGAGCACGTACAGGATTGCGGGCGTCACGACTGCGGCAATCATCGACAGCGGAAGATTTCGACCCGGGTTCTGGATCTCCTCTGCCGACGTTGCGATCACCTCGAACCCGATGAACGCCACGAAGACGGTGCCGGCGGTGAGGCCCACCGCACCCCAGCCCTCTGGAGCGAACGGCGTCAAAAGTGACGGATCGAGCGCTGCGAGGCCGAAGGCGATAAATGCGATGATCAATACGACCAGCGCGATGACGATCACGTTCTGGAGCGATCCAGTTTCCTTTACCCCACGATAGTTGACGAGCGTGAGGATCGCCCCCATCACCAGCGCCGAGGCGACGACCGGAATCGACGGGTGAAGGCCGGCGAGGTACTGACCGAACCCAAGCATGTAGAACGCGGTCGCGAACATGAGCCCGACCCACATCCCCCAACCGACGATACTGCCGAAAAATCCGCCGAGCGCACGATTGACGTAGTAGTAACTCCCGCCTGCTTTCGGCATACCGGTCGCCAGTTCCGACAGCGACAGCGCGGCCAGAAGCGAGACGACGCCCGCGATCGCAAACGACACCATGCTCGCCGGTCCCGCCCGGCCGGCGACGATTCCGGGCAAGACGAAGATCCCCGCCCCGATCATGGTTCCCAGCCCGAGGGTGTACGCCTCGAGGAAACCGAGGTCTCGGGCGAGTTCCTGCTCCGGCTCAGCCACGCCAGATCACCCAGAGATAGCTGACGACAAACGGGGGAGAAACGAACGACAGATGGAGATCCATAGATGAAATACAGAGAGATACTATATAAAAGATTGCCGAAGAGAATTATCGATACGGCAAAGAAAAAGGGAAAGCGTACGGAAAAGGCAACCACATAGTATTATATTGTTGAAGAGGGAATGCGTCGGCAACGGAGACAGGCGTGCCCAGGGACACCCACAACGACTATCGACTCGACCGGATCGACCGGCGCACGATCTACGCGCTGATGCAGGACGCCCGAAACACCTCGGCGCCAGCGATCGCGGAGACGGTGAACGTCTCCGCCGGCACGATCAGAAACCGGATCGACAACCTCGAGAACCACGGTGTCGTCCGAGGATACACGGCACAGATCGATTTCGAACGCGCCGAGGGCCTGTCGACATCGTTATTCGTCTGTTCGGTCCCGGTGTCGAAGCTGGAGGTACTGGCGCTGGAGGTGCGGGCGATTCCGGGCGTGATCCACGTCCGGGAGCTGCTGTCCGGCGACCGGAATCTCCACGTGACTGCAGTCTCGGAGGACAGCGACGACCGGGAGCGGATCATGGCCGAATTGACCGACCTCGGGCTCGAGATAGAGGCGGATCAGATCGTTCGCAACGAGGCGTTCGAACCGTACGCGCCGTACGGGCCGGAAGACGAGGGGTCGGCCTGGTCCCCGACGGACGTCATCAGCCTCGCGGGTGGGGCCGAGGTAGTCGAGGTGTCAGTCTCGGCGTCGGCACCGATCGTCGATCTCTCGCTGGCCGAGGCGAACGAGCGGGAAATCCTCGACGAAGAGGTGCTCGTCATTACCATCGAGCGCGACGGCACGACGATCACTCCCCGCGGTGAGACGATCGTCCAGCAGGGGGACGTCGTGACGCTTCTGGCTCGCGGTGGAGAGCCGGAACAGGTGCTCGCGACGTTTCACGGGGACGAACAGTCTATACAGACGAACGATGACGAAACGTAGTTACGTCACGCTCTCCGAGCACCGTCCGAAGCACGATCGGTCGACCGATCACGAGCTGTCGGCAAAGCACGAACGACCGGGTCCCATGATGGCACGAACGAATCAAACGAACGGGACGAATCGAACGAGCATATTTCCGGGGGAATACCGATGAAGGTCGTTATCGTCGGCGCGGGCGAGGTCGGGGAAACGATCGCGGCGGCGCTGTGTGACACCCACGACGTGACGGTCATCGACGTGCGCGAGGAGCGGGCCGACGAACTGAACTACTCGATGGACGTGCTCGGAATCGCCGGCGACGGGACCGACGTCGAGACGCTGGAGAACGCTAACCTCGGCTCGGCGGACATGTTCCTTGCGGCGACCGACGACGACGAGACCAACATCGTCACATGTGCCACCGCCAAAGCGATATCCGAGGCGTTCACCGTCGCCCGGATCAAGGACAGCAAGTACCACCGGACGTGGCAGCGAACCGAGGAAGCGTTCGGGATCGACTTCATGGTCGCGACGAACCTGCTCGCGGCCGAGTCGATCGCGCGGGTCACCGCGCTCCCGACCGCGCGGGACGCCGACTTCTTTGCAGATGGGACGGTACAGATGGCCGAGTTCGACGTCTGCGAGCGGTCGCCGATCGCCGGCGGGACCGTCGAGGAGGCAGACCGGTACGACTCGCTGACGTTCGCGGCCGTGCTCCGGAACGGCGACGTGGAGATCGCCCGCGGGGACACGGAGATCGACGTCGGAGACCGGGTGGTCGTGATCGGCAGCTCCCAGAGCGTCCACCAGTTCGCCCGCGACAGCGTCCCAGAGGAGATGCGCGGCGACACCAACGAGGTCGTCATCGCCGGCGGATCGGAGATCGGCTATCACGTCGCTCGACTGTTGAACGAACAGGGGCTGACGACGCGGCTGGTGGAACAGGACGAGCGCCGGGCGCGAAAGCTCGCGGAGGCGCTGCCCGACACCATGGTGATGCATTCAGACGCGACCGATGCCGGCTTCCTGGAGCGAGAACACGTCGGCGACGCGGACATTTTGGTGTCGGCGCTGGACAGCGACGAGAAGAACCTGCTGGAGTCACTGCTGGCCGAAGAGCTCGGAATCGAACGGACGATAAGCATCATCGACCAGTCCTCGTACGTCGGTCTCTTCGAGCGAATCGGCGTCGACGTGGCGATTAGCCCCAGAAGCGTCGTCGCCGAGGAGATAACCCGTTTTACCCAGAGCAGCAACACCGAGAACATCGCGTTCATCGAGACCGACAAGGCGGAAGTACTGGAGATCGAAATCGACAGGGAGAGCGTGCTCGCCGGGCGGCCGATCCGGGAATCGATCGGCGATCTTCCGACCGGCGTGGTGATCGGCGCGATCACCCGCGACGGGGAGATGGTGATTCCTCGGGGGGAGACCGTCATCGAACCGGGGGATCACGTAATCGCCTTCGTGAAGTTCGACGTCATCGACGAGGCGATCGAGAAGCTGTAGCCTCCAGCAGCATTCCGCAAGAGAACCGAACGTCCAGTTCGTCTGTGTTGTCGTCGCGATACACCCGAACGAAGAGCGTTTCCAGAACTGGCCGACGACGAACCGCTGGAAGAACTATAAGCCCAGATACTCAACTCTTCGAATAAGTATGCAACTAAACCTCATCATCGAGACGAACGACGCCGAACGCGTATGGAACGCCTTCAGGTTGGCGAACACTGCCCTCGAGAACGGCCACGACGTGGAGACCTTCCTGCTGGGCGACGGGGTAGAGGCGCCGGACATCGAGACCGAGAAGTTCAACCCGCACGGAGTGATGGTGAAATACACCCGGAACGGCGGGGAACTGGAGGCCTGTGGGACGTGTCTCGACTCCCGCGACATCGAACCGGACGACCTCCGGCCCCGGTCGACGATGGGTGAACTCCTCCGGATCGTCGAAGAGGGCGATGAAGTGCTCACGATCGGATAGCACGGAGAGTGGAATGCCGCTTCGGCGCACAGTGTTCGGCAACCGACCGACGAGATCCCTCACATGATCTATCTCGACCACGCCGCGACGACCCTGCCACACGAAGACGTCGTCGCCGCTATGGAACCGTACCTGGAATCGCACTACCACAACCCTGCTGCAGGATACGCCGACCGCGCAGCCGAGGGACTGGAAACCGCACGAGAACGGGTTGCAACCCTCATCGGAGCCCCGCCGGCGTCGATCGTCTTCACCGGCGGCGGAAGCGAGGCCGACAACCTGGCACTGAAAGGGATCGTGGACACCGCCGCCGGCGAGAACCGCGGACACGTGGTCACCTCGGCGATGGAACACGATGCGATCGAAGAGACGTGTCGCTGGCTCGAACGGCGTGGCGTCGAAGTGACGCGTATTGCGCCACGTGAGGACGGCCGAGTCGATCCGGCCGCTGTCGAAGACGCGATCCGCTCGGACACGGTGATCGTCTCGATCATGCACGCCAACAACGAGACGGGCGTCGTGCAGCCGCTACAGGAGATTGCGACGGTCGCTCACGAGCACGGTGCCCTCGTGCACTCGGACACCGTCCAGAGTGCGGGGAAACTCCCCGTCGACGTCGAGCGGCTCGGCCTGGACATGGCGAGCCTCAGCGCACACAAGTTCTATGGCCCCAAGGGCGTGGGTGCGCTGTACGTCCGCGACGGCCTCGAGGCCGAACTGGAACCGCTGATCCACGGCGGGGGCCAGGAGGGTGGTCTCCGCAGCGGAACCGAAAACGTCCCCGGTCTCGTCGGGATGGGCGTCGCCGCCGAGCGGGCCCGGGCAGATCTCGAGGAGCGTGCCGACAGGTTGTCCGGGTTGCGTGACGACTTCGTGCGACGGGTCCGGGAGGTGAGCGGAGGGACGCTCGTCGGCCACCCCGAACAGCGGCTGCCGGGATATGCACTGTTCTGTTTCGAGGAGGCGACGGGCGCCCAGCTCGTCGACGCGCTGGCCGACCGGGGGATCGCCGTCTCCAGCGGCTCGGCGTGCCATACCGGAACGGCCTCCCCGTCGAGGGTGCTCACCGAGATGGGCATCGACGCCCAGACCGCACTGGGCGCCGTCCGGTTCTCGATGGGGCGGCATACCACGGCCGACGACGTCGATCAGGCAGTTGCCGCGCTCGAGGACGCTCTCGAGGTCGCTCGGGGGTGAGTTACCGGAGGAAGGCTCTCACTGGCTCTGCACCCGGATACCCGTCACGCCGCCAGAGGACGGCGGCGATCCCGAGGAGAACGAACTCGGAGAGAAAGTACGGGCTCGAAAGCGAATCCAACAGAAGACGCAGGACAGACGGAGCCCCCTCCTCGTATGGTTCGACGGCCAGTAGCGGCCAGAGGAGAAAGTTCGCCTCCGCCTCCGCATCCCACAGAACTGGAAGCGCATCGACGATCGAATGGGAAAGTGCACCGATCGCAAACGCGATACCGTATTCGGGGCGTTCAAACCGATTCGCGACCCGGTAGCCGAGATATGAAAGCGGGATCAATACCAGAAGCGAATGGGCGAGGGTCCGTCCCGTCGGGAGCACGCCGAGGTACCATGCGAGTGGCTTATCGACGATGTCCGGAAAGAGACTCCCAACCACCACCATCAGGACAGGACCGTGATCGGGGAGTTCGTTCGCTCGTATTCGCACGGCGATCGAATAACAGAGATAGGCAACTGCAACGTGTCCCCAGGGCCACATACTCTGCTACGGTGAACGGAACAGAGAAGTAAATACCCACGGATGAGCGGCTTTCCACGAAGAGAACCCGGAGAGCCTCGTAGTGGGACAAACGCGACTGGACGCTATCCGAGTGTGCGGATCGTCGTGACCGGGGTACCGACCCAGTCTCTGCAAACCTGGTCGTTCTGGAGGGGGAGCCCGTCCGCACACCGAGAGGATAGATCGCAGCTGCGGTGTCAGGGCGGCACGCGGTGAAGAAGCGCGTCGATCCGGGACCGGAACCACTGCAAGATCGATCCGGTCCCCGAACTCCCGGACTCGCCCCCGTCCGGTGTTGCCGCCGGCGTCGGCGTGTCGTCGCCGTCGGAATCCTCACCGTCGGACTCACCGTCGCCGGACGCTTCGCCGCCGCGAACCACGGCCCAAGCCCATCGGGATACAGATAGTTCGCCTGGTACTCGTGAGGGGCGGTCTCGACGGCTTTCACCGCGATCCCTCCCCGAAGCGCCGGGAACAGATCCGGCAGACACCGAAGTACCAACACCGATATGGCTCGTTACGAAGCGATCGTCGACAGAACCGACAGGTGCGTTCCGTCCGGATCACCGGCCGACCCCCATCGGTCACGATCTCGTCGATCGCCTCACTCACTTCCTCGTCGCTCGCGCCAGCATCGGGGTGAGCGATCCGCTCGCCTGTCCGGGGGTCGTACAGCTCGGAGGCCCGAACGAACCTCATTCGAACCACCTCGCTTCGCTCGGACCGTGACGACCTGGCGCCTCTCGAGCGTCTGGCGTCGACACCGACTTGCCGGCGGCACTTCCCTCGAAGAGCCGAACCCAGGTGTCACACTGTGGGCAACGATGGGCGCGGTCGCGTTCGTCGCCGTACACCCGCCGGAAGTCCGTGGGCACGTGGGCGCCACACTCGAGACACCGCCGTCTTCCGGTTTCCCCCGTGACGAGCGGCGTCATGGCGCACCACCTTCAGGAATAAAAACCGCCCGACGGTAGAGGGATCCAACCAGTGACCAGTTGACATACTGCCTGAGAGGGGGGTTCCCCGGACCCTCTAATCCGTCGAAAATACGTGCTTCGATGCCTTTACGCTGTGTTTCTACTTCAGCCAAGAATCGGCTGGTGAAAACATGGGCCCTGCCGGATTTGAACCAGCGACCGCCCGGTTATGAGCCGGGTGCTCTGTCCAGACTAAGCTAAGGGCCCTCGATCCGTAGTTTCCCGTCGCTCCCCTTGAGTGTGCCGGAC
This sequence comes from Halalkaliarchaeum sp. AArc-GB, assembly GCF_031432225.1. Lineage (NCBI taxonomy): Archaea > Methanobacteriati > Methanobacteriota > Halobacteria > Halobacteriales > Haloferacaceae > Halalkaliarchaeum > Halalkaliarchaeum sp. AArc-GB. The sequence continues at coordinate 4,438 of NZ_JAVKGM010000019.1, read as the reverse complement.
CAGTCCGACCCTCGAAACCGAACGGCGGCCACGCGGCTCGGGGCGTAGCCGCGGGGGAGAAGCGCCGGAGCCAGGACTCGAACCTGGGACCGCCTCGTTAACAGCGAGGCGCTCTACCATCTGAGCTACTCCGGCTTGCACCAGTTGGTAGACCAGTTGTTTTGATAGGGCTTTCGTTTCCGTCTGCCCGGGCGAGGTTCGAGTCGTTGCAAGCCGTTACCTCAGGGACGTGGATCGAAGTACGCAGCGAGGTCGCGACCGAACGACTCGACAAGTGTGTCGACCTCGTCCCCGACCAGCACCGTCCGATCCTCGAGTGCGTCCTCGATCTGGGCCCCCGTTCTGACCTCCAGCAACACCTCGCTGCGGAGATACTCGCTCGCGTCGGTGAACTCCCGGGGGCGCTCGACGATGTAGCGATCCTCCACCAGGAACGGCCCGTACAGACGGTCGTCGGTCCCGTCGTCGCGCCCGGACCGCCCCGCATACTTCTCGTAAAACCCCTCGGCGTGGCTCCGGACGCTCACCGGCGGGCCGACGTGACGGGACACCGCCGGCACCGTCGGGCTCGCGAGTTCGAGGAACAGCACCGCCTGCCCCTGTTCGTCCGCCGGCCCTCCAGTGTCCTCGACGAAGGCGTCGGCCCGGAAGACGTCGAAGCCGTGGTCGTCGAGCCCGTCGATCACGCCCCCCAATGTCCGGCGGAGCTGGGGCCACAGCTGGTCGTCGACGACGTCGGGCGCCTCGAAGACGACGGCGACGGGGGTGGTCCGACGGTCGCGGACGTGGGCTCGCAGCTCCGCCGCCGAGAGTGGCTCGCGTTCCGGCGGGAAGAACAGCTCCTCGCGGGGATCCTCGAGCAGCGCCCGGCTGTAATGCTGGAACCGTGCGAGGTTTTCGGCCGACAGGACCGCCGCCACGTTCCGTTCGGGGTCCGTCGGATCGATCACGATCAGCGGATCCGTGAACGTCTCCCGGCCGTGCTCCTCCGGATCCAGTTCCACCGGCGGATGCCACTCGGCGGCGGCCTCGACGAGGGGGACGAAGCCGTCGTACTCACAGACCAGCAGTTCCGTGAGATAGCCCGAAAACCCGCGCGTCCTGAGGTCGCTGCCGTACGCGCCGATCCCCTTGAGGAACCGCTTTGCGAGTCGGACGTCCCGCGCCAGTTCGTCGTCGAGGTTCTCCTCCAGGTACGTGGAGTGAAACGGCGTCCGGTCGACGGCCGACTGGATGTGCTCGGCGTCCTCGACGTCGTAACACGGGACGAGATCAACGTCGAATCCCTCGTAGATTCCCTTCACGTACGGGTGTTCGGCGTACTCCTCGCGGCCGTCTGGCAACACCTCGTGACCGATCGTCAGCCCGTACTGGACGAGCTCCGAGCGGTCGATCTCGGGGGGCAACCGCACGAACATGTCGATGTCGCGGTCGCCCGACAGCCACGTCCCCCGGGCGGTCGACCCGACGAGGACGACGTCGCCCTCGACGTCGAGGTCGGACAGCGCCGACAGCGTTCGCTCGCGAAGTTCGCCGGCGACCTCCTCGAACCGGGCGCGCTCGGCCTCGTCTGGCGTCACGCGCGCTTCGACCGCCGACAACACCGCCTCCAGGCTCATACCGACCGATTCACACGCGCTTCCTAAACGCGTATCGGCTCACAGGCCTTTCGGCTCACAGGTCCTCGCGCTGGAACTTCAGGCTCCCCAGAAGCGGCGGCGCGAGCAGCCACACGACCAGCATCGCGGCCGCCGACACCTGGAGGCCCGCGGTCTCGCCGGCGAACAGCTGGCCGGCGAGGAAGCCGTCGGTGACCAGCTGGAACGCGGTGCTTGGGTTCGCCAGTTCGGCGACCTCCTGGGCCCGTTCGAGGGGGAACCAGTCGGGGAACTGCGCGAACAACAGCAGGAACCCCCCGGTCGCGGCGTTCCACAGCGGAACGAACAGGAAGTACAGCCCGATCGCGCCCGCCAGCGCCCGGCGCTGTGTTGACGCCGCCGCCGAGAACCCGACGCCGATGCTGACGAACACAGCCGCAAAGACGACGACGAGCAGCGTGTACCCCACGTACGCCAGCGGATCGAACTCCAGGGGACCGACCGCGAGCACGATCGCCGGGAGCACGAACCCCACCAGGATCGCCCCGCCGAGTGCGGCCGCCCGGCCGAGGACCTTGCCGAAGACGACGTCGATCCGGCTGTGGGGCAACGCCAACAGCAGCTTCAGGGAACCGCTCTCGCGCTCCCCGCTGATCGCGTTGTAGCCGATGACGAGCCCGATCAGGGGGACCAGCGTCCCCACGAACAGCTGCCCGAACAGGCTCAGGATGACGTTCGCCTCCAGCGTTTCCCCCTCCGGTGGACGGAAGAGGTACGCCGTCCCAGTGAACAACAGGACGAAAAGCACCGTGAGCCCGATCAGCCACCGCGACCGGATCGCGTCCTCGAAGTCCTTCCGGGCGACAGACAGCAGGCTCACGCCGACCCCTCCCGATCGACCGGGGTCTCGGCAGCCTGCGGTGACCCATCCGAGTCTCCGGCCTCACCCTCCGTGTACGCCAGGAACAGGTCCTCGAGCGACGCCTCGCGGGTGGTGAAGTCGTCGACGTCGATCCCCTGCTCCTCGAGCGTCGACAGCACCGCGGTCTTGGCGTCGCCGCGGCAGGAAACCGTCAGCGTGTCGCCGTCCAGTTCGACTGCCGAGACGCCCTCGAGGTCGCGGATCGCCGCCGTCGCGCCGGCGACGCCCTCCTCACCGACGCCTTCGGCTCCCTCGCCGATGGTGATCACCAGCGTCTCGTCGTCGCCGACAGCCTCGCGGAGCCCCTCGACGCTGTCCTCGGCGACGAGCCGGCCGTCCCGGAGGATCCCCACGCGATCGCAGACGGCTTCGACCTGTCCCAGCACGTGCGAGGAGAAGAAGACGGTCGCGCCGCGGTCGACCTCCTCGCGAACGATCTCGCGCATGTCCTTCGCACCGGTGGGGTCCAGGCCCGACGACGGTTCGTCCAGAATGAGGAGGTCGGGCTCGCCAACCAGCGCCATCGCGAGCGCGAGCCGCTGGCGCATCCCCTTCGAGTAGCCGCCGGCCTTCCGGGCGCCGTCGGCCGCGAGTCCGACCCGGGATAACAGCTCGTCGGGATCGTCAGCGGCGTCCTTCGAATCGATCGCGAACTCGACGTGCTGTCGGCCGGAGAGCCGGTCGTAGACGCCGAACCCCTCCGGCAGAACCCCGGTCCGCTGGCGCACCGCCAGGCTCTCGCGGTGGGCGTCTCGTCCGAGGACGCGCACTTCCCCAGCGGACGGGCGAACGAAGTCCAGCAGAATGTTGATCGTCGTCGATTTCCCGACCCCGTTCGGACCGAGGAAGCCGTACACCTCCCCCTCCTCGACGGTCAAATCGAGGTCGCGGACCGCCGTGACGTCGGCGAACTCCTTTCTCACGCCGGACAACTCGATGGCAGCCATACGGCCATTTCCCCCGTCATCGAATAAAGACTTGTGACACGACCTTTTTGAAACGGAACGAACGCTCACAACGTCACCGCCTCCACAATGAACCGTCGGCGGCGACGGGACCGAGGGCCGACACAGAGACGCGACGAGCAGTTCACCGTGGTCCCACCGAGAGAGTTGACGAGTTATTATCAGATGATAGTTACATTTCCCACGATGCGAGAATGGGCGAAAAGGTAAGGGCAGTGAGGCACCAATTTTTAACTGAAAGTGGAAAGCCGAAGGCCCCCGAAAATAATGCAAAAAAATATACGGAAAAGCGGTTCCAAGAGGTCAAAGCGGACCCTGGTGGTCGAACTCGCGCTCGAATTCGGTTCAGCCACGAAAAGCTGTGCAGTCTGCTCGGACTGTTGTCTGGAAAAGCCGATCGAACACCACGTCATCGACGGCACGTGTTACTACACCTGCCAGAGTGGCGACTCCGACACGGAGATAATTCAGGGGAGGGTAGAGATCGATTCGGAATGTGCCTGCCGGGTACTTGCACACCACGATTGCATCCCGTCGCTACAATCGGTCGACAGCGAGCGGATGGTGGTGCGAACGAACCCACAGAACAGGACGGTACTTCGCGAACTGATAGCGGATCTGGATGACGTCGTCGACGAAGTACGGCTCCGCAGTCTCGTCGTTGGTGGAGAGCAGACGAGCTCGAGTTCGGCACTCGTGAACCTCCAGGAACTAACGACTCTCGAGCGCGAGACAGTCGAGAAGGCGATTCTGATGGGCTACTACGACAAGTCAGGCGGCGCCAAATTCGACGAACTTGCAAGCGAATTAGACATTACTACATCCGCCCTGTCGAAACGCCTCAGTTCGGCAGAAGGAAAGATAATGCGGAACTTGTACAGCAACGAATAGCCCGTCTCGCAGACAGTTCTTGTCAGTGTGATGTTAACCCTTCTCAAAGAATTTACTCTACA